>NZ_JAUSUQ010000001.1:0-300000 GCF_030814135.1 Caldalkalibacillus uzonensis | reverse complement strand
CATTAAAAAATTAAAAGAAAAAATTACCCAGCAAACAGAAAGTGTGACTAACAAGTTTAAAGAGGGGTTGTCCAAAACCAGAGATTCGTTCGCCGATAAAATTAACGACCTGTTAAGCCGCTACCGCAAAGTGGACGAAGAGTTTTTTGAGGAGTTGGAAGAAGTTCTGATCCAGGCTGATGTAGGTGTACAAACCGTGCTAGATTTGGTCGATGATCTCAAGATGGAGGCCAAACGGCAAAAAATTGAAGACAGCGAGGCTTTAAAACCGTTGATCATCGAAAAGTTTGTGGAGCTGCTGCAGCCCTCTGCCGAAAATCAGGAACTGAACGTCCAGGATGGCAGTCTGACGGTCATTCTTTTTGTCGGGGTGAACGGCGTAGGCAAAACCACCACCATCGGCAAAATGGCGCATATGTTTAAACAACAAGGAAAAAAGGTGCTGCTGGCCGCAGGGGATACATTCCGGGCCGGGGCTATTGAGCAGCTGGAAATTTGGGGAGAGCGGGCTGGTGTGGACGTCATCAAGCATCATGCTGGCAGCGACCCGGCCGCTGTAGTATATGATGCCATCCAAGCAGCCCGAAAACGGGAGATTGACGTGCTCCTTTGTGACACGGCTGGCCGCTTGCAAAACAAAGTGAACCTGATGCAGGAATTAAACAAAATTTACCGGGTTATTCAGCGGGAGATTCCTGAAGCCCCTCACGAGACACTGCTTGTTTTAGACGCCACAACAGGTCAAAACGCGCTGTCCCAGGCGAAGACGTTTAATGAGGCTACAGGTATCTCCGGCATTGTACTAACCAAACTGGACGGTACAGCGAAGGGCGGTATTGTCATCGCAATCCGCAATGAATTGGGCATCCCCGTTAAATATGTTGGCCTGGGAGAGAAACTGGATGACCTGCAACCCTTTGACGTTGAGCAGTATGTGTACGCCCTGTTCTCTGAGCTGTTTGAAGAAAGAGAGCAGCAGCCCGCAGAATGAGCATCACCTGGGACGCTAAGCAGGGCCTTGGTGCGGCTAAGATAAAGATGTGACAAGAAAAATACCTTGACAGAGAATGTCATATCAAGTATGATAAGATACTGTTAAGGTTACAAACTTGTCACCCCTTAACACTCCCTTTGGAGGGCCAAAAGAGGAGTTTGCTCATGCTGGAGAAGAAGACGCATCTGAACCTGCTGTATGATTTTTACCATCCACTGCTGACAGACAAGCAACGGCAGTATATGGAGCTGTACTACTATGACGACCTGTCCCTGAGCGAAATTGCCGAGCAGTTTCAAGTGAGCCGTCAGGCTGTCTATGAACACCTGAAACGGGCTGAAGAACTGCTCACAAAATACGAAGCCCAGTTGCAGCTGGCTGCAAAGTATGCACAGCGCCAACAACTGCTGGAACGAATGACAGGTTTGCTGGAGGAAAGCTCACCGGATAGGGAAGAACTGAAACGTCTGGTGTCCGCATTGAAAAACGTGGATTAGGAGGCGGCGCGTATGGCCTTTGAAGGATTAGCCGACCGACTGCAAGAAACGTTGCGCAAGATCAGGGGAAAAGGTAAGGTGACCGAAGCGGACGTTAAAGAGATGATGCGGGAAGTGCGTCTGGCCCTGCTGGAGGCGGACGTCAACTTTAAAGTGGTGCGTGACTTTGTCAATCGTGTCAAAGAAAGGGCTGTCGGTCAAGAGGTGTTAAAAAGCCTCACCCCTGGCCAACAGGTGATCAAAGTCGTTAACGAGGAACTGACTGCTTTGATGGGCGGGGAAAACGCCAAACTAGCTGTCAGCCAGCGCCCGCCGACCGTGATTATGATGGTCGGTTTGCAGGGGGCCGGTAAAACGACCACAACCGGAAAGCTGGCCAAATACTTGCAAAAGCAAAACCGTAACCCGCTCTTGGTCGCCGCCGATATTTACCGTCCTGCCGCCATAAAACAGCTGGAAGTGTTGGGTGAGCGGCTCAATGTCCCCGTTTTCTCTCTGGGCGACAAGGAAAGCCCGGTGGAGATTGCTAAAAAGGCGATTGAACAAGCCAAAGAACAGCACAACGATTATGTTTTGATTGATACGGCTGGCCGCTTGCATATTGATGAAACCTTGATGGGTGAATTGAATCAAATCAAGGAAGCGGTCAATCCTGAAGAAATTCTGCTGGTTGTGGATGCCATGACCGGTCAGGATGCCGTCAATGTTGCCCAAAGCTTTAACGACCAGCTGGATATCACCGGTGTTATTTTAACCAAGCTGGACGGTGATACGCGCGGTGGTGCAGCCTTGTCGGTCAAGGCTGTTACAGGGCAGCCTATTAAGTTTGTGGGGATGGGCGAGAAGCTTGAGGCTTTGGAACCCTTCCATCCCGACCGGATGGCGTCTCGTATTTTGGGCATGGGTGATGTGCTCACCCTGATTGAAAAAGCCCAGCAGGAAGTGGATAAGGAAAAAGCGAAAGAGCTGGAACGCAAGATTCGCAAGATGGAATTTACCTTTGATGACTTCCTGGAACAGCTGGAGCAGGTGCGCAACATGGGGCCGCTGGATGAACTCTTAGGCATGCTGCCCGGTGCAGGCAAAGTGAAGGGCTTAAAAGATCTTAAAGTGGACGAGAAAAAATTAAAACAAGTGGAAGCGATTGTGCGCTCCATGACCAAAGAAGAGAAACAAAACCCTGAGATTATCAATGCCAGCCGTCGCAAACGGATTGCCCAAGGCAGCGGCACCTCCGTTCAGGATGTGAACCGTCTGCTCAAACAGTTTCAGGACATGAAAAAAATGATGAAGCAGATGGCCAACATGGCCGGGAAAAAGAAAAAAAGGAAGGGCTTCAAGTTTCCCTTTAGCCCGTTTTAATTAATACTGCTTATCAAACTTGTAGTTTGTTAAATGATTAACTCTAATAACGCTAAAAATAATCATTAAGGAGGACATGAACATGGCAGTCAAAATCCGTCTGAAACGCATGGGTGCTAAAAAGAAACCATTTTATCGTGTGGTGGTGGCTGATTCCCGCTCTCCCCGAGATGGCCGTTTTATTGAAGAGATCGGCACCTACAATCCGGTCAGCCAGCCCGCTGAAGTGAAAATCGATGAGGAGAAAGCATTGAAGTGGCTGCAAAACGGAGCCAAGCCGTCAGATACGGTACGCAGCTTACTAAGCAAAGCAGGCGTCCTAGCCAAGTTTCACGAACTGAAACTAAAATAAGGCCGGTTTGAGGGGGCTAGAGCCGTGAAAACACTCATTGAAACGATCGCCCGCTCCCTTGTTGACCATCCCCAAGAAGTGCAAGTCACCGAAAAACAGCATGAGCAGGCAATTGTTTATCAATTAAGCGTTCATCCGGATGATATGGGCAAAGTGATTGGCAAACAGGGCAAAATTGCCAATGCACTGCGGACAGTGGTTAACGGGGCAGGCAGCAAACAGGGCAAACGCATCTATATTGACATTGAGTAGATCATGATGAGGACTCACAGGAAAGAAAGCAGGGTGAGTGATGACCAAGTACTACACAGTTGGCAAAATTGTAAATACTCATGGCATCCGCGGCGAAGTGCGTGTCATCACCGTTTCCGATTTTAAAGAGCAGCGCTATCAGCCTGGGAATACCCTGTACTATTTCGTCAATCACCAACAAGTTGATGGTAAGCCGCTCACGGTGGCCAGTCACCGCACACACAAGCAATTTGATTTGCTCACTTTCGAAGGTCACCACACCATTAATGATGTGGAACAGTATAAAGGGGGCTTGCTCAAAGTCCCGGAAGATGAACGGGAGCCCCTTCCTGAGGGAGAATATTACTTTGATCAAATCATTGGCTGCCAGGTGGTGACCGATGCAGGTGAGACGCTGGGCACAGTGGAGACCATCTTAACCCCCGGGGCCAATGATGTGTGGGTGGTTAAAGCACCGGGACGGAAGAGGGAGATCCTGATTCCCTATATAGAGGATGTGGTCAAAGAGGTGGATGTGGACCGGAAGCAGATTACCATCCATGTGATCGAGGGGTTACTAGATGAGTAAGCTCTCCATCGACATCCTGACCCTGTTCCCCGAGATGTTCAGCGGTGTCTTAAACAGCAGCATCCTGGGTAAAGCACAGGAAAAAGAATTGGTCCGCTTCCAGTTGATTAACTTCCGGGACTATGCCTCCAACAAGCATCATCAAGTGGATGATTACCCTTATGGGGGTGGCGGTGGCATGGTGTTGAAGCCGGAACCCCTTTTTTATGCAGTAGAAGATCGTTTGAGCCAGCTCCCGGCTCAGGTGAAACCGCGCATCTTGCTCATGTCCCCGCAGGGAGAACCTTACACACAAAGGAAAGCAGAGGAATTGGCCTGTGAGGATCATCTGATGTTTATCTGTGGCCATTATGAGGGTTATGATGAGCGCATTCGCCAATACTTAGTGACCGATGAGCTGTCTATTGGTGACTATGTCTTAACCGGCGGCGAGCTGGCGGCCATGGTGATCATTGACAGCATTGTCCGGCTGCGTGAAGGCGTACTTGGCAATGAATCCTCACCTAAGGATGACTCATTCAGCACTGGTTTGTTGGAATATCCCCAATATACCCGTCCCGCTGATTTTAGAGGCATGAAAGTACCTGAAGTTCTCTTGTCAGGCCATCATGAACGCATTAAGGAATGGCGCCACCGTCAGTCCTTGTACCGGACCTGGCAGCGCCGTCCCGATCTATTAGAGCACTATCCGTTATCCGAACAGGAAAAAGCTTGGCTTGCTGAATGGGAAAAAGAGAAAAAGCATTGAGTTCAAACGCTGTATATGCTAATATTATCCTTGTGGTGTTTTGCCCTGAACAAAGGCGGTCCGCTGCTAGCACACCTAGCATGAACGTCTGTTGAGGAAGGAGGGAATTGCAAATGCATCCTGTGATCCGTGAACTTGAAAAGGAACAGCTTAGGGAGGACATCCCTCAATTTCGGGCAGGTGATACCGTCCGCGTTCACGTTAAAGTTGTAGAAGGCCAGCGTGAACGTATTCAGGTTTTTGAAGGGGTTGTCATCCGCCGCCGGGGAACCGGCATCAGTGAAACATTTACTGTACGGAAAATTTCCAATGGCGTCGGGGTTGAACGTACTTTCCCGTTACATTCTCCGAAAATCGAGACGATTGAAGTTGTACGCCGTGGTAAAGTGCGCCGCGCCAAGCTTTACTACTTGCGCAAATTACAAGGTAAAGCTGCTCGAATTAAAGAAATTCGATAAGATCAGCAAAGGAGCTTGGTTGACAAGCTCCTTTTTTCGAACCGAAAAGAGCAAGGGGAGAATAAGATTGAGCCAATCATACGATGCTTTCAAGCAAGATGTGGAGGAGCATAACCCGAACTCCGGTACAAACTCAAGTGACGGGTTGTGGGAATGGGTAAAAGCGATCATATTGGCAGTGGGCCTTGCCCTGATCATCCGTCTGCTGTTATTTGCCCCTATCGTAGTAGATGGGGAATCGATGCTGCCCACTTTGCATGATAAAGAACGCCTGATTGTCAATAAAGCCGTCTATCTGTGGGGTGAGCCGAAGCGGGGTGATATTATCGTCTTTCACGCCACTCATGATAAGGATTGGATCAAACGGGTGATCGGCGAATCTGGCGATGTGGTGGAAGTGAAAAACGGGGTTTTATACATAAATGGCGAACAAATAGAAGAACCTTATCTTGACCCGTCAGCGGGCTTTATGATGCATGATTTTCGCGAGGTGGTCCCCGAGGGAGAATTGTTTGTTATGGGTGATAACCGTCCCAACAGCCGGGATAGCCGCAATATCGGGACAATCCCTATCAGTTCGGTTGTTGGCCGGGCCGAATTGGTGTTCTGGCCTTTGCAGGATATTCGTCTGGTCAAATAAGAGGTGAACAATGTGACTATTCAGTGGTTCCCAGGTCATATGGCCAAAGCCAAAAGACAGGTAACGGAAAAATTGAAACTGATTGATGTGGTTATTGAGTTACTGGATGCCCGTTTGCCCTACTCTTCACAAAATCCAATGATGGACGAGCTGGTTAAGGATAAACCACGGCTTGTTCTGCTAAACAAAGAAGACTTGGCTGATCAGTCCATCACCAAAGAATGGCTTCGTTTCTTTGAACAAAAGGAGTTTAAAGCGTTGGCCGTTGATGCCCAATCCGGTAAAGGTATTAGTGCTATTCCTCCAGCCTGTCAAGAGCTGGCTAGCCATATCATTAGGAAAATGAAAGACAAGGGGATGAAACCGCGCCCTATTCGTGCGCTGATCGTAGGTATTCCCAATGTAGGCAAATCTTCGTTGATTAATCGGTTGGCCAAGCGACACGTCGCTAAAACAGGGGACAGGCCTGGGGTGACGAAAGCCCAGCAATGGATCAAAACAGGAGGAGGGTTGGAACTGTTGGACACCCCTGGTATACTCTGGCCGAAATTTGACGACCAGTTGGTAGGATTTAAACTGGCTGCCAGCGGAGCGATACGGGATGAAATTTTGCCCAAGGATGAGGTGGCTTTGTTCGCTGTGGACTTTTTGCGCCGTGCTTATCCCCAACGCTTGGAAGAGAGGTATGCCTTAACAGAGCTGGGTGACGGTGAAACCGTTCAACTAATGGAGGAAATCGGGCGAAAAAGGGGCTGTCTCAAAGGCGGAGGCAGTGTGGACTTTGAACGAACCAGTGACCTCATTTTAAATGATCTCCGCTCCGGGAAGTTTGGCCCTGTTAGTTTTGAGACACCGCAAGATTTTGAGACCGAATGATATGTCCGCAGTGTTAGTGAAAATTGAAAGAGCGCCCTGCCCCTATGTACCAAAAGGGGAGGGCGCTAAATTAATGCTTAGGCCCGGCGAAAGACATACAAGACAACATAAGTTAGGAACCCAAACATGAGCGTAATAAAGAAGGCGTGTAGAATGGTGGCATATAGATCAAGACCAGAAAAAATGACAATTGCCCCGGTCACAATTTGTGCCACTAGTAGCCAAAACATGGCTACCGTAGAGTTAAACAACAACCGGTTATGGCGCCAGTTGCGGCGAACCAGGTACATAAACCAGCTAAATGCCAACAACAAGCCAAACGCGGCCACCCGGTGCAGATACTGTACTCCAGTTTGTCCGCTGAGATCTGCAGGGATCAGCTGACCATTACATAACGGCCATCCCTGACAGCCCATACTTGAGCCCGTATGCGTCACAAAGGCACCTAAGTAAACCACGATATAACTGAACACGAATAAAAATAACGCTCCGTATTTAACGGCCGGAGAAAAGCGGGCTGAAGGCAGACGGTCCCGTTTGCCTAAATGAAAAACATAACACAGTAAGACGTACAACGTGGCATAGGACAATAGAGAAAAACCGAAATGCAAAGCCATGACTGCTGATGACTGCCCGTAGACAACAGCAAGGGCCCCCAGAACTGACTGTAAAAGCAAAAAGAAAATGGCTGCCGCTGCTACCAATAAAACTTCCTTGTGCTTACGGTAAACAACAGCAGTTAAAATGGTAAAAATAAAAATAGTGATTCCCGCAATGCCTGTGACTAAACGGTGCGTATATTCCACAACAGTCTCAAAGGTTGGTTCTGAGGGAAAAAGTTGTCCATGACAAAGCGGCCAGTTTGGCCCACATCCATCACCGGAACCGGTCTTGGTCACAACAACCCCTGCTAAAATCACAAGGATAATACCTACGGTTGCTAAAATGCCAAGGATTTTTAATAGCTTGTTCATCACTGAATCACCTGTTCTCTGTCTTTATGAGCCTGTATCCGGTACAGAATCCCGATTGATGTTTACTGCCAGGTCATAATGGTGTAAACTTAGGGCATAGTGCTAAACACATTATAAAGCAAAAGTGGATAAATGTTAGAGCTTCACTTTTTAATTCACCTGATTGTCACAATTTGTAGAGGAATGACTGCTATTCCTTATTTTATAATAATCTTAGCAATAACGAAAATGTCTAACGTATATCAATCAGATCACGTTAATTCGGATTTGGAGGATTTATCATGGATAAAGCTGTAAAAAGTGTAAAAAAAGAGTATATCTCTCGCCATGTGATGGAGCCGGGTCCTCTAGCGGATCGCAAATTATCCGGTACATGGAAAGATTATGTGACGGTAACCAAGGTAGGGATCATTTTGGGCAACCTGCTGACCGTCCTGACGGGCATGTGGCTGGCTGCAGGCGGATTTGTGGGGTTCAGTCAGCTTTCACTGGCCCTCATTTTGCTCACTTTATTGGGAACAGCACTGATTATTGCCTCAGGAACCTGTTTAAACAATTTTATTGACCGTGATATCGACCAAAAAATGTTGCGCACCAAAAACAGAGCATTGGCTGAAGGGCGTCTGGATCCGAAAAATGTGCTGATAATGGGTTACATTCTGGCCGTTTTGGGAACAGTGCTGCTGTTGTTTGTCAACTGGGTAGCGACTATGATGGCCTTAATTGGACTGTTTTTCTATGTCGTTGTCTATACGATGTGGCTTAAACGGACACACCATCTGAACACTGTTGTGGGCGGTGTGGCAGGGGCCATGCCGCCAGTGATCGGCTGGACGGCAGTCACCGGCAGCCTTGATCCCGGTGCATGGGTTTTCTTTGCTTTCATGTTTGTCTGGCAACCACCCCATTTCTTGGCGCTGGCCATGAGACGCTGTGAGGATTACCGGGCAGCAGGCATCCCCATGTTGCCGGTTGTCAAAGGGTTTGGAGTGACGAAACAGCAGATCGTCTTATGGGTGGCAGCCTTGATTCCCACTAGCTTGTATCTTTACCTGGTGACCAACGTTGGCTGGAGTTATGTGTGGCTTGCTTTGGTTCTGGGCTTAGCCTGGTTGGCGCTGGCCCTGGCCGGCTTCTATATTAAAAAGGATATTTTATGGGCCCGGATCAATTTTGTGTACTCTTTAGCCTATTTATCATTGATGTGTATCGGTATCATGCTGTCCACCATTTAACTTTTTGCCATAAATAAATGACTTTTCATTGAAACTGTATTCCCTGTCCCTAAGCGGGCAGGTTTTTTTCTATCCTTGTGGATGTAAGATTTTATTCAAAAAGGCACACCATATGTACAAAGCGGATCAGGGTTTTAGATCAAGTAAAAGGGAGTGCCTTTATGCAAGTGCCAAAACGTTTACTCTATCTTTTGGGCGTGATACTGCTTCTCTCTACCTCCATTGTTTTGTGGCTGGGTGATGATGAAGGCAACCTGGCTGAAGAAGAGATACAACCTCAAATCAAGCAGAGTGAGAGGGATGGCATTTTGGCGGAGGACTTGGCTTTAACATCTTCCTTGTTTATTCAGCAGCTGGCCAAACAACTGGAAGAGTGGGCCAAATTGGATTTTTCCGGACAAACACTGACCAAAGAATTTGAACAGGAAATCAATGATCATCCCCACTTTAATTCCTTTGCTTTAATTAAAGATAATCGTGTTGTCATGCAGACAGCTCATTTTCCAGATGATCCATTTGCTGTGCTTGACTTGAAAACAAAAAAGGATCAATCCTTAATATACTCCGATCCTTACACCTCTGGGGAGAAACCATTCATGCTGATTGCCCGCCAAGATGATGATCACAAGCAATGGTTTGTAGGTGAAGTGGATTTAGCTTTTATTAAGGATTTTATTGGTGACATGGCTTCGGTAGCTGACGCCAATGGACACTTTTTTATTGGCGGGGAACAAACGGACGTTCAAGTGAAAGACAAGCAACAAACGAATATGAAAAACGAGCAGTCGGTACCGGAAGTGGGCTGGACGATTGTTGTTCAATCCCAGGAAAGCGACAGCCAGGACATGGAGGAGCATTATCGGGAAGGGGAAGTGCTTGTCAAATTTGCCAGTAAAGAAGCAGCAGACAATTGGCTCGTTCATCATCAGCAGTTTAATGTCCTGAAACGTTTTGATGCTTATTGTGTGTTGCGGCATCCTGAACAGTCCACAGCTGATCTGATTCAATATTTGCAAACAGACCCCCACGTGCAGAAAGTAGAGCCCAACTATATTTATACCAAGCAAGAACAGGCAGCGGGTAATGTGCCCAATGATGAATTTTTTGCCCCGTATCAATGGAATTTGTCTCAAATTAAGGCTGAGGCCGGCTGGGATATCACTGAGGGGGCAGAAAATGTGACTATTGCTGTACTGGATACCGGAGTTGAGGAACACCATCAGGATTTAGCGGCAAAGCTAGTGGACGGCTTTAATGTGATTGAGGAAAATGATGATTTTCAAGACCAGCATGGCCACGGGACACATGTGGCTGGTATTGCTGCAGCCGTGACCAATAATTTGACCGGTATTGCCGGAGTTTCCTGGCACAATACGATTATGCCCGTTAAAGTGTTGAATGAAAAGGGGGAAGGTGGCCTGTTTGAGCTGATTAACGGGATTATATGGGCCACTGATCACGGGGCAAAAGTGATTAATATGAGTCTGGGTGATGAGGAGCATTCTGATTTGCTTTATGATGCTATCCGCTATGCTTATGAACACGACGTTGTTCTTGTTGCTGCAGCAGGCAATGACAATGTGGATGTTCCCATGTATCCGGCTGCCTATCCGGAGGTATTGGCTGTCTCGGCAGTGGATCATCTAGAGGAAAAAGCTGTTTTCTCCAACTATGGGGATTACATGGATGTTGCTGCACCAGGTGAACACATCCCCAGTACATTTGTTAATGACCAGTATGTGTTTATGTCCGGAACATCGATGGCTGCCCCCCATGTGGCCGGATTAGCCGGCTTGATCCGCTCCCTTCACCCCGAACTTTCCAACCGGGAAGTGATGAATTTAATACGCCAGACGGCGGATGATCTTGGCCCACCTGGTCATGATCCCTATTACGGCTATGGCCAGATCAACGTTTATCAAGCTTTGGATCACCTGAGCAAAGGAAAATCCATTGTGGATCCTGATGCACAACAAAACGGGACACCTGAATCGATTCCACATGGGGAAACGCAGGAGCCCCTTCATCCTGTTCCTTTTGTCATCAAGTGGATTAACCGGTTGATCGAGTGGATCAGAACTTAAGTGACCGGCATTTATGTCATAGGTACTTGGGGGATGATGCGTCCTTCGATTCGTTCAAAGATATCATTCAAATCTCTGCCTGTGATGGTCAGGCCGTGATTTTTGAGGCCGATGACTGTCTGGGCAGGGTTTTCCGATTCCTGCACCAGTTGGGCCACCGTTTTGGCCAGTTCAATCGTCCCGCAGGGGTAATTGATTTCAGTGGCTTTTACCCCATCCATCCAAGCATGGATATGGACAATCGCCCCCACTTCAGGGTGCTGGCGGTAGATCATCCAATGTTCTATCGCATCCACTGAGGCCCGTTTAGGCTGAATCTGGGGAGGTACACTGATGAGCATTCCGTTACGCTCCTGATCATAACCCTTGATCAGCAGAATATCCTGGCCGACCGTTCTCAAATTGGCCTTATTGACCCCGCTGGCACTCATCCAGAAGGTATGTTCATCACGCCTGCTGCTTAAATTGCCGTAACTCAGCCCCCCAATCCCGTACAATTTTTGCAGATGGCGCAGGTCCCGTTCTGAAAGATACTCTTGAATGGGAAAAGGAGTAGGCAGCAAGTTCAGCTCGTCCAGTTTTTTGCCCGCTTCGTATATCTGCTGGGTGACTTGGTCACCATCCCATAACGTTTGAGGCAAATCCGGCTCAAAATAATTGTCAATGACTAGGTTGGAAGAAGCTAAAGGTTCCAGGCGCTGGTAGACCGATTGAAATAATTGTTTTTCTTCACCAAAAGTGTAAGTCAGACAGTAACACCCTTGTTCAGGAGTTATAAAATAGACCTTAATCTGGTCTTGGCCGTGGGCAATGCAAATCAGGTGATTAGCCAGTGTGCGAATCAGATAAGGATAAGCGCTTTTAAACATATCCCCGTTGTGATCTTCTAGTTCCAAAACGGAAACAACAAAGGTGGCCTGGGCCTGGCGGCGGAAAGGACGGGGACGTTCCGGGTCCACCAGGTTGAACACCAGCTTAATATCGTTTAAGGGCAAGTCCAAATATGTATAACCCTTGTGTATAAATTGGGATTTGATACCGTCTTTAAACCAGTCCATAAAATGACTGCGGTAGGTTCCGACAATACTAAAGTTCCTCATGCAGTGACCTCCTAGCTTGGTATAATTTAACATTACTATTAATGTAACCGTCCGGCTGTTAATTATTCATTATTTCACTTTGTGGCATACTAAAGACACATCAAGCAGGAGAAAGGTGATGATATGTATTACTTTATCGTCAACCAGACATCAGGCCACGGACGGGGCGGAAGGGTATGGAAACGTATTGCTGCCAAACTTAATCATGAATCTGTACCCCACAAAGTTTTTTTCACTGAGAAACCGGGACATGCCACCAGCATCGTGCAGCAGCTCATAACAGAATACGAACAACAATTGAAAGAGGAAGCCAAGCAAAGTAAACAAGCGAATATTGATGGCGTTATTGCAGTTGGAGGTGACGGGACGATTCAGGAGGTGGTTAATGGATTGATTGACCATCCCATTCCTTTCGGCTGTATTCCGGCAGGTTCTGGTAACGATTTCTTACGGGGACTTTTGGGAGAAACGAAAGTGGAACTGGCTTTGGAACGCATACTGAAACGCCGCACCCACTCCAGGGAAACACAACAGCAAAGGATTGATATTGTGCGCATCGGCCACAGAACATGCCTCACTGTGGTAGGGATTGGGTTTGACGGGCAAATCGCTAAAACAGCCAACGAGTCCAAGGTGAAAAAATGGCTGAATCGGGTTAAACTTGGCCGACTCTGTTATATTTTTAGTTTACTGCAAGTACTGGGCAAGTATCAACCGGTTGATGTGGAAATTACAATTGATGGAAAAAAACATTGCTTCAGCAATGTCTGGCTGATTGCTGTCGCCAATATGCCATTTTACGCAGGGGGGATGGCCATTTGCCCCCAAGCGAAATATAATGACGGCCGCCTCGATGTGTGCATCGTTCACAACTTGTCCCGCTGGCAGTTGTTGCGCCTGTTGCCATTGGTGTTTAGCGGCAGGCATGTATCCAAACCGGGAATTGATTTTTATTATGGTAAAAAAATAGAGGTAACGTCTGCGTCACCTCTGGTTGTCCATGGGGATGGAGAAATTGTAGGCGAGACACCGATTCAGGTCAGTGTCCAGCCAGATACTTTGCAGTTACTATAGGATGATCAACAAAGCGCTTCCTTATGGACTGGTGTTTGTCAGTCAATCCTATACTCATACTCGTACAGGGCGTAAAGCAAGTCGGCCACTTTTTTGGACATCCGCTTTAACAAGCGTGTCATTTTGTTGTTCTCCTTTCTGTCCGGATATGTTTTCTGAGCTGAAATTGTGCTGTGAAGCTTACAATGATTAGTGTTTACAATCAGCCCTCATCTATACGAGTGGTAAGACATTTTCATCCTGTACATGCTGCTGAGCAAATAAAAATGGCCTTTCCCGTTCAAGGAAAAGCCATTTTGTGCTTAGCTCATTCTGGAACGAAGCTTAATTTGGGATTTCAGAATCAGCAAGGCATCAATCGCAGCCTGGTGATGGACATGTTCTGTCAGTGATGTCATTTTGTCGCGGTCTCTGTGGTAGTTAGAGAGTGATTGGTCAATCAAATCCAATACCTCATCAATATGAAAGAGCTGTTTCATCATTTGATCACCCATCCATTAGGATTAACAACCCAGCCTGGAAAATATACGTCAGAATATTTTCATTTCCTGGGGAAGCGCAAAAAGCGCCTTCACTCTATCTGCTTAGACAATCTTTTCGGCACTTTTTAGCGTTATTTGTCATGTTGTCAGTATTCTATTTTCATGTCTCCCGGTTTAATTAATCCTTTGTGGCGTAAAAATGCGGCAATAACCAGGCTGATCACAGCAGGCCCAATAAAATGAAGCACCATAACTTTAAAGAAGACATCCCAGGTAAAACCCATTGCCGTGAAAGTCATGATTTGACCTACCAGGCCGCTGGTGCCCATCCCGGCCCCTTCCTTGACGTTCTCCATTTCCCACCACAAGGTGGCCACCGGGGCCAAGATAGCACCGGCTAATGTGGGGGGCAGCAGGATAAATGGGTTGCGTATGATGTTGGCAATCTGTAACATGGAGGTGCCTAACCCTTGGGCCAGCCAGCCGCCGATGCCGTTGTCTCTGTAACTGCAGGTGGCAAAGCCAATCATTTGGGCTGCACATCCCACAGTGGCTGCCCCGGCGGCCAATCCTTCCAACCCAAGCATAATGGCAATGGCTGCGCTGGAAATAGGGGCTGTCAACGCCAGGCCCATCAACACAGCCACCAAGATTCCCATCACAAACGGCTGTTGCCCCACAGACCAGTTAATCATTTCTCCAAAGGAACGTAAGGCCAGATCCAAATAGGGGCCGATGTAAAACGCCGTCACATACCCTGCCAGGATAGTGGTTAATGGGGTTATAATAATGTCCAACCGGGTTGACTTAGAGACCAGCTTGCCCAACTCTGTCCCGATGAGCGCTGCCACATAGGCTCCGGCAGGGCCGCCAAGCGGCATGCCGGCTGCGCCGCAGATCGCTGCAGCAAATAAGACCAGGGGAGGGGCGTTTAAACCATAGGCCACCGCCACGCCGATGGCCGGGCCTGTCAGATCCATCGCTAATTGGCCCATGTCTGTCAAAAAGGAAATGCCCAGTTGCTGACCGGCGGTACGGATAATTAATCCGATGATAAGGGAAGAAAAAAGGCCCAGTGCTGTGTAGGATAAACCCGTAATGACGTATGTTTTTAAAGACAGATCAATTCCTTTACGCTGTAAAAAAGAACGCACTAAAAATATCTCCTTCCGTTAAAATTCCTTTGATTTTTACCGAAAAAGTTGACAGAATTATCATATACCATTAAAGTCGAATAATACAATAGGTATTCTATAACTCAGGAGTGGAGGTTGAAAATCTTGATCGAAAATAAAAAAATTTGTTTTGTCGGGGCAGGTGCCATGGCCGAGGCCATCTTAAGCGGCCTGTTAGATCATAAGATTGTCAAGCCCGGACAAATCACGGTCACAAACAAAGAGGACCGGTTCCGTCTTGATGAATTGGTTTATAATTTTGGCGTTGTTGCTGACCGGACACAAACGTACAGCTCAATTCAGCAAGCTGATATCTTAATATTAGCCATGAAGCCAAAAGATATAGAGAAGGCCTTGCTTGATATCAGGGAATGGACCCGTCCTGACCAATTATTTTTGTCTGTAGTGGCCGGTGTTTCAACGGCCACCATATCCCATTTCCTTGGCCATGCTGCTCCTGT
Organism: Caldalkalibacillus uzonensis; assembly: GCF_030814135.1. Taxonomy (NCBI): domain Bacteria; kingdom Bacillati; phylum Bacillota; class Bacilli; order Caryophanales; family Bacillaceae; genus Caldalkalibacillus; species Caldalkalibacillus uzonensis. Next base: position 284,668 of record NZ_JAUSUQ010000001.1, on the reverse strand, counting down.
TATTCGAACCATGCCCAATACATCTGCTATTGTGGGCTTGTCAGCAACCGGCATGTGCCTGGGGGATCACGTCCGCGATGAACATGTCCGGCTGGCACGCACCATCTTTGAATCCATTGGACTTGTTTTTATAACAGAAGAAGAAAAATTGGATGCGATTACCGGTTTATCCGGCAGTGGCCCGGCTTATGTTTATTATCTGGTTGAAGCGATGATTAAGGGGGGCATGGATGTGGGCTTAAGCTACGAAGATGCCCGCAAGCTCACCTTGCAAACGGTTTTGGGGGCGGCGACCATGCTGAGTGAAACAGGTGAAGATCCTGCAGTTCTGCGGGAAAAAGTGACAAGTCCGAACGGGACGACAGCCAGGGGATTGGACACCCTGAGGAGTTATCAGTTTGAACAAGCGGTGCGTGAATGTATCCGGCAAGCGACTCAGCGCTCAAAAGAATTGGGACAAATGTTTTCCATACAAAAATGAATGATAGCTTATCTCAACTTACTCAAGCTGCGTATGCAGCTTTTTTAATTATGTTGAACCAATTTAGGCGTTAATCATATATTGGTAGAGAGGTATGATTGAGAGGTGAGGCTATGGCGGTTATTCAAGCAAATGCAAATGATGTGAGGCTCTTGGCACGATTGATGCGGGCTGAAGCTGAAGGTGACGGTGAACTGGGGATGTTAATGGTGGGTAACGTAGGTGTCAACCGGGTACGCGTGCGTTGCCTTGACTTTGTGGATATTAACTCAATCGAGAGAATGGTTTGGCAATCCCCCGGCGGATTTGAAGCCGTGCACTACCCATACTTTTACCAGAGAGCCCGGGAAAAGGAGATCCGTTTGGCTCAGCGCTGTATTAATGGCGAGCGTTTCCGTCCTGCAGAATTTTCACTATGGTTTTTCCGGCCAGAGGGTGCCTGTCCCGCGCAATGGTGGGGACAGTGGAATGCCGGCCGCTACAAATCCCATTGTTTTTACAGTCCCACCCAATCCGAATGTCCTGATGTGTATAGAACGTATTAGCGTAGAGGAGGTATGCTGATGTATTATCAAGGTTCACCCTATCACACACCCTATTTCCCTCATCCCACAAGTGCTCACCACAATCCCTATGGTCAAGAACAGTGGGGGAACCCGGCACCTGCAGAAAGCATGAACCGGCAGCAAGTTCCCCAGGTTCCGCAGATAACATGGCCGTTTTTAACCCCTGAAGGATTCCTTCCTTTGGAAGTATCTTACATCGAAAATATTTTGCGCTTTAACCGGGGTAAAATGGCCCGGCTGTACTTCACTTATGAAAACAATCCGGAATGGCCTGCCCAGGTGTACACGGGCCGGATTGAAGAAGCTGGCCGTGACCATATCATTATCAGCGATCCCGAAACCGGCAAAAGTTATTTACTACTGATGGTCAACCTGGATTACGTTGAGTTTGATGAACCGATTGAATATATTCCGCCCATGGTTCCCAGCCCGCCCATTGCCCAGCGCCCTGTTCCGCAAGTGCCGCGGCCCAGGATGTGATGTAGAGTATGATTTCCACCTCTTTTGTTCATCATGCTTAAAAAAGAATAATGTTTGCCATATTGCTGAGAAACCGTCGCTCCGGTTATGGATTGCGGCGGTTTTCATGTTAAGATGAAAATATCACACTTTGCATAAACCTGTTGGGAGGTTTGAAGATGAAAGAAACACTGACCTATCAAGCGAAAGAGAATGGCTTTATCACCGATTTGCCCTATGGCCAGCTGCATGTATCAAGTGATGCCCGCTATGGTTTTCGGCCTTATCAACTGCTGGTTTCAGCTGTGGCCGTCTGTAGCGGAGGTGTTTTACGCAAAATTCTACAGAAACAGCGCATGGAGATTGAGGATATCACTTTATCAGCAGAAGTGACCCGCAAGGAAGATGGTGCACAGGAAATTGAAAAAATTCACATTCATTTTGTGATCAAAGGCAAAAATTTGGATCAGAAAAAAATTGAGAAAGCATTGGCCCTGACCCGTAAAAACTGTTCCATGGTTCAGTCCGTCATAAACAGCATTGAGGTTACTGAAACCTTCGAACTTGTTGATTGAGGCCAAGATTAAACGCTTGTTTAAGGTGAGTGATCCCATCTAAACGGGGGAATGATAAAGAAAGTAAAGATCAGCAAAAGGACTGGCACCCATGGCTAAATATATCGGCTGTCATGTCAGCATCGCTAAAGGGTATCTGGCTGCAGCCAGACAAGCCCTCCATATCGGGGCCCGGGCTTTTCAGTACTTTCCCAAAAATCCACGGCAGCTGTCTGTTAAACACTATGATCAACAGGATGCCCGAGCTTGTGCGGATTATTGCCAGCAGCACAAGCTCAAGTCAATTGCCCATGCCCCTTATCCGCTCAATCTGGCTGCTCCGGATGTCACAAAAAGAAGAATGATCATCAAGTCGGTATTAAATGACCTGGATATTGCCCAGCACTGTGGCTCCATCGGTGTGGTCGTTCATTTTGGATGGTTCAAAGGAGATGATCCCTTAGAGGGTTACCGGCTCATTATAGAAACCTTAAATACTATTCTGGATCAGTGGGAAGGCGACGCGATGCTTCTCTTGGAAAACCAAGCCGGGCAGAAGGGGAAGATGGGAATGACATTGGAGGAGCTGGTCCGTATTAGGTCACTCACCGATTTTCCCCATAAAATCGGTTTTTGCTTTGATACTTGCCACGCCTTTGCCAGCGGGTTATTGACCTCCCATAATTGGCATGACCTGCTCAAACAGGGTGAAGCTCTCGGTTATTTTGAACATCTTTACGCCGTGCACTTTAATGATTCCGTTTATCCCGTGCAATCTTATCGGGACAGACATGCCAATATTGGCCAGGGGAAAATTGGATTGAGCACCATTCAAGCTATCTTGGAAACACCCCTTTTGGAAGACGTGCCTTTTATCTTGGAAACGCCGAAAGGGCCTGATGGCACACACCGCCGGGAGATTAGACGGGTCAAATCATTGAGCGAAAATTAATCAGTTGTTTAAAATCAGTGAGAAAGAGAAATATCTTCATATGTCTGGCAATGGACGCTGAAAGGGAGTGTAGCTGATGGCAAACAACCATTACGAACTGATTTTAATTGGCGGCGGCAGTGTCAGCTTTGACGGTTTGCAAGCGGCCAAACAGCTGGGTGTTGAACGCATCCTGATGGTTGAAAAGGAGAAAATAGGCGGCACCTGCCTTAACTGGGGATGAATGCCCAAAAAGGCTCTGGTTAGAGCCATGGAAGTGTGGGAGACCGTGAATAAAGCTGAAGTTTTTGGAGCAGAGGTGAAGCAAAAGCGGCTTAACTGGCAAAAAGTCATGCAAAGCAAAGATGAGTGGATTGGCAAGTTTGTAGGAGGCAAGGAACCCTATTTGTCCAAACAGGGGGTTGATCTCGTTTATGGAGAGGCCAAATTTATTGATGGCCAAACACTTCAGGTGGGTAGTAAAACATACACAGCCGACAAGATCTTGATCGGTGTCGGCTCTCGGCCTAACATGCCGCCTATTGAGGGCACTGAATATGCCAAAACAAATCGTGAACTGTTAACGTTACCAGAGCTCCCTGAATCACTGGTGATCATTGGCGGAGGGGTAATCGGCCTGGAGTTTGCTCACATCTACCATGCGGCCGGTGTGAAAGTGACAATCCTGCAACGGGGTAATGTGCTCCTGAAAGGACAGGACCGAGACAGCTCCGAGGAGATCCGCAAAATATCCGAAGAAAAAGGCATTGACGTGATGACTAACACCAATGTGCACAAGATCACCAAAGAGAGTGACCATTATGTTGTTCATTTTGAAACAGAGGGGGAAGGCCATACCCTTGAGGCTGACGAGGTGGTCATGGCGGCAGGCCGCAAACCGGACATTGAAGGCCTGGACTTAGACAAGGCCGGAATCGATTATGATGAAAATGGCGTTAAGGTTAACCCCTATTTGCAAACCGTTAATGAACGGGTTTATGCCGCCGGCGATTGCATTGGGGGCTTGATGCTGACGCCTGTTGCATCCTATGAAGCCAAGTTAGCTGTTCGTAACGCTTTCAGGGGCAACCGGGAAAAAGTGGACTACACTGTGATTCCCCACACAGTGTTTACCATCCCCCAGGTGGCCACCGTTGGTTTGACGGAGGATCAGGCCCGGGAAAAAGGAATTGATTATATCGTGCAGAAAACCCCGTTTAAACATAACGGCACAGCCATTTTACTGGGTGAAACAGACGGGTTTATCAAACTGATGTTTGAACGGCAATCTGGCAAAATCATTGGTGCCCATATTGTCGGAGTTGAGGCTGGTGAGCTGATACATCAGATAGCGATTGCCATGAAAGGAAATATGACTGTTTACGATCTGGCCAGTGTGGTCCAAGTGCACCCCACGCTCTCTGAAGGCCTGATTTTACTGGCCCAGAAAGCCGTCCAAGAGATCTCCGCACAATCAGTACGGTGACAGGCTAATGAAACATAACTGTGTTATGTTTGGGAGGGGAGTAAGTGGCAAAAAGAGCGGATTTTCATTGTTGTGCCACATGTATTCATTTTAAAGTGGAAAAAGGGCACAGCCATATCACCTACCGCTGTGCCCGCCTGGGTTATGAAACAAAACCAGCTTATCAATTTAACTGCTGGGAGCCAAAAGAAAATGTAAGACAGCTGATGACTAAGAGAGGGATTCGATAAGCTCAGCATTTCTGAGGCAAACGAACCTTGTTTGGGGCTGTTTAACGTCCTTCTAGAATCGCTTTGGCTGCGTCCAATCCTGAGACAACAGCCCCTTCCATGGTGGCAAAATAAGGTTGTTTGGTGTAATCTCCGGCCAGCTTTAAGCCTTGAACAGGTGTTTGCTGGCCCGGCCGCTGTTGATGATACCCTGTAGGTGAAAAGCTGTAAAAATCAGCGTGATGGGAAATGACTCTGAAATCACGGATGTGCGGTTTGATGTCCATGCCCAGCTTCTTCGCATCCTGGACAACAGTAGCCAACACCTCTTCAGGGCGCATGTTTAAAAATCTTTCTGGTGGCGTGAGGATAATGGATAAGCGCCCGGGCACATGTTTAAAAGTGGTGCGGGACTGTTCAGAGAAACTGGCCAGACATGTCCCCGGTCCGAACGTGGTCCGGTCTGTAGGCAAAGCGGGGCGGTCCAAGTCGATCTGAATCGTCACGGCAGGCATGGTCGGCAAGTTTAAAAACGGCTTAAACCAGCGATGCTCACTGAAAAGGGGCTTGAGCAATTGCTGCGCCTTGTCCATGGAAGTGGCCAGGACCACCTGATTGGCCCGCACTGCTTCATCCTTGAGCATAACGCCCACGACCTGGCCGTTTTCTGCAAGCAAGCGCTGTACCGGCGTCCCTGTGTACACTTTGCCGCCACGTCGTTCAATCGCTCTGGCGATCGGTGCACACATCACTTCTGTCATACCGCCCAGAAAGGCACCAATGCGCATCTTATAAAAGCGTGTCAAACCAGGGGCAAATAACCCGAAAAACGCCAATGCTGAATAATCTTTGACAGGCCGGAAGAAGAGACCGGTGCTGAAAGGAACAAGCAGATAATCGATGGCTGCCCGCCGCACGCCATATTTCTTGGCATAGTCATAAACACTGATATAATCCAGCTTGTTAGGGTTGAGGAAGAAATCTGTGTACCCTGCCACAAAGAACGGAATCAACGAAGCCTTGTCCAGGGGCGAAAGCAGATGGTTATTACCGATGAGACTGGCAATCATTTTCAGAGGCCCGTGAACAGGCGCAATACCGAACAAACCTGGCTCTTCGTGCTGAGGGGTTCGTATTTCCACCCGCTCTTCCCACCAAATAATGTCGTTCAGTTGTACACCTGCCCTGGCCAGAACGTGGGGCAGTGCTTGATAATAACCGATGTAGCGGTGAAATCCGGACTCCACCAGCATCCCATTTTCGTCCCAGGATGCGGTCCGGCCGCCAACCCAGTCACGGGCTTCAAACAGAACCACATCCCGTCCTTTTTCAGCCAGTTCCAAACCACAGCTCAGTCCGGCCAGACCGGCACCGATGATCACCACATCTGTTTTCATGTTCTCCATCCTGCCTGTCGTTTAATGAATTGCATATTTTCAAGCTGCTGCTTCGTTTCCGGTGTGCCCAACTCATAGATTTTTTCATAGATATGGTTAAGCACTTGTTCATATTGCTCGTTATCGGTCATCGCTTCTTCCTGCTGGAAGGGGAAAAAGGCATCAAAAAACGTGTCGCTGTCCTCCTCAGTCAATTCCATAAACAGATTGCGCAGTTCCACCATCTCTTCCTCCGTTGCTTCTATTTCGACTGCAAAGGTAGCCGGGTCCTTCTCATCTAAAATTTCAGCGGTTTTGGGGTGTACATAATACCGCTTTTTTGCCATAAGATTCAACTCCTGTGATATCCTTTTAGTGTGAGTGTCCCATATTTTGAACCAAAATATGCAAGTTAACTGCGGCGGACATCCTGTCGTTTCATCGTTGTTCAAAAGTGAAAAAGGATTTGATTTTCACACTTGATTCAAGTAGAATTAACTTTGTGTCCCAAGCAGAGGAAAGGAGGAACCAGACATGCGTGTTAAAGTCACACTTGCTTGCACGGAAACAGGCGACCGCAATTATATCACCACCAAAAATAAAAGAACCAATCCCGAGCGGTTGGAACTAAAAAAATACAATCCCCGTCTGAAAAGGCATACCTTGCACCGTGAAACGAAGTAAAAGCGGTGATGATGGACTTGGTGAACCCATAAGTTGTGTCCCATGCGACTTGTGGGTTTTTATTATGTTGGTATACACAGTCTGATTAATTGTATTATAATGGATAAGGATTCAGATCAAGTACAGTATGGATGATTAGGAGGTTTAAGATGAAATTGAGAGGGATTGTGATTTTAACCTTGGCTATCTGTTTGGTGGCTGCACCTTGGACAGCAGGAGCTGTTGAGCTGGGCACAGGAGGCCAAGATGCACTGTTACTTGCAGCCGGAGGAGGAAACAGCGGCGGTGAAGAAAGCGCCGGCCTCACGTTTACCGATATCAGCATGATTGTGATGATCATTCTGGCGACCGTCTATTTTGCCGCGCTGTTTGTGCAAGAATGGAGACAGGTGAGATAAGGTCACGGGACCATGGATGATCAACACATACAGCGTAAAGGGGGCGTTAGCGTGAACATTGTCTCAATTGAGCCGACGCCGAGTCCCAATGTGATGAAATTAAACCTGGATAGCTCATTGCCTGACGGGGTGTCCTATGATTTTTCAGTCGATACGAAGAGCCAAGCGCCGGACCATATTGGCCAGTTGCTGGAGATCGACGGGATGAAGGGTGTTTACCAAGTTAAGGACTTTATTGCCATTGAGCGCCATCCCAAAGCTGACTGGCGGGTGATCTTGCCCAAAGTGCGGCAAGTGTTTGGGGATGAGTCCATCGATGTTGAAACGATGATTGAATCAACCCAGCTGAGTGATGATGATACATTTGGAGGGGCTCAAGTCTATATCCAAACAATCAAAGGCATACCCATGCAGGTCAAGTTAACCACGCCCTCCCGTGAAAAACGGTATGCCTTGCCTCAGCGCTTTATGGATGCTGCGTTAAAGGTACAAAAAGCGGTCAGCAACCTTATTACGGACCGCAGGTGGGAAGAACAGGGCGTACGCTATGGGGATCTGGACGAGATTGGTGAGCAAGTGGTGGAAGAAATTAATGCCGCGTATGATGAGGAACGTCTGGAGCGCTTGGTTGAACAAGCAGTGGCGGATAGGGACGGCGGAATAGGAGAACAGACCATCTCTGCTCTAGAAGCGGCAAAGCGTCTGGACGATCCCGATTGGAAAAAGCGTTATGCGGCACTGGAACAGCTGGAGTTAACGGAAGAGGACATTCCGGTCCTGGCTAAGGCCCTTGATGATCCTAACATGTCTATTCGCCGTCTGGCCACTGCCTATTTGGGGGAAATCGGCAGTAAACAGGTTTTGCCCCTGCTTTACCGGGCACTGAAAGACAAATCAGCCGTGGTTCGCCGTACGGCAGGAGATGCCCTGTCTGATATTGGCGATCCTGAGGCGACAGAGCACATGATTGAGGCCTTAAACGACAGTAATAAACTTGTACGGTGGCGGGCTGCCCGCTTTTTGTATGAAGTGGGGGATCAGTCTGCTGTCCCGGCTTTAAGGGAAGCCCTCAATGATCCCGAATTTGAGATCAGTCTGCAGGCTAAGATGGCACTGGAGCGCATTGAGAAGGGTGAAAAAGCCGAAGGCACCGTGTGGCAGCAAATCACCCGCAGCATGGAGGAACAAAATCGCGATTAAAAAGGATTTTGTTCCTTTTCTTTTTTAACGTTTTTGCTATAATAGTAATTATCTAAATTTTAGACGAACATATAGAATAACGACTTTTATACGTTGGGAAAGGAGAAAAGCACAATGACAGACAAAGGATTACAGGACTTAAACACAAAAGATTTGAGACTGCGCAGCAAAGTCATCAGCGATCCGGTTCATCGAGCGCCCAACCGGTCCATGTTGCGTGCCGTCGGATTCAGTGATGAGGATTTTCAAAAACCGATGATAGGCATCGCCAGCACATGGAGCGAGGTCACCCCCTGTAACATCCATATTGATGAATTGGCCAGGAAAGCCAAAGAAGGCGCCAAACAAGCCGGTGGTGCTCCGTTAATTTTTAATACGATTACCGTCTCAGATGGTATTTCCATGGGGACAGAAGGCATGCGCTATTCCCTGCCCAGCCGGGAAGTGATTGCTGACTCCATTGAAACAGTGGTTGGTGCAGAGCATCTGGACGGTTTTGTGGCTATCGGCGGTTGTGACAAGAACATGCCTGGTTGTATGATAGCCATTGGACGTCTAAACTTGCCCAGTGTCTTTGTGTACGGGGGAACCATACAGCCCGGTAAATTAAACGGAAATGATATCGACATCGTCTCGGCCTTTGAAGGGGTAGGCCGATACAACAAAGGTGAGATTGACCGGGACGAGCTCCATCAGGTGGAATGCCACGCCTGTCCCGGTCCAGGCTCTTGCGGTGGCATGTATACGGCCAACACCATGGCTTCTGCCATTGAAGCAATGGGAATGAGTCTGCCTGGCAGCTCCTCTAATCCGGCCATTAGCCCGCAGAAGCGGGAGGACTGTGTCAAGGCTGGACAAGCGGTCATAAATCTGTTGGAAAAGGGTATTTATCCACGAGACATCATGACTAAACGGGCCTTTGAAAATGCGATCACTGTGGTGATGGCCTTGGGCGGCTCCACCAATGCTGTTTTACACTTGTTGGCCATTGCCCATGCCGTGGGTGTGGACCTTAGCCTGGACGATTTTGACCGCATCCGCCGCCGGGTGCCGCATATTGCCGACCTTAAGCCAAGCGGGCGCTTTGTCATGCAAGATTTGAATGATGTGGGCGGCGTTCCCGCTGTGATGAAAGAATTGCTGCAGGCCGGCCTGCTTCATGGAGATTGCTTAACTGTTACTGGTAAGACGCTGGAAGAGAATCTTGCTGAGCAACCCTCGCTTAAAGAAGGCCAAGAGGTTATCCGACCTCTGGAGGATCCCTTCCTTGAAACCGGTCCATTGGTGATTCTAAAAGGCAATTTGGCCCCTGAAGGCGCAGTGGCTAAAGTATCGGGGCTGAAAAAGAAAAAAATTACCGGTCCGGCCCGAGTGTTTGACACAGAGACGGAAGCGACGGAGGCTGTGTTAAACGATCAGATTAAACCGGGAGATGTGATTGTCATCCGTTACGCCGGTCCGAAAGGCGGTCCCGGCATGCCCGAGATGCTGTCCATCTCAGGCATTCTGATCGGAAAAGGCTTGGGCAAGGACGTTGGGTTGTTAACTGATGGCCGCTTTTCCGGCGGCACCCATGGCCTGGTTGTGGGCCATGTTGCGCCAGAGGCACAAGTTGGAGGCCCCATTGCTTTGCTAAAAGAAGGGGATATGATCACAATCGACAGTGAAAAGCAAGAATTGTCCGTGGCCGTATCCGAAGAGGAGTTTGCTGAACGGCGCAAACAGTGGCAAGCACCGCCCTTGAAGCACAGCAAGGGAATTTTGGCCAAATATGCCCGTTTGGTCTCTTCCGCATCCAAAGGGGCGGTCACCGACTAACCCTCGGTACCAACGAGGCTCGTTCTATCACCATAAGTCAAAAAGACCTTCAGGCGGGAGCAGCTGCGCTGAAGGTCTTTTTACTTAAAGCGCTTATTCAAATTAAAACCTGAAACGGTACAAATTTTCATAGAACGATTGCAGAAACTCAAAGAAGATTTTTTCGGAGGGGGCCGGCTCCCGCTTTTTAGGCGTAATCACACCGACGGTTCGAGTTACCTGCGGCTCTGCAATTCTCATTTTGACCGCCTCACGGGGAATGTTGTCCATCAGGGTTACCTCTGGCAGCAAAGCCACCCCCAGACCGGCGGCGACCAGTCCTTTGATGGTATCAATGTCCTCTCCTTCAAAAGCAACATGGGGTTTAAACCCAGCCTGTTGACAAGCATTGACGACAATTTCACGCAAGGTAAATCCGGCACGGAACATGACAAAAGGCTCTTTACGCAACTGGTCCAGGCGAAGAGCATCCTGATCGGTCAAGGGATGATTGGCTGGCAGAATAGCCATCATCTCCTCCGTGAAAAAAATATGGCCATTGACCAATTCATGATCGGTGGGCACGGGGGCGACAAAAGCCAGGTCAATTTCTCCTTTAACCACCGCTTTGATTAGGGTGGACAAAATGCCTTGCCTTAACTGGAAACGGATTTTGGGATGCTTGTCACGAAAAGCAGAGATCACCTTTGGTAAGGTATTGGCTGCCAAACTGTTGGGAAATCCAATGCGGATCACCCCTGATTCCGGATCCAAGAATTCTTTGACCTCCTGCACAGCTTTATCAATCTCTCTCAGGGCTATCTCAATATGTTCCAGGAACAGTTTACCCACTGGCGTTAGTTTCACATTGCGCCCCTCACGGATAAACAACTGAACACCAAGTTCGTCTTCCAAGTTGCTGATTTGCCGGCTGACCGCAGACTGAGCCACATGCAGGGCATCAGCGGCATGGGTGACGTGTTCCCGTTTGGCTACTTCGATAAAATATTTTAACTGACGCAACTCCACGCTCCCATCCACCTCCTCATTCATCTCACATTGAGATGGTTTATATCATTATTATATATTGAAAAGATAAATTGTGGATCTTACAATTTTAACAAACAGGATGGATAGACCAGGCTGTGTTATGCTCTTCTGAACGAGGAGGTGAAAACGATGGGCAAATCAATAGGGTACATAGCATGTACTTTACAAGAAAAGGGCAATGCTTAATAACAATCCATAACGCATATGCAGCTGTGCTGTTGATTTCATTGCTGGCATCATTTCGATTGGTTTTGATTTGCCGATAAATCCGCGAACGGCTTTCACAGCCGTAGGGATACTTAACAAAACCAGCAGAATCCAGAAGGATGCAGGACTAAATAAGACAAGGCCCAAGGCCCAGATATAGGCCAGGACAAACATCAAGCCCAGCAATTGGATGGCCTTCTCCCTGCCGACAATAATGGCTAAAGTGCGCCGTCCAGCAGACCGGTCTCCGTCCAAATCACGAATATTGTTGGCTAACAAGATAGCAGCAACCAAAATAGCAATAGGAATGGAAACCAGAAAGCTATACAGGGTGACTGTGCCAGTCTGGATATAAAAGGCCAGCAATATAATGACAGGACCCATAAACACCCCGGCTGCCAATTCACCAAAGGGTGAGTAGGCAATAGGATAAGGTCCCCCTGTGTAAAAATAACCAATAGCCATGCTGATACTACCGATTACTGCCACCCACCAGCTGCTGTTCATACAAATATAAACTCCTAACAAAACCGAAACGGCAAAGAGAATAATGGCCAGGTTGAGAATAACCTGGGGCCGGATTCCCTCACGCACAATGGCACCGCCAATTCCGACTGATTCCTTTGTATCCAGCCCACGCTTGAAATCATAGTATTCATTAAACATGTTGGTAGCCGATTGAATTAATATAGATGCCAAAAGCATGGCAGCAAACAAGCTCCAGTTGATCGTCGTTACCTCCAACGTTAAGGCAGTACCAATCACCACCGGAATGATGGAGGCTGTCAAGGTATGGGGGCGTAACAGTTTCCACCATACTCTCCAGTGGACAGGCTTGCGGCGCGATGAAAAAGAGGTCGGAGTAGTATGTTCAACACGCGGTTCCACAGTGATTCTCTCCTTAATCTAGCCCTAGTGTCTCTTAAAGTTTAGGAAAACGAATTCATGCTGTCAATACTTTCAACCGGAAAAGATATTGCCAGCTCCCGCCTTGTTGACAATTAAAGATGGGTAGGTGTATTCTGTAGTAAAATAGTTTGCCATGTGTTTACAGATGACAGTGATTATAGATGACAGAGTCGGAATATGGTGAGAGGAGAAGTTGTGGTGATCCGTCTGCAGCTAGATATACATGATCCACATGTGCAGGGGATGAAACATGCGCAAAAGACAAGGCGTCCGGCACTTGTCAGCCAGGTGATGCGCATCGGGCCGCTAGATCCCCTCTCTTTTTATGCCGCCGCCAGTGAATGGTTTCATGGCCAGCGTTTGTACTGGTCGGTGCCTGATGAGGAGCTGACGTTTGTTGGTTTGGGAGCGGCTGCAAAAATTGAATCTGTCGAACACACCCGCTTTAAAGATGTGACCAGAGAATGGGAGCAGCTAACGGCCAACGCCTTTGTACATGCCGAAGCTGAAGTGAGGGGAACAGGGCCTCTTCTCTTGGGAGGATTCTCATTTGATCCCCACAAGCCATCCTCCTCTCTTTGGAAAAACTTCAAAGCGGCTTCTTTCACTCTACCTCAATTTCTGCTGACCCGGATCAAGAATGAGACTTATCTAACTGTCAATTACTGTATTGATCCTGGGGATACATTGTCCGACACATGGGAGCAGCTCAACGGGTTAAAAGAACAGTTGATCCACCGCAGTATGTGTTTCAACCTCTCAACAAAGGACAAGCCGGTGGCAGTGAGCGTTCGTGAACATGGTCGGCAAGCATGGTTAAACAGCGTAGAACAGGCTATTGCTCAGATTGAGCAAGGTCTCTTACAAAAAGTGGTTCTGGCCCGCAGTGTGGAGGTGGAGAGTAAAAGTGCCTTTCACCCCGAACCCATACTTGACCGTTTGCGCCAAAGTCAAACGTCCAGCTATGTTTTCTCCATTGAAAAGGGAGAAAGCTGCTTTGTGGGTGCCACGCCTGAGCGTTTAATCAAAAAGAAAGGGGGTCATGTTTTATCCACATGCTTGGCCGGGTCAATCAAGCGGGGACAAACCCTAGAAGAGGATCTGGCCTTAAGCCATGCTTTGTTACATGATCCCAAAAACCGAATTGAACATCAGATTGTTGTGCAAATGATCAAACAAGCGCTTGGGGATGTATGCACAGTGGTGGATGTGCCTGGGGAACCGGGTATCTATAAAACCAACCAAATTCAGCATTTATATACCCCTGTTTGGGGACAAGCCAAAAAAAATGTCTCCCTGTTAAACATGGTTGAAGCCCTGCACCCCACGCCTGCTCTAGGTGGTTACCCACAAGCAGAAGCCGTCCGGCGCATCCGTGATTTGGAGAATATTGACAGGGGTTGGTATGCAGCTCCTATCGGGTGGATTGATTACCATGGGGACGGTGAATTTGTGGTCGCCATACGTTCCGCTTTAATCAGACATAGAACGGCAACTCTTTTTGCAGGCTGTGGTATAGTGGAAGATTCCGACCCCCAATCTGAATACGAGGAAACACTGATCAAACTGAAGCCCATGTTATTAGCATTGGGAGGGCATTGTGAATGAGGACGAACCAGGAAGCGTCTGTTTATATACATGCTTTTGTTGATCAATTATACCAAAGTGGTGTCCACCATGTGGTGATCAGCCCGGGATCCCGGTCAACACCTTTGGCCATGACTTTAGCGGAGTATGGCAATATGAAGCTGTGGGTTCATGTTGATGAACGCTCCGCCGGATATTTCGCCCTTGGCATGGCTAAGTCCTCAGGACATCCTGTCGCCCTCCTGTGCACATCGGGATCAGCCGCGGCCAATTATTATCCGGCCGTGGTTGAAGCTTTTTATGGGCGTATTCCTTTAATTGTCCTGACAGCAGATCGTCCCCATGAATTAAGGGATGTGGGGGCGCCCCAAACCATTAACCAGTCAGATATGTTTGCTAAGCATGTGAAATGGTTTATGGAAATGGCTGTACCTGAATCGTCACCTTCTCTTGTACGTTATGTACAGACGACTGCCAGACGGGCAGTGGCAGCCGCCTGTTCATCACCTGCGGGACCTGTCCATCTTAATTTTCCCTTCAGGGAGCCTTTGGTTCCCGATTTTTCTGCCCTTTCGGCTGCGGGTGGAGAGCAGGAATTACCGGTTACACCCCAAATTGGAAACGGGGTTGTTAGCTCAAGCCCGGCTGCCCTCTCTCAAGGACATGTGACAGAAGGAGTGAGAATGCTCCCTGAACAGGATGTGGAAGTGCTAGCAGACAAGCTGCTCTCCGCATCAAGGGGTATGATTGTTTGCGGACCGCTCACCAATACTTGTTTCCGTGAGGAAATGATTGCCCTTGCTGAACAGTTATCATATCCTCTTTTGGCCGATCCTTTGTCCAATTTGCGCAGTGGGGAACAGGCATCTCCTGTCGTGATTGATGCCTACGATGCCTTTTTGCGTGACGGCCTGGCGGCAAAAGCATTAAAGCCTGATCTGATTCTGCGTTTTGGGGCCATGCCCGTTTCCAAGCCTTACTTGCAGTTTGTCCAGCTTCATCGGGGCAGCCAGCATCTTGTTGTGGATGACGGCACAGCCTGGCGGGATCCTGCCCATTTGGCAACAGAGATGATTTATGCCGAACCAAAATGGTTATGTGAAGCGCTGTTAAGGGTTGTTAGCCAGCACCGGCCCGCTGGAGAGAAAGGGGGAGATTCCTCCCGTTGGTTATCGAAGTGGCAAGCGGTCAACCGGCTCACAAGACAGGCGATCAGGGAGGAAATGGAGCGGTTTGATGCTCTCTTTGAAGGCCGGGTCTTTGAGGAGTTGGCAAAACTCTTACCTGATCCTTCCCTTTTATATGTGGGCAACAGTATGCCGGTACGTGATTTGGACACATTCTTTCCTTCAGTGACAAAACAGGTGCGTCTCTTGGGCAACCGGGGGACAAACGGGATTGACGGCCTGATCTCTAGCGCCCTTGGGGCCAGCAGTGTGAGCAAAGAGCCGGTTGTGCTTGTGCTTGGTGATTTGTCTTTCTATCATGATTTAAATGGCTTGTTACCTGCCAAGCTTTACGACCTTGATCTGACCATTATCCTTGTCAACAATGATGGGGGAGGCATCTTTTCCTTCCTCCCCCAAGCCGGCCATCCGCGCTACTTTGAAACCTTGTTCGGGACTCCTCTGGGGCTTGAGTACCGCCATGCAGCCACCATGTATGGCGGTTCGTTTACCCGGATTGATTCTTGGCCAGCGTTCAGGGAAGCGTTCTCCTCGGCCGTTAGCAGCAAGGGTTTACACGTCATAGAAATACCCACAGAACGCAAGAGCAATGTCAACATGCACCACCGGATATGGCAAGCGGTCTCTGTCGCCATAGCTGATCGAATACCTAAGGTGGAAGATAAATGAAAATCGAGGTAAACGGCGTTCAGTATGACATTGAAGTGAAGGGTAATGGACCTGCCTTGCTTCTTCTGCACGGTTTTACTGGCAGTAAGCACAGCTGGGACCCTTTTATTCCTACCTGGAGCCGCTTCTTCACGACCATGGCCATTGACTTGCTAGGTCATGGCAAGAGTGATGCCCCTGAAGATGATAACCGTTACAGAATGGCTTATGTTGTTCAGGACTTATATGCTGTCCTGGAACAATTGAAGGTAAGCCAGGCCCATGTCCTGGGTTATTCCATGGGTGGAAGAGTGGCTATTGCCTTTGCGAGCCAATACCAACATAAAGTCAAAAGTATGGTCCTGGAAAGTACCTCACCAGGATTAAAAACAGAAGAGGAGCGGCTGGCCAGAAGGATTCAGGATCATGCTTTGGCCCGGGGAATTGAAGCGGAAGGTCTGGCAGCGTTTGTACACAAATGGGAAAATATTCCCTTGTTTGCCACCCAAAAAACGTTACCAAAAGCTGTTCGCAGGCATGTCCGCGAACAGCGTCTTAGCCAATCTCCGCTGGGCTTGGCCAACACTTTAAGGGGGATGGGAACCGGAGCCCAACCCTCCTATTGGTCCGCGATTAAGCGTTTTCACTTTCCGGTGCTAGTGCTGGCCGGAGCTCTGGACCACAAGTTTTGCCGCATAGCACAAGAAATGTGCCAGCTTATGCCTGAAGCTACACTGTCAATCATTGAGGAAGTGGGACACACAATTCATTTGGAAAAGCCGCATATTTTTGATAAAGTAGTTTTGGAGTATCTTTCTCAGCATCAGTAAGCTTTACATAACTAATAGACTGTGGACAAGGAAGGTGAAGACCATGAGTATTGAGTGGAAGAGACAGGGTGAGTATGAAGACATTATTTATGAAACCTATGAAGGCATTGCCAAAATTACCATTAACCGTCCGGAGGTACGCAACGCGTTCCGGCCGGAAACGGTGAATGAACTGATCCATGCTTTTACGGTGGCCCGCGACGATGCCGACATTGGCGTCATTATTTTGACTGGGGCCGGGGACAAGGCGTTTTGCTCCGGCGGGGATCAGAAAGTACGCGGACATGGGGGTTATGTAGGCGGAGATAAAATTCCACGCCTCAATGTCCTGGACTTGCAGCGCTTGATACGTGTCATTCCTAAACCAGTCATTGCCATGGTGGCTGGTTACGCGATCGGTGGGGGACACGTCCTCCATGTTGTTTGCGATTTAACCATTGCTGCTGACAACGCCATTTTTGGTCAAACCGGTCCCAAAGTGGGCAGCTTTGACGCAGGCTATGGCGCCAATTATCTGGCTCGTATTGTCGGCCACAAAAAAGCACGGGAGATATGGTATTTATGCCGTCAGTATAACGCTCAAGAAGCATTGGAGATGGGGCTAGTTAATGCCGTTGTTCCCCTTGAAAAACTGGAGGAAGAAACGGTTAAGTGGGCCAAGGAGATCCTGGAGAAGAGCCCGACAGCCATCCGCTTCCTGAAAGCTTCCTTCAATGCGGATACAGACGGATTGGCCGGGCTGCAGCAGTTTGCCGGGGATGCCACACTGCTGTATTACACAACTGATGAGGCCAAAGAAGGCAGAGATGCCTTTAAAGAAAAACGTAAGCCGGACTTCTCCAAGTTCCCCCGTTTTCCATAAGCCGATGGTGATGAATAAATGACTGAACAAACCATGCCGTTCTGGTTAAAACAAAGAGCCTTATTAACCCCGGGACGAACTGCTGTCGTAGGTGATGGAGAGCAAGTGACGTTCGGGGAATTAAACCAACGGGCACGCCGTTTGGCTTATTTCTTAGCTGGTTTGGGTGTGAGACGGGGCGACCATGTCGCCCTGTTAATGACTAACCGTCTGCTAACAGTGGAGCTGATTCATGCTATCAGCTATCTTGGTGCGGTCATTGTCCCGTTAAACACCCGTTTAACTCCTGCCGAATTGGCCTGGCAGCTGAATGATGTGGAAGCCTCTCTCCTTATCTATGATACTGCCTATGGTGACAAAGTAGAGCAACTGAAAGATGAAGTCTCTTGCCAGATCTGTGCTGACAGCCAGCTTGATGGCGTCAATGCCGGGCAGGTTGATGATCACCAGGTCAGCCTTGTGGAACACATTGCTCTGGATGATGTGCACACCATTATCTATACTTCAGGAACCACAGGCCGCCCCAAGGGGACTTTACTCACCTTTGGTAATCACTGGTGGAGTGCCATTGGTTCCTCCCTTAACCTGGGTCTTCATGCTGATGACCGCTGGCTGTGCTGCTTGCCACTGTTTCATGTCAGTGGCCTGTCTATTTTAATGCGCAGTGTCATTTGCGGAATGACCGTTGTTTTACATGATAAGTTTGATCCCCAGCGTGTCAATGAGGCCATTGGGCGGGACAAGGTGACGATAATTTCCGTGGTCACTGCTATGTTAACGGCCATGCTGGACACCCTTTCTACTGAGCGCTATCCAGAGCACTTGCGCTGCGTGTTGCTGGGTGGCGGACCGGCCCCTCTGCCCCTCCTTAAGGCGTGTGTCAGCCGCTCGATTCCGGTTTATCAGACGTATGGCCTGACTGAGACAGCCTCTCAAATTGTGACATTGTCCCCGGATGACATACTGGCTAAAGTAGGCTCGGCTGGAAAACCGCTCTTTCCTGCCCAATTGCGCATTGTCAGTGACGGACAAGAGATGGGAGCAGGACAAATCGGGGAGATCATTGTCAAAGGCCCCAATGTGACCAAAGGTTACTATAAGCGGGAGGATGCTACTGCACAAGCCATTCAGGATGGGTGGCTGTACACCGGAGATCTGGGCTATGTGGATGAAGATGGCTTTTTATATGTGGTGGACCGCCGAAACGACCTGATCATCTCCGGTGGTGAAAATGTGTACCCGGCTGAAGTAGAGTCTGCTTTATTGGCCCATCCAGACGTCAAGGAAGCAGGTGTGACAGCAGCCCCTGATCCTAAGTGGGGGGCAGTTCCCGTGGCTTTTATTGTCACAAGGGAGGGGGCCACACTGACAGAAGCAGAGTTGGTTGCTTACTGCACACAACGTTTGGCCCGCTATAAAGTGCCTAAAAAGATTTATTTTGTCAGCCAGCTGCCCCGCAATGCCTCCAACAAATTACTGAGAAGGGAGCTCCGTTCCCTCGTGCAGCAGGAAAGGCAGCCTGGGGCGCAAGGGTAGCTTCTGCCCGTATTTACAGGCCGATGATGATTGGATAAAATAGTTAGTAACCACTCTGGGCGTGATAAATGCCAATGCTTACAAATACCGGCGGGACAGTACGAGGAGGAGAGTCCGATGAAAACCTACCATGTGACTGTTTTTTCAAAAACAGGGGAAAAGCTTCTGGACGACACATTTGAAGCCAATGATGACCAACAAGCCAAGGAAATTGGGGAACAGATTTTAAAAGAAAAAAATTATTGGGAAGAGACCCACCGGGTTGTTTCACCGACAGGAAAGCTGCTCCTCTTCCACAGCTAAAAAGCTGGGTCAAGTCGTTCGTAAAGGAGTTGAAACGAAAATGCCTGCCACCCAAGGAATCCATCACGTTACTGCCATTGCAGGTGATGTGCATAAAAATGTGGCCTTTTACCGTGATATATTAGGGTTGCGGCTGGTCAAACAAACGGTCAACTTTGACATGCCTGATACGTATCATCTCTATTTTGGAGACCGGATTGGAAGTCCGGGCACCATATTAACTTTCTTTCCCTGGCCAATGTCTCCCAAAGGAAGAAAAGGGAACAGGGCAGGTTCACACCATTTATCTTTCTGTTTCTGTGGGAAGCCTGTCTTTTTGGCAGGAGCGACTGCAGTTACACGGCATCCAGGTTAAACGGGATGAACGCTTTGGCCGGGCCATGCTCTTGTTTACCGACTATGACGGCATTGAATTGGCTTTGGTCGAAACGGAACAAATGGTTTCCTTACAGGACTGGGCAGGGCAGGATGTACCCCATAAACATATCATCCGTCATATGTTCGGTGTCAGCATCGGTGTGCAGTCAGCCGACCCAACAGTGCAGGTGTTGCAGGAGGGCGGGCTTGGGCTATGAGCAACAGGACAGAGACGAGGAAGAGGAATTAAGCTGGAAAAGGGAATTGCAAGACCAAGGTCTGCTGGTTACTGATGTGCGTGACAGACAATACTTTAAATCCATTTACTTTCGTGAGCCTGGCGGAACCCTGTTTGAAATCGCCACCGACCCACCGGGCTTTACCTGGGATGAATCCGAAGAGAAGCTGGGGCAAGCCCTTAAATTGATCAATTTCAAATTTTTAACACTCTCATTCATTTGCTGAAAAAGTCAAGTTTTTATATTAAAAAACCCGCCTACAGGCGGGTTTATCTTTAATGTTTAATCGAAGAGATGAGCAATGATTGAAGGAGGAACCAAGAAATCAATTTCTTCATAAACCTCAACCAATTCATCGTGTGGTTCGGCAACCAAGTCGAGATTCATCCATTTTAATTCCTCGCTACAACTTGTTATTTGATTAGCAAGTTTTTCAGCTCTAATGACCGTAATGAAATCTTCTTTAGACGATCCACGATTGTTTTCAGCATACAATCTATCTATTTCTTCTGACGAAAAACCTTGTCTCATTAAGTAGATATCAACAACAAATCTTTTAATTTCATCTAAATAAGTCGTTTCGTTATTGTTAACTTTTTCTTTTAATTCACCAACAGTAAGAATATGAGTGCCTTCGAAAAATTCAATTGGATTAGCGTCTTCGTCAAACTCTTTCACAACAAATACTTCGAGTGCAACAGTATCATCAGAATGTTTTTCTACAAATGAAACCAATCTTGGGTCTTCTTGGATTGTCTCTTCTTCTGGCGTTCCTTCTTCAATTGATTTTTCATTGGTATCTGTTTCATCTACCACGATTTCTTTTTCTTCAGGCGTGTCAACAACTGCCTCTTCTTCATTTCCAGAAATAAAAATAACAGTACCAACGACTAATAAAATTATAGCAATTGAACAACCGATTATAATTGTCTTTTTCATAAAACCACTCCTTTTCAGTATAGCAAGACTCTGATATTTGGAATAGAGATTTTTATTACGCTCAAATAATAAAGTAACGTATCTAAGTATACACTCACACCACATTTTCCCAATATCCCAATTCATTTTTTAAACAGCTATATAATAAATTCAATAGTAAAAAGCCCGTATCAACGTGTGCGTGTGCGCCATTCTGATACGGGTTTTATTTATGCATCACTTATTTAACCTTATTTAATTTTTCAGTTCAGATTCAGAAGCTGGCTGGATGTAATAACCGTGATACTCCTTAACGGATCTGATCAGCATGCAGAAGAGGGTCATGCCAAACCCTGCCGTGGCCACAACGAATTGGTGGAAAATCAGCCCCATACTGCCAATAAAAGCTCCGAGTGACATGAAGAACGGCAGAATGGACGGATCCGGCATGTGGATCTTTCCTGGAGGTTCAGCCGGTATCAGCTGGTGACGGCCTTCCCTTTTTTCAATCCACCAGGCATCCAGTCCCCGAACTTTCGGTATTTGGGTAAAATTATACTCCGGAATAGGAGTGGGCAGAGACCACTCCAGGGTGCGCCCATCCCAAGGATCACTCTTAGCCACAGGTGCCCGTAAGGTGGTATAGATCACATTAATCATAAAGATGATTGTCCCAGCCGTCATCAAAAAGGCTCCAATCGTGCTAATAAAGTTGCCCCAAGCCAGGTTATAACCCTCGAGATAAGTAAAGTAGCGGCGGGGCATGCCCCACAATCCGAGAAAGTGCTGGATAAAAAAGGTGAGATGCAGGCCGATTAAGAACAGCCAGAAATTCCATTTGCCCAATTTCTCATTCAGTTTCCTGTTAAACATTTTCGGCCACCAGTAATACACACCGGCAAACAGGGATAAGGCTACCCCACCAACAATCACATAGTGGAAATGAGCGACAACAAAATAACTGTCGTGATACTGGTAGTCTGCAGACGGTACACTTAGCATCACACCAGTTACACCGCCCATGACAAAGGTAGGGATAAAGGAGAGGGCAAACAGGTTTGCTGTTGTAAATTGTATGCGTCCACCCCATAAAGTGAACAGCCAATTAAAAATTTTGATTCCTGTTGGCACAGCAATGGCCATTGTGGCTAGACCAAAAAAGGTATTTGCAAAGGGGCCCATACCTACCGTAAACATATGGTGCGCCCAAACCAAGAAACCTAAAAAGCCAATCAGTATGGTGGCAAATACCATGGATGCATAGCCAAATAATCGTTTTTTAGCAAATGTGCTCACAACCTCAGAGATAATCCCAAAGCAGGGAAGGATTAAAATATACACCTCAGGGTGGCCAAAAATCCAGAATAGATGCTGCCATATAATTGGATTACCGCCGGCGGCCACATTGAAAAATTGGGATCCAAAAATCCGGTCAAACATGATCAGGAACAAACCAGCTGTTAGCGGAGGGAAAGCAAACAGAATTAAAGCGGACGTGATAAAACTGGACCAGGTAAACAGGGGCATACGCATAAAGGTCATTCCCGGGGCCCGCATGTTAATCACAGTAACAAGGAAGTTTATAGCCCCCATCAACGTTCCTGCCCCTGATAGTTGCAAGCCTAGCACGTAATAATCAATTCCCGAGCCGCTGTACTCAGTGGCCAAGGGCACATAGGACGTCCAGCCAGCGGTTGGTGCACCTCCAATAAACCAGCTCAAGTTTAACATGATACCACCAAACAGAAATAACCAGAAACCTAATGAGTTAAGAAAAGGAAAAGCCACATCTCTGGCGCCAATCTGTAACGGAACGAACACGTTCATCAGGCCGAAGATCAGTGGCATGGCAGCTAGAAAAATCATGGTTGTGCCATGCATCGTCACAAGTTCATTATATGTAGACCCAGCCAGGAAGGTATTTTCCGGATACATGAGCTGAACGCGAATTAAAATTGATTCTAAGCCTCCAATTAAAAAGAAGAACCCTCCGGCACCAAAGTACATGATACCTATCTTTTTATGGTCGACGGTGGTCAGCCACTTCAGCAGCCAATATTTTTCATAGGGATGGGTATGTTCGCTCTGTTCCACATGAGTTTGCTCTTGCACAGTATTTTCCTCCTTCCTTGTACCTTAAGTATTTGGCAAATAGATGACTTTTAAACAAGAAAGCCACAAGCATGTGCCTGTGGCTTTTGAAACCATTCGTATGGAGGGAGAATGGGCAGTATAACAGATTTGCTCAGAATGGATGGAGCTGAATGCTTCCTCCCATTAATCTTCTTCAATTAACGGATAGACGCCATTTTCATCATGCACCTCTTTGCCAGTGACGGGCGGGTTAAAGACGCAAACCATGCGCATATCGGCGGTGGTGGCCCGCAGCAGATGCTTTTCATGGCCATCCAAAGCATATACAGTTCCCGGCATTATGGGATAGATTTCACCTGTTTTTTCACCGTTGTCATCCAAAACTTCCACTTCACCTTCACCTTCAATACAATAGACGGCTTCCAAGTGGTTTTTATACCAAATAAACGTTTCCGTTCCTTTTTTGATAATCGTGTCATGGAGAGAAAAGCCCATGCCGTCTTTCCTCAGCAAAAGACGGCGGCTGATCCAATTGTCGGTGGACACTTCCTGGTCAGTACCTATAATATCTTCCAGTCGCTTTACAATCATAGTCGTCGCTCCTATCTGTTTAGTGGTATTTGTGCGTTTGATTTCATTCTTTCTTAAGGGTTAACGACGGCTTGGATGCTTTCTTCAAGAATCGCTAAGCCGTGATCCAGTCCTTGGTCGTTGATGGTGAGGGGTGGGAACAGTTTAACCACTTCACCCGCCGGACCGGATGTCTCCATAATCAGTCCGCGTTTAAAGGCTTCCCGGCAAATCCTCTCGGCGAGCCCGTCTGTAGCACAAGCAATGCCCTGCATCAAGCCGCGTCCCCGTACTTCACCCTGCAGCCCGGGATAGTTGCTGACGATGGATTGCAGGAAGTGGTTAACTTTCTCGCTTTTTTGCTTGATCTTTTGTTCAAATGCAGGTGTCTTCCAGTAAGTAAGGGCTTCAGTGGCGGCAATAAAGGCCAAGTTGTTGCCTCGAAACGTGCCGTTGTGTTCACCTGGTGCCCAAACGTCTAACTCCGGTTTGAACAAGGTCAGAGCCAATGGCAAACCGTAACCGCCAATGGATTTGGACAGGCAGACAATGTCCGGCTCAATGCCGGCCGGTTCAAAACTGAAAAACGTGCCTGTCCGGCCACATCCAGCCTGCACATCGTCCACGATCAGCAGGATATTCCATTTGCGGCAGATCTCTTCAATTTTTTGCAGCCATTCAAAGCGGGCCGCATTAAGACCACCTTCCCCTTGCACGGTTTCCAAGATGATGGCTGCCGGAAGATCCAGACCGCTGCCGTTATCTTCTAACAAGCGTTTGAGATACTTAATGGTATCAAATTCAGCGCCAAAATAGTTGTCATAAGGCATAGTCACAGTGTAATTTAAGGGCACACCGGCACCCCGGCGTTTGAAAGTATTGCCGGTGACAGCCAAAGAACCAATGGTCATGCCGTGAAAAGAATTGGTAAAGCTGATTACGTTTTCGCGTCCGGTAACCTTGCGGGCCAATTTTAAGGCACTTTCAACGCTATTGGTGCCGGTTGGTCCGGGGAACATGACTTTATAGTTTAGAGTACGGGGTTTTAGAATCACATCGTGAAACTTTTTTAAAAAGGCTTCTTTGGCCTCGGTGGCCATATCCAGACTATGGGTAATACCATCATTTGCTAAATAATCGATCAATTTCTTTTTCATGCGCTCTTCATTGTGTCCGTAGTTTAAGGCACCGGCACCGGAAAAGAAATCGATGTACTCCTTTCCGTCCCGGCCCCATAATTTATGTCCTTTGGCTTTGGTGAAGACAGCAGGAAAACTGCGACAGTAACTGCGCACTTCAGATTCCAATGTTTCAAACACATGTAAAACTGAGCGATCCTTTTTAGTTTGCATAAAAGGTAAAAACCTCCTAATTGGTATTTAATTCAGTTTTTTTAAATGGTCCGATCTTAAACAACAGTTCACTTTCATGATCATCAGGGAATTGGTCTGTCTGAAAGCACATGGATACAGCGCAATAGGCATCAAAATCACGGGCTAATTTCCGGAATAAAGCTTGTGAGGCCTTATTAGAAGGGGAAATAGTGGTCTCTAAATAGCGAATATTCAGGCAAGACTGGCGCTGAAGGAGCGCCTGCAACATCTTTGTAGCCAAACCCTGTCCCCGTTGTGACTCACTTACCCCGACCTGCCAGACAAAGAGAGTATCTGGCTGTTTAGGATGGATATAAGCTGACACAAATCCAACAACGCTGTTGTCCATTTCAGCAACCACACACGTATCCTGAAAATTGCGACACAGCATCAGGTAGGTATAGGCTGCGTTGACATCAAGGACACCGGTCTCTTTAACCAATGACCACAGATCCGCTCCATCCTCGAGGCGGGGTTTGCGGAGAGTCGGCGTTAACACATCGGTTTGTACACTCATTCATTTATCACCATCTTGATTATTTTTAAATGATGGCCATCATTTGCGAACTTCGCCTTTCATGATACCCTGAAACGAAACAGCCGTCAAAAGCGGTAAGGAGACGTATGGCAGGATTATCTATCCTGAGCAGCTGTTTGAGAAGATTGGAAAAGGTTTCGTTTATATTCCCTTTAAATCGTCTTATTTCCTCTTGATTTTGGCCTGGTATATATTGGACTCATGAAGTAAACTTGTCGGCAACGGAACTGGCACCATAAGATTCAGGCTTGATTTTGGCCACATAGCCAACGGAGGTTACCCAGCCAACAACCTCTTGAATCAGTTGCCTGGTTTCCCCTTGCTTGCCAATATCAATGTGCACTTCTAAAGGCCAATCGCTCAGCAAAAAGAACAATCCACAGGCTTTCAGGGAATCGATCAGCTGTAAGCTTAGTTGCGTTTCCAGGTAAATGCGATGGCGAAGATCTGTCATTTTTTTCATGTTTCGTTTTTGATAGTAAAACCGGGCTCCCTTGCCTAAACGGTGAATGATCAGTGCTGTGACAAACAGGGTGGATGTTTGGTCCGTGTGGGAATCGGTGCCGATCACAACCTTATACTTCTCTTTTGGCTCTTCGTTTATAAAAGAAGAGATGTTTCGAACCATTTCCTCCAGAGACAAGGAACCTAATGATGGACTGATAAAGGACAACAGTGCGCACTCCCTTTCACTGCTTAGTCTAGTTTATGATTATTTTTTCCAAGCTGAGATTCCTCATGCTATTAAGGACATTCAGGATAAAAGGATCTTTGACAATAAGTTTACCATGTTTATGTTAAACAATTGTAAATCATGTGTGAAATTTTGACGCTCAGGGGCATAAAGTAGAGCAAGAACCGCTTAAATTGTCGAGGTGTGCAACAATGAAGATTGGTGTGGTCTCGGATACTCATGTGCCCAAGCGGGCCAAAGCATTGCCGAGTGCCTTGCTGAAGGGTCTGCAAGGGGTGGATTTTATCATCCATGCTGGTGACTGGCAGTCTTTGGAAGTCTATGAACGGCTAAGGCGAATCGCCCCTGTTGATGGTGTAGCAGGCAATGTAGATGGCGAAGAGATTGTCAGGCGTTTTGGACTTAAAAAAATATTAACTTTTGGTCCCTATCGGATTGGAGTGATTCATGGACATGGGGGAAAGAGAAAAGAGACAGCCAAACGGGCTTACGAGACATTTGCAGAGGACAGGGTCGATATCATTATTTTTGGTCACTCCCACATTCCTTATCTAAAAAAACGCCGGGGAATTCTGTTGTTTAACCCTGGTTCACCAACGGACAAGAGGCGACAGAAACTGTACTCCTTTGGCTATTTAGAGTTGCAAGATAAGATTGAAGCCAAGCACATTTTTTTCGCAGACCGTTCTTAGACTTTTCATATCAAGGGCAGGTTTCATAAAAAGGGATGGCCAACCGCGGCAAAGCGTATTATAATAGGACGGGCAAATATTTGACGGGGGTAATGCAGAAGTTCTGCCATTGCCGTGTAATATTTAATATAGTAAGGAGTAGGTTTTAATGGAACCAACAGCGTTATCTTTAGTGCCACCCATTCTTGCCTTGGCGATGGTGATTTTAACACGCCGGGTGCTGTTGTCTCTGGGTTTGGGGATTGTGGTTGGGGCACTAATGATTAATGACTATGCCGTATTGGCCAGTTTAAGTCAAATTGGTCACATTGTACTGAACATCTTTTATGTGGACGGTGGGTTAAACGACTGGGAACTTTATATTATTTTCTTTTTGTTTTTGTTGGGGATGATGGCCGCCTTAATCTCCTTATCTGGAGGAAGCAAAGCTTTTGGGGCATGGGCGATGGAGCGGGTAAAGACAAGGGTCGGCGCCCAGTTAACCACGGTTGTGATGGGGATTATTATTTTTATCGATGATTACTTCAACAGCCTGGCTGTGGGGCAGATCAGCCGTCCCTTAACGGACCGCCACCGCGTGTCACGGGCCAAATTGGCTTATCTGATCGATTCTACTGCTGCGCCTATCTGTATTTTGGCCCCGGTCTCCAGCTGGGGGGCTTATATCATTACCATTATTGGAGGCATTCTGGCTGCCCACAGCGTTGTGCAGTATGAAGCTTTGCAAGCGTTCATGATGATGATCCCCATGAATTTCTATGCCTTATTTGCCATCTTGTTGATTTTTGCTGTGGCTTTGTTCTCCCTTGATATTGGAGCTATGAAGCAGCACGAGACCAGGGCCATCGAAAAAGGTGAACTCATTGATCCGAACAAGGGCGATGTCCCCGGAGAACAGTCCGATCTTCCAGCCAGTGAGAAAGGAAGAGTCAGAGACCTGATTTGGCCGATTGGCGCTCTTGTTGTTGGAACTGTCTTTTTCATGATCTACACAGGGATTAAGCGGTCTGAAGGGGATGTCAGCCTGCTTTCTATTTTTGAAAACACGGATGTGGCCGCTGCTTTAGTGTCTGGGGGACTGATTGGGCTCATCGTTGCAGTCGTTTTAAATGTTACTAAACAGATTTCTGTCCGTCTCATTGGATCAGGCTTGTGGGCTGGAATAAAATCGATGCTACCGGCAGTGTATATTTTGATTTTTGCCTGGACCATTATTGAAATTATAGGAGAATTGGGGACCGGAACGTATTTGGCCGGATTGGTTGATGCCCATCTTAGCATCAGTCTCTTACCAGCTCTGTTATTTATTACCGCAGGAATTATGGCCTTTTCTACGGGCACGTCATGGGGAACATTTGGTATAATGCTGCCTATTGCAGGGGAGATTGCAGTTGTAACAGATGTGTCCATGTTATTGCCTTCACTGGCAGCCGTGCTTGCCGGGTCCGTTTTTGGCGACCATTGTTCTCCCATTTCAGACACCACCATTTTATCCTCTACAGGAGCAGGAAGCCATCACATTGACCATGTCATCACCCAGTTGCCCTACGCCCTGATAGTGGCAGGCATTGCGGTAGTGGGTTATCTGGTACTGGGTTTCACCGGCAGCACATTTTTCGGTTTGCTGTCTGCTTTGGCCGCTTTTGGTGTTGCGGTATTCATCCTGAAACAAACAACGGTCAAAACGGTTCGTACTTAGTGAGTTGAAATAATAATCATTATGTAAACTGACGATTTTTAAGCTGACATATAGCGGACAAAGCGCTATACTTTGGATAGATAGAGAGACCAGTTGAGAAAGGTTGAGTTTGCTTTGTCCGTTGATGTCACATCTGGTACGTGGTTACGCTATAAAGGCATTGCCATGGTGATCTTGGCTGCCAGTTTATGGGGGCTGTCTGGGACGGTCGCCCAGTTTCTTTTTCAACAGCAAGGAATTGATGTCAATTGGCTGGTTACTGTCCGTTTAGTCGTCTCCGGTGTGCTGTTGCTCCTGTTTGCCGCATGGCGCGGGACGGGGGAAGACATCTGGGTGGTGTGGAGGGAGCGGACTACAAGGATGCGGCTGATCATCTTCGGTCTGGTGGGCATGCTGGGGGTCCAATACACCTATTTTGCGGCCATCGAAGCTGGAAATGCAGCGATGGCCACGTTGCTTCAATATTTGGGACCCTTTTTCATATTTGTTTATGTGGCCCTGCGTTTATTCAGACTTCCTTCGCAGGCTGAAAGCATGGCTCTGATCTTGGCCATTGCGGGCATTTTTTTACTGGTGACCAATGGTAAAATAGGCCAATTAACCGTACCAGGCATTGCTGTTCTGTGGGGGGTGGCTTCTGCTTTAGCTCTGGCTTTTTACACGTTATACCCTGCAAAGCTGCTGGAGCGTTTTGGCTCTGCTGTAACTGTCGGATGGGGGATGGTTATTGGCGGGGTTGGAATTGGGCTGTTGAAGCCGGTGTGGCATGTCTCTGTCGGGGAATGGTCGCTGATGACTGTGGGTATGATACTCTTCGTCATCTTTTTTGGCACCTTGTTACCCTTCTTTCTGTATTTGGACAGTTTGCGTTTTATCAAGCCTACAGAGACAAGCTTGCTGGCCAGTGCAGAGCCTTTGGCTGCAGCTGTCTCATCCATTATCTGGATGAAAACTCCTTTCGGCCCGATCCAAGCTGTTGGCGGCTTGTTCATTATGGTGACTGTGATCATTCTTTCAGCCAGAACGGAAGGGGAGGTACAGAAAGATGAGCTCAATGCCTGACACGCCGCAATCTGGTTTAGAGAGCATCATTCACATTGGAGTGACAGGCTGGGGGGACCATGAGCTGCTCTACCCGGCAGGGACGAGAGAGAAGGATAAATTGAAAGTGTATGCCAGCCATTTTCCTGTGGTAGAAGTAGACTCCTCTTTTTATGCCATTCAGCCTCCGAAGAACTTTGAAAAGTGGGTTAATGACACCCCAGACCGTTTCGGTTTTGTGGTTAAGGCTTATCAGGGCATGACCGGCCATGCCAGGGGGGAGATCCCATTCTCCAGTATGAAAGAGATGTTTGCTGCCTTTAAAGAGTCGTTGAAGCCGCTTCTAGAAGCAGGAAAATTAAAGGCCGTTCTGTTCCAGTATCCGCCCTGGTTTGAGTGCAAACGGGAAAGTGTGGCCATTTTACGTGCTACAAAAGAACTGATGGAAGATATTCCTGTCGCCTTGGAATTTCGCCATCAAAGCTGGTTTACTCGCCAAATGGAAGCCAAAACACTGTCCTTTATGGAGCGGGAGGGCTGGATCCACGCTATTTGTGATGAACCGCAGGCGGGAGAGGGTTCAGTGCCGGTGATTCTGCGGCCGACCCATCCCCGGCTGACCCTGGTCCGTTTCCATGGCCGCAATGTGCAGGGCTGGAACAACAAGGGACAGCCCAATTGGCGGGATGTTCGTTATCTGTATCGGTACAGCCGGGAGGAGCTGCTGGAATGGAAAGCGAAGTTATTAAGGCTCGCCGCCCGGTCGGAAGAAGTGATTGTTCTGTTCAACAACAATTCGGGTGGTGACGCTGCACCAAACGCCAAAGAGATGATTGATTTGCTCGGCATTACTTATGCAGGCCTGGCTCCCAGGCAATTGGAGCTGTTCTGATCCTGCCATGCATAATCTCAGGCGGAGTGCAAACATTATTAGCACTGAGATGATGCAGGAGGAGTGATCAGCATGTACCGGGAAACCTTTGGTTTTCCATTCCCCTTTGGACAATACAATCCTGATGATGAACAGATCAAACAGCCCTATGATAGCTACGACATCTACGTTAACAAAGACTTTGTAGGCCGGAAAATGTTACTGAACCCCAATGACGATCTGTCGCTGATTGATGATCATTTGCGGGAAAATGGCTTTCAGCACTTTACGACTGAGTTGGACGGGGACCATTACTACATTAACGTTGAGAATGATGCAGAGGCTATGAAAATGAAGGAAAATTTAAATGTTTATTTGCAAATCCGCTAAAAAAAGTTTCTCTTCCTCTGGCACTTAAAAGGTCTATAATGGAATAGACTTGTTTCATGAGAAAGGGAGGTTAAGTATGGTTAAGGTACTGTTCGTCTGTCTGGGGAATATTTGCCGTTCTCCCATGGCTGAAGCTGTTTTTCGCCATAAAGTGAAAGAGGCAGAACTGGAGGATAAAATTTCTGTAGATTCGGCCGGAACCGGTCACTGGCATGTAGGCCAGCCGCCCCATGAAGGCACCCGCCGAATTCTGAGTGAGAACAAGATTAACCACACTGGCATTAAAGCCCGTCAGATCAGCACGAAGGATCTGGAAGAGTTTGATTACATCATCGCCATGGATGAGGAAAATGTCAGCCATTTGAAGCAGTTGGCTTTCCAGGAGCAGCATCCTAAAATCGTCCGTTTGCTGGAATTCCTCCCTGACAGTGACACCTTGAATGTCCCGGACCCGTACTTTACAGGAAACTTTGAGTATGTATATCAGCTGATTAATGAGAGTTGTGATCATTTGCTGCGCTATATCCGCCAGCGTGAGCAATTATGATACATACCATAAAGACTATTTTGCATGAGATGGGAGACACATCTCACCTGATTGATGTGCAGCCCGTTCCCGGTGGGGATATCAGTCAGGCCTTTGAAGTACGTACGGAGAATAACCACTGTTTTATAAAAATCAATAGGAATGCTGTCCCTGACTTTTTCCAAAAAGAAGCCTACGGACTGCAACAATTGCGCCAGGCAGGTGCGTTGTCTGTTCCCCAGGTGTATCATGTAAGTCCCTCATCAGCCGATCATGGATATATCGTCATGGAATGGGTCCCTACAGAGCCGGCAGCTGATAGTGAAACAAAGCTGGGGCGGGGACTTGCCCGTTTGCACCAGTACACCCATACCTACTATGGCTTGGCTGAAAATAACTATATTGGCAAGCTGCCACAACCTAATGGGTGGGAAAAAAGCTGGATTCGTTTTTTAAGTGAACAGCGTTTAGGATTTCAAACAAAATTAGCAGATGAACAGGGGATGCTCCCTGCTAAAAGGAAAGCAAGGCTGGAAAAGCTCTTAGACAGACTTGGGCAATGGGTTCCTGATGAGCGCCGGCCTGTTTTGCTTCATGGCGATTTGTGGAGTGGCAACTGGCTGGCAGGCCCTCGGGGAACACCTTATCTGATTGACCCGGCTGTCTTTTATGGGCAGCGGGAGTTTGAACTGGCCTTCACCGAACTGTTTGGGGGCTTTTCCCCACGCTTTTATGCTGCCTATCAGGAGGTACAGCCCCTTTCAGAACATTATGAGGATGTTCGCCCGCTTTATCAGTTGTATTACTTGCTTGTGCACCTGAATCTGTTTGGTGAAACCTACGGTCCGGCTGTGGATCGCATTTTAAGGCACTATGTGGGCTAGAGGAGGAGAGAGTGAGATGAAATATGTGATCATTACAGGCGCATCAAGAGGTTTGGGGGAAGCATTAACCAGACAACTGCTGCAGGAAGGGCATCATCTGTTTTGCATTTCCCGCCGTAAAAATGAAACCTTACTGGAAGAGGCACAAAAAAAGAATGTTGCCCTAGAATATTTTGAATATGATTTACAAAACCTGGATGGTTTAGAGAAACTGATGGAGCATATCTTTGACCAGATCGATTTGTCCCGGGCCAAAACCATCGCTTTGATTAACAATGCGGGGATCGTTGAGCCGGTTAAGCCCATTGAAAAATGTCCAACAGATGAGTTAACAGCCAACATACATGTCAACTTACTGGCTCCTATGGTGTTGACTTCTCTGTTTGTGAAACTGGCGGACCGGTTCAATGGGGATAAGCGCATTATGAACATCTCTTCCGGTGCAGGAAAGCGGGCTGTCCACGGCTGGAGCGCCTATTGCACGTCAAAGGCTGGTTTAGATCTGTTTACACGCTGCGTCGGCCTTGAACAGGAAGGACAGACCAATCCGGTTAAAGTATTGTCCGTTGCACCTGGCATTATCGATACTGACATGCAAACGAACATCCGTTCAACTCAGCAAGAGGACTTTCCAGATGTGGAAAGATTTATTGAGTACAAAGTCCAAGGACAGCTGATGTCACCTGCTTTTGTTGCTGAAAAGCTGATCTGTCTGTTCTTTGAGGAGCAGTGGCCTCAAGGAGGTGTCGTCGATATTCGGGATTACCTTTAGCTGACTGATAACAAAACGGTACTCGTCCTGCCAAAAGGATTCTAATGGAAATCTTGCAGTCTGGCCATAGGTATGGTACAATCTCCATGGACATTGGATAACCAATCGTAATCAAATAGAACTATGTGACTGACTCGATCAGGCATGAGTGAAAGCAGGTTGGAATGTGCAGACTAGAATCGATTCCAACTTTTTTCCTCATGCCTTTTTTATTGTTTATAACCTGTTAAAATCTCAAATGAGAGTCGTCATATCAGAGAGCTATTCTGAAAAGGAGAGGGATGTAAATGATGGCAGAAAGAAAATTTAAAGTGACGAGTGAGTCGGGGATCCATGCCCGTCCGGCCACTATCCTGGTTCAAACTGCGGGCAAATTTAACTCTGATATTAACTTGGAACACAATGGAAAAATGGTCAATTTGAAATCGATCATGGGTGTGATGTCCCTAGGCATTCAACAAGGGGCCGAAATTAAAATCACGGCACAAGGAGACGATGCAGAAGAGGCCATTCAAGCCATTGAAGAAATGATGAAAAACGAAGGGCTGGGGGCGTAATGTCACAAACAATTGAGGGAATTGCAGCATCTGCGGGTATTGCTATCGCCAAAGCCTTCCGTTTAGACAGTCCTGATCTTGCTGTAGAAAAGAGATTTGTTGATGATCCGCAAGCGGAAATTGACCGTCTTACAGCAGCCATTGACAGCGCCAGGACTGAGCTTGAGCAGATTAAAGCGCATACAGAGCAGGAAATGGGCAAGGATAAGGCTGCGATTTTTGATGCCCATCTGCTTGTGCTTGCTGATCCTGAGCTGATCGACGCTGTCAAAGGCAAAATCTCAACTGAACGGGTCAATGCAGAATTTGCCTTACACGATGTCGCGCACATGTTCATCGGCATGTTTGAACAAATGGACAACGATTACATGCGGGAACGGGCTGCGGATATCCGTGATGTAACCCAGCGGGTTTTGGGTCATTTACTGGGTGTTACCATCCCCAATCCCAGTTTGATCAATGAAGAAGTGGTGATTATTGCCCATGACCTGACTCCGTCTGACACGGCACAGCTGAACCGTCGTTACGTCAAAGGGTTTGCCACCGACATTGGCGGGCGTACTTCCCATTCAGCCATCATGGCTCGTTCACTTGAAATCCCTGCCGTTGTCGGCACCAAGGGAGCCACTGAGAAAATTGAAAACGGTATAACCGTCATCGTAGATGGCTTTGAGGGCAGGGTGATTATCGACCCCTCGCCCGAACAACTTCAAATCTATGAGCAGAAATGGCAAGACTATCTCAGGCAGAAGGCAGCGTGGGCCAAACTGGTCAATCAGCCCACCTTGACGGCTGACGGACATCAAGTGGAGCTGGCAGCCAATATCGGCACCCCTGATGACCTTTCCTCTGTCCTGGACAATGGGGCAGAAGGGATTGGGTTGTATCGCACCGAGTTTCTTTACATGGGCAGGGATCAACTGCCGACAGAAGAGGAACAATTTGAGGCGTATAAAACAGTTTTGGAGAAAATGAAGGACAAGCCGGTGGTCGTACGTACCCTGGATATTGGCGGAGACAAGGAATTGCCCTATCTTGATTTGCCCCAGGAATTGAATCCATTTCTTGGTTTCAGGGCTATCCGGCTCTGTCTGCATCAACAGGATTTGTTTCGTACCCAATTGCGGGCCTTGCTCAGGGCAAGCATCTATGGCAATTTAAAAATCATGTTTCCCATGATTGCTACCCTTGAGGAGTACAGACAGGCCAAAGCCATCTTAGAGGAAGAAAAACACAAGCTGGTTGAGGCAGGTGAGCAGGTGGCCGGGAACATTGAGGTGGGGATTATGGTGGAAGTCCCCTCAACGGCTGTCTTGGCCGACCGCTTTGCTCAAGAGGTTGACTTCTTCAGTATCGGCACCAACGACCTGATTCAGTACACCCTGGCTGCGGACCGCATGAATGAACAGGTTTCCTATCTCTATCAACCGTTCCATCCCGCTCTCTTGCGGCTGATTCACAACGTTATCCAGGCCGCTCATCAACAAGGAAAATGGGTTGGCATGTGCGGTGAAATGGCTGGTGATCCACTGGCCATCCCTATTTTACTAGGACTGGGATTAGATGAGTTTAGTATGAGTGCCACTTCCATTTTGCCTGCCCGAAATCAAATCAGCCAGTTAAGCAAGTCGCAGGTGGAAAACATGATAGAGCAAGTGCTTAATATGAATACCACTGAAGAAGTTGTCAGCTACGTAAAGGACAAATTTAAAATTTCCTGATTCCAATGCGTTCTGGGAAGGTGATTGACAATGTTTAAAAAATGGTTTG
The DNA here is from genome assembly GCF_030814135.1 of Caldalkalibacillus uzonensis. Lineage (NCBI taxonomy): Bacteria > Bacillati > Bacillota > Bacilli > Caryophanales > Bacillaceae > Caldalkalibacillus > Caldalkalibacillus uzonensis. Next base: position 249,423 of record NZ_JAUSUQ010000001.1, on the reverse strand, counting down.
GCATTAAAAGCAAGCCCAGCGAAGAAACTTTAGTTGCTCCCTTAAGTGGACAAGTGGTTAGGTTGGAAGAGGTGCCTGATCCCACATTTTCACAAAAAATGATGGGCGACGGCATCGCCATTCAGCCGGATGAGGGAAAAGCCGTCGCTCCAGTTGACGGTGAGGTTGTGCAAGTGTTTCACACCAAACACGCTGTGGGCATCCGCTCCAAGGCTGGTGTGGAAATACTGATTCATATCGGGCTTGACACGGTCAATATGCAGGGAGAAGGTTTTGAGGCCCATGTCAAACAGGGGGATAAAGTGAAAGCCGGTGACCTGCTGATCACCTTTGATCTCGGTCTGGTTGAAGAGAAAGCGGCAAGTACGGTTACACCGGTGGTCATAACAAATGGAGGTCACGTTGAAAATGTGCAGCAAATCCACCATAATAAAGTTACAGCCGGACAACATGATTTGATCAAGCTCAAAATCAAGGAATAGCCATACGCCAATGGGGCTGCCTGCTTGGATAAGTGCGTCAGTCCGGCCAGGCGGGCAGGTCTCAAAAGGTAATTACAGCCCTCAATTGGACAGTCCGGTTGTCTCTTATAAGGAGAGGTGGAAGTGCGCAGATGCGGTCCAGATCTAACCCCCTAAAGATTAAAAAAATCCTCAATAACAATGCCGTTGTGGTCAAAGATGGTCATGAAGAAAAAATCGTCATGGGTGCAGGCATTGGTTTTCAAAAGCGGAAAAATGATATTATCAACAAAGAAAAGATTGAAAAAATCTTTGTCATGAAAGAGGAAAATGAAAAGTTTCAGGAACTGTTGCGCACCCTTCCTGAAGAGCACATTGCCCTTGCCGAAGATATTATTTCTTATGCTGAAAAGAAACTGGGAACCAAACTGAACAATCATATTCATATTGCCCTGACTGATCACTTGTCATTTGCTATTGACCGGATTGAAAACGGCATCAAGATAGAGAACAAGTTACTGAACGAGATCAAGGTCTTATACAAAAAAGAGTTTGAAATTGGCATGTGGGCCATAAGATACGTGAAAGATAAACTGAATGTCAACATGCCCCCGGATGAAGCAGGGTATATTGCCCTTCACATCCACACCGCCAAAATTCAGGACAGCAGCATGGAAAATACCCTGAGGCAAACAACCATGATTAATGAGCTAACCAGCATGATTGAACAAGAGCTGGACATTTACCTTGATCAAGAGAGCCTCTCATATCAGGGGTTAATTACCCATCTTCGTTTCGCCTTAATGAGAGCGGAAAGTGACGAACCATTTCACGCCATGGATCAAGACATGCTGGCGCTGATTAAAAATAAATACACACAAGAGTTTCAATGCGCCCAAAAGCTGGCTCAATATCTGGAAAACGAATACGGCATTATCTTTCCCGAGTCGGAAATTGGCTATATTTCCCTGCATTTGCAGCGTGTCGCCGACAAAGCATAATTACCACAGAATGATAAGGGATTGTGACCGGTGATTCCCGGGCAGGACCTGAAATATATAAGGGTAACAGGCCTGATTTTAAGGTGACCTTATATATTTTGGGTCTTTTTTTATTTCAGTTTAATATCCAAGATGTCTAGAGAGGGAGATACAACCATCAAACTGCAAGAACTAGCCAAACAACTATTGCCACTATTTAGAATAAATTTAGAATAAAATAGGCATAACAGGGTGAGACAACTCAACCTTCCGCACATACAATACGGTAGATTGAGAAATGACTGCTTGTGCGGAAGGGGAAGGTAGGGATGGTCAAAAAGAAACTAAAGCGGTTCAACAGGCAGCCGGCAGGCAAGTTTCAACATACGATGAAAATCGTCACTTCGGACAAGTGTGAAACTTGCCGGCAGTGTGAACGCGGCCTGGCCTACTTGGAAAAGATGTCCCAGCCAGGGGCTATAGGCTATGGTGTACCTTGTATCCTCACCAAAGGAAAAGCGTTTAAATAAGGATTTACATCAAGCGATGTTCATTGATGGGCATCGCTCTTTTGTACTTTGGGAGTGTCAGATTGTAACTGTGGCCGCGTTAATCATGTGCCATGAATAGTCCGTGGACCGATGAGTTAAGCTAATTTTAGCACAAAGAAAGGGGATGACCTGGATGGCCAGACGTAATCGGCGGCAAAATGGTAAAGGAAATGATCAAAATGGCTCAGCAACAATTGGCAAACCACCATAATCTCAACAAGAGGTAACTAAGCTCCAAACGATTTTTTGCGGTTCAGTTTTGTTTCCAATTGAACCATGAGTTTGGTTTTTGACAGTGAGTAAAGTGTTAAAGCACTCCAGATAAACATAAAGCTGATCAAATGAATTTTGCTAAACGGTTCATTGAAGACGAAAATGCCCAGACATAGTGTAATGGATGGGGCGATGTATTGGAAAAAACCAAGCATAGATAATGGAATTTTCCTTGCTCCTTGGGCAAACCACAACAAGGGAAGAGCAGTGGCCATGCCGGCCCCCGCCAAAAGCAGAGAGGTGCTGACAGAGCTGGCACCAAAGGAGCTGTTTCCAGCGTTGTGTAGCAACGCCACATATAATAAGGCTACCGGTAAGGTTAACAACGTCTCAAAGGCCAGGCCGATCATGGCATTTAGATTGGCTATTTTTTTGGCCAAGCCGTATAACGCAAAACTGAGGGCTAGTGATAAGGCAATCCACGGAATGGTGCCGTATTTAACAGTGATAATCAGCACGCCAATCGTAGCCAGGACAAATGACCAAGATTGCCAGAAGGTTAATCGCTCCTTAAGGACAACAATACCCAGTAAAACACTAAACAGGGGATTGATATAATAACCCAGACTGGTTTCGATCACCCGGTCATTGTTAACGGCCCAAATATAAATCAACCAGTTGGCGCTGATGACCACAGCGGAGGACATTAATGCAAGGGATTGCTTCCGATTGCGACAGATGGAGAGACATTCTTTCTTCAGTTGTGGCCACTTGGAGCTCACAGCCAGAATGAGGGCGACGAATACAAAGGACCATATGATCCGGTGAGCCAAAATTTCAAGCGCTGGGATGTTTTCTAACAGTTTCCAGTATAAAGGCAGCAATCCCCAAGCCGCATAAGCAGCTATCGCATACCATGCCCCAATGATGACTTGTTTTTGATTCTCCATGGCTAGTTACCTCGATTCACGAAATAATTTCTACCTCTCCATTATAGAGGGTTTCTAAAAAAAATAACAATTATTTTGCTTTAATGGGACTGTTGTATACATAAATTGATTTGTTGGCATTCAGCAGTTATTATTATCTCTTTTACAGTGGGGAGAGCATCATGAATAAATGGCTTTGTTGGCTCGGATTATACGCGTTAGTCTTATATTTGTCATATCATTATCGGGGACCTTTGTTAGCTTGGATTAATCAAGGGGATCTTTCACAGCTCCCCATGGTGTTCGTTCTGGCCACGTTTTTGTCTGTTTTCCCCGTTATCCCATTTACCTTGTTTGCCGGGGTGATGGGCGCCAAATACGGTGTTATCTTGGGAACGCTGATTAACTGGTTTGGGGCTGTCTCATCAGCCGCTATTTTCTTTTTCCTTGCCCGGTCCGCCTTAAGCAGCTACTTTGACAAAACCATTCAGCGATTTAAGAAGCTGGACAAGTTAACAGACATGATTGAAAAGAACGCCTTTGTGGCGGTGCTCTTTGTCCGCTTGGTACCGATTGTACCGACGCCAGTGGTTAACATTTATTCAGGCATCAGCAACATGTCTTTTGTTACCTATTTTGGGGCGACAGCCATTGGTCAGATTCCGGGGATGTTTGTGTATGCCTTGTGCGGTAAGCAAATGTTTTCCTCACCTTCAGTTTTGATGTGGACACTGGGTGGATATTTGCTTTTTATGCTGGCCGTATTTGGGCTTTACAGCTTGTGGTATCGTGGTAGACTGAAGGTAGCGGTAGATTAGGGACCTTGTACAAAAAACAAACTAAGTGGATGCTTTATTAAACGTAGGACCGAAGGCCATTCGGTCCTTTTTGTCTGTACACAACACGTTAAATATGGTAGAATGGAATCAATGGTTCATATAATAGAACTAAGTTTTATATAATGAAACTAAGGAGGGTGCCCATGATAAAAGTTATCAAACTTGATCATGTGCAGATTTGTATACCGGTTGGAGCGGAGGACAGAGCGCGGGCATTTTATACGGATATCTTGGGGTTCAAAGAAATCCCGAAACCCCAGTCATTACTCCCCAACGGGGGGTTGTGGTACAAAGTTGGGGATATTGAGCTGCATATTGGAGTGGAACCTTTTCAAAAAGAGCATTCCAAGCGGCATCCTGCCTTTGAAGTGGCCAATTTGGCAGAAGTTCGCCGTTATTTTGAAAAGCAAGGCGTGAAGACAAGAGATGAAACACCTATTCCCAATGTAGAACGGTTCTCCTGCTTTGACCCCTTTGGCAATCGTATAGAATTTCTTGAACGGAAACCTGGCCGGGTTGAAGAAGGGAAAAGAGATGTACAAAACCAGTTCGGGCGTAGTGCGGAAGCTTATGTCACCAGTGATATTCATGCCAAGGGAAGAGATCTGGCCAAATTAGTAGAGATTGCGGCAGTTACACCGCAGGATGTGGTTCTGGACGTAGGAACAGGGGGCGGTCATGTGGCCAATGCTCTTGCTCCCTTAGCCGCTAAAGTGATAGCAATGGATCTTACCCCTGAAATGCTGGAAGCCGCCCAACGTTTTATTAGTGCAAACGGGTATCAAAACGTCGATTATGTGCAAGGGGATGCTGAACAGATGCCGTTTGGCCCGGAAACTTTTGATGTGGTTGCCTGCCGCATTGCCGCCCATCATTTTCCCAACGTTCAAAAGTTTATAAACGAAGTTTTTCGTGTGCTAAGGCCAAGCGGACGCTTTTTGCTGGTGGATAATGTGGCAGCGGAAGACGATGAAATTGATCAGTTTTATAATGAAATCGAAAAACTCCGGGACTACAGCCATGTCCGGGCTTGGAAAAAGTCAGAATGGGTGCGCATGTTGGAGGAGAACGGTCTTGTCATTGAAGAATGTTACCGTTTTGCTAAAACGTTTGCGTTCGAAGAGTGGTGCAGCCGCATGAATTTGCCGGAGGAAGACAAAAGGGAATTGGCCGCTTTTATCGTGAGGGCGCCAGCACCTGTCCGCCAGAAACTGAAGGTTACAGCCGAAGGAGACCGGGTCACCTCTTTTGAAGGGGAGGCCGTGCTCATCAAGGCAGTTAAGCTGTCATGAGCTATAACAGGAGATATGTTAACGCAGATTATACCAAGGATTTTCTAATGAATACCCCTTCTAAAATTGTCCCCAATGTGTTAAACTGGGTGCAAACATATGTTTGTATTGGAGGATCACGAATGTCTCCTGTTTGTGAACCCCTTACTGCCAAGCAGGTGTTGAACCGGGTGAAGGCCCCTTCGATGCCGTTTGAATGGTCACTTAACCCGTACCGCGGGTGTCAGCATGGCTGCAGCTTTTGCTATGCGCGGGCCACCCACCGTTTTTTGGACTTGGAATGTGATGATACCTTTCAACACTACATTTTATATAAACAGAATGCAGTGGAAGCATTGACGGAGCAACTGAAACGCATGGCCGGTTTCAGCCGTACTTTGAAACATCTCGGCACAGTGGCCATCGGGACAGCGACCGACCCTTACCAGCCATTAGAAGGCAAGTTGCAACTGACCCGCAAGTGTCTGGAAGTTTTAGCCCGTTATCAGGTACCCGTCAGCATTACGACCCGTTCGCCCCTTATTTTGCGTGACATTGATATACTTAAAACCTTACCTGTGGTGTCTATCAATTTCAGTGTCAATACGATGCAGAGACATATTTGGCGCATGCTAGAGCCTGCTTCACCCCATCCCCGGCAGCGTTTGGCCGCAGTACGCCGGTTAAGCCAAGCAGGATTGCCAGCCGGTATTTTCTTGGCCCCGATTGTTCCCTATTTAACGGACCGTCCCCGGGATTTGCGGGAGGTCATTGCCTCTGCAGCGGAGCATGGGGCACGGTTTGTCATGCCTTCCTATCTCAGGCTTACCACTCCCGAGGTTAAAACGTGGTTCTTGCAGGTCCTCAAACAGCGGGAGCCTTCCCTTGTCCAACGTTATGAAGCACTTTACCGGTACGGGCGTCTTCCAGACCGCTACCGGGAGCGTATCGACCGGCAGATTAACCAGTTGCTTGAACACTACGGTTTTTCGCGGGAACGTGCATCAGAAGACACTAGCCGGGAGGCGCTGAACCAAGAACCGCAACAGTTGTCTTTCTCTTTTTAAGTGGATAGCAACCGCCTTAACATCCGAAAGTTTACACAACCTCATCTTGCTGACAAGCAACCATTATAAACATTAATAAAATAATCCCTAGTAATTTTTTAATCATCCTTGTTCACCGTCTTTCCATATTTCTTCATAAACTATTATAAACTACTATACGTTAACCTATAATATGCTTAGAGAGTCTAGCCGAAAGATCAACTGGACTTGTAGAGTTAGTATAGTTTCATGGACACATTTTAGTTAAGTCCCTTACAATGAAAAAGAGAGGATGTGTCCAAAAAACGAACTACGCAGGAACTATTAAAAAATTAAAAAAATACCTTATATATTTGTTCATTATTGAAAAATAATTACTTAGGGGAATTGATTTGTAGTTCGGAAGAAGTTCTAGGATTTGAAAAGATGAGAGTGAAACATTCTCTCCTATTCATCACTGGTAAACTTTGTAACCCATAGAGCGTTTGGAAACTTTATGGCAATTATTTGGTAAATTAAGAAAGTAGACCAAATAGAATGGTACTTGGGTGGCCGTCTTATCGAAATTTATTCATATACAAGTACAAGGAGATGTTCGATATGCCCTTGGTGATTGTAAAAGGTGATCTGCTCCAGTCTGATTGTGATGTGATTGCCCACCAGGCCAATTGTTTTTCTTCCATGGAAGCGGGCATTGCCAAACAGATTAAAAAGTTGTATCCTCAAGCCTATGAAGCTGACCGGGATTTCCCGTATCCCCCAGAGCAGCGCTTGGGAAAAATCTCAGTCGCTAAAGTAGCTGCAGACCGTTATGTGGTCAATTTGTATGGGCAATTCCACTATGACGGGCCTGGTCCTAAAACTGATTATGCCGCACTTGAGTCAGCACTGACCGAGATGTTTCGTTATGCGTATGAGGGTCTAAGCAACCCTAAATTTGGTGTGCCATACAAGATAGGTTGCGGTCTGGCCGGTGGGGCCTGGGCTAATGTTTCTGAGATCTTGGACCGGGTTTCAGATCAATTTAATCAAACCATCTATGCTTACAAATTAGAGTAGGTGATCACCCATGGATATTCTGTCTCAAATTGCGGAAGAAAAAATCCGCGAGGCGATAAAAAAAGGGGAGTTTAACAACCTGTCTGGGCAAGGCAAACCGTTAAATCTGGAAGACTTATCCCGGGTTCCGGAAGATCTCCGGGCGGGTTATAAGCTGCTGAAAAATGCGGGTGTCCTGCCTGAAGAGCTGCAACTGAAAAAAGAGCTGGTTAATCTGGAAAGTTTGATCGAATGTTGCTATGATGATGAGCAAAAAGCGAAGCTGAAAAAAGAACTGAACGAGAAGATGCTCAGATTCAACCTGCTCATGGAAAAAAGGAACAAAACCGGCTCAACTGCTCTGCAAGCCTATCAAGGCAAGATCGACAACCGTCTTAAATAGAAAAAGGGAAGACGGCCACGATCCAATAGGGCTAGATGGTGTGACTGACAAAAGTTCAAAAGGTACTGGCCTGGAAACAACAGTTGAACACACAAATTAATAAAGGGTGATTCAATGTCAACCAATTGGTTAAAGTGGGCCCAGGGGGCTGGGCAGATATCGGTATCATGTGTACAAAATTTTTATTCAGTGTGAGTTGGTCGGCGGGGTGGCTGAGAGCGGTCTGGAAACACAGAATGTCCGTTTTTGTGGGGAACATGAACTGCCCCCATTGTCTGTAGAGCGAACACCCCATCCCAGTTGAATTATTATTTGAATATTATAAGAGCCCTGGCAAACCACCGCTCGTGGAGTAAGAAAGGAGAGTGACCATGTTTTATTACCGGATTGATAAAGAGACCGAGCTGCGCATCCTGGAATTGAGATATGCAGAAGCGCTTTTCCAGCTGACAGACAGCTGCCGGGACTATTTGCGGGAATGGCTTCCCTGGGTGGATGCGACACAGTCTCCTGAGGATACCAAATCTTTCATCCGTTTTAGCCTCAAACAATTTGCTGAAAACAACGGCTTTACAGCAGGCATTTTTTACAACGGTCAGATCGCTGGTACGATTAGTTTTCACAGCTTTGACTGGGTTAACAAGTCCACCAGTATTGGCTACTGGCTAGGAGAATCCTTTCAGGGTAAAGGTATGATGACCAAAGCAGTGAAGGCTTTAGTGGACTATGCCATCCTGGATCTGGGTTTAAACCGGGTTGTGATCAAGGCGGCGGTCAATAACCATAAAAGCAGAGCCATCCCTGAACGTTTGGGTTTTGTCCAGGAAGGCATCGAAAGAGAAGCTGAATGGGTCAATGACCGCTTCCTGGATCTCGTGGTGTACAGCATGCTCGCTAAAGATTGGAGAGAGAAGCAATGACCACTTTGTACCATGTTGGCCGCATCCATTCAGCAAATGCCTGCGTTGGATGGTGTTAATGAAGCCCTCGAAACAGCAGGTTTGAAAAATAACATAACATTTATTATGTAAACTAAAAAGCAAAAAAGCCCTAAAACAAATAGGGGAAAATAAAGCTGCAGATAAAAAACAGAATGGACGCCACAAAAAAAGGGCTGACCGTGATTGTGTATTTTTGTAATCGTTCCTCATATACGCCCCGTGTTTCATGTTGTGTTTCCAGTTCGGCTCTCTTAGAAAAAAAATCTCCGCTGACAGCATAAAAGGCGGCCACACCGATGGCCACTCCGCCAACAAAAAACATGGTGTGAGACCAAGGGAGACCAATCTGGCGGGAAAGGAGAAAGGTGATGAGGGATAAGATCATGAGATGAAGTAATAGAAAAGCAGCATATTTTTTCACAACTTGTTCACCTCATCACTAAGGTATCATGTTCAAGCCCGTTGCTCAACGATTTAAAAAGTTGATGTGATCGGGACATACACCGATGACAGGGGAGAGCCAAAAATCATTTTGGAGAAAAACCTGACTCAGCAATAATCACAAAAAACCATGGTTTTTAGGCCATGGTTTTTCGCTGTCATAGGTACTGGATGAGGACGGGTTAAGCGTATTTTTCAGATCTAAAATGTTCTGCAGGTGCACAGAAAAACGCTACAGTGTCCTGTTTCGGATGATAATAAACGATCAGCAGGGTAGGCTGCAACCTTACTTTACCTGCAGCCAAGTAAAGGCCAAGGTCAAAATCCAGTAACTCCATCATCGTATGCTTGTGCAGCTCCTGTTCAGACAACCCCAGCTGGACAAATTCACGCGAAACCTTTTCCGGCTTGTCTGTCAACAGTTTAATATACGCTTTTCGTGAGCTTTTATCAAGCTTAGGTTCCCACCATGTTGTTCGTGGTTTATGCTTGTGACGGATTAAATAGTCATACTTCATCAGCCCTTCAATGACCTGCAGGCGCCGTGTGCGGCGCTGAGTGAGGAATTCGTAGAGGCGGCGGAACAAATCTTCTAACTGATGTCCAATTTTGGCCCAGCCCCGGCTGTCCCAGTAGTCGCCAAATTCCTGAAAAAAGTCAAATGGAGTGTCAAATTCGTACTGTGTCAGGTATTTCACCGTATGATCCATCCGGTGAGCATTCCAATACTTTTCCAATACATCCTCTACACGTTTAATGCGCACAATATCATCAAAGGGAAGAACATTGTTTTGCAAAATTTCATATGGCGCGTGATCCATATAAACATAACCATGATCGCTGGCCCGTTCACGCAATCCTGTTCCACGCAGCATTTTCAGAAAACCAAGCTGCAATTCATCCGGCTCCAAGGCAAACACGTCATTAAAGGTTTTGCGGAAAGAATTGTAATCTTCCTCAGGGAGACCGGCAATCAGATCAAGGTGCTGGGTGATTTTTCCTCCATCTCGAATCATGTTAACATTCCTGGCTAATTTCTTAAAATTTTGCTTGCGACGGACCAACTCATTGGTGATATCGTTGGTTGACTGTACCCCGATTTCAAAGCGGAAAATGCCTTCCGGGGCATGCTCATTCAAAAACTGGATGACTTCGGGGCGCATGATATCAGCCGTAATCTCGAACTGGAAGACGCATCCCTGGTGGTTATCAATCAAAAATTGAAACATCTCCATGGCATAGTCACGTTTAATATTAAACGTCCGGTCCACAAATTTAATCAGCTTGGCACCGTTCCGGATTAAAAACAGTAACTCTTCTTTCATGCGGTCAATATTGAAATAGCGGACACCAACTTCAATTGATGAGAGACAAAACTGGCAGCTGAACGGGCATCCCCGGCTTGTCTCTACGTAAGTGATTCGTTTGGCCAGATGAGGCAAATCCTCCTCAAACCGGAAAGGAGAGGGGATTGTATTCAGATCTAGCTTGGGCCTAGGTGGATTGATTACCGGACGGCCCTGCTTGTTCCGATAAGCCAGACCAAACACCAAATGATACTTTTGACTGCTGTGGATTTCCTGCAGCAAATGCTTAAAAGTTTCTTCACCTTCTCCGACAACGATGAAATCCACCTCCGGAATACGCTCCAGCCAATAAGCAACGTCATAGGATACCTCTGGACCGCCCAAGACAATCTTCAGCTCTGGTTTTACTTTTTTGAGCATCTTAATCACTGGGATTGTTTGCTCAATGTTCCAGATGTAGCAGCTGAATCCCAGCACATCAGGCGTCTGGGCGTACAGGTCAGTGACAATACTCATGGTCGGCTCTTTAATCGTATATTCTTTTATTTCAACCGGGAATTCCGGTTCGGCAAAGCTTTTTAAATAACGCAAGGCCAGACAAGTGTGGATATATTTGGCATTTAATGTGCTGACGATCACTTTCATGTAAATCCCTCTATTCCCTTCTAGAAATGAGAATGCACCGTCTTCATTAAGTATAAGCCCAATGGCCAGACGGCGCAAATAGAGGGTTCTGTTAGGCATTCGCCTTATGATTGGAGCTGATTGATTTTTCTTTTCATTTCCTCTACGGTTAAGCCGTGAAACGTGGGAAATCCTTCTTCCAACAAAGCGATGGTTCTGCCCTGAGGGTCCAGCGGGTATACCCCTTGCCACACCCCGACCACATAATAATGGCGTGTGGTGTCACATTGTTTCAGAAACAACACATAGTCCACTGAATCAGCCAAAGGGCCAGGATACACTAAGTTTATCGGATCCTCAGGGGGAGGAAGAGGTTCAACACCCGGACGAACAATCTCCACCCTGCGGGAACCTGGACCGTGTATCACCTCTTTAACCTCAAAACTCTGATAGAAGATCACCAATTCGCCATCGTTTACTTTTTGATTTGTGGGTTCTTGTTTCGGCTCTTCCCTGGGTGTGCCGTAAACAATGAGATCAGCTTGATCCACCAATGCTTGTGCATTGGGCACTTTTGCAGTCAATTTCTCAAGATCGATGTTAGCCGGCTGCTGAGCAGCTACTACGCCGATCACAAGACTGGTGATGACCCATACAATCGTGAGCATGCAAGCAACATAACGACTCATAATCAACTTCCCACCTCGTTTAATCATCCCTTGTTCTTTATTCTTACATATCGTTCCTATTCCTGCGTCTTCTTATTCCTTTTCAAATCGAATATGGTAAAGTAGGTATAGAATCATACGGGCAAAGGGTGAAACTAGATGGGTAACGCAGATCGAGTTGATGAACTTTTCACATTAAAAACAATTGCCGAAACGTTAAACCAATGTGTCGACCTGGATGAGATGTTGCCAAGCGTTCTTGAAAAGCTGCTGCAAGTCACTGAACTGAAGACAGGATGGATTTTTCTTGTCAAGGATCGGCCTCATTATTCATGTGTGGCAGATCACTGCCTTCCTCCGGCTCTGGAATAGGAGAACAAAAAGCCCATGCGCCACATGTCTTGTTGGTGTCTGGACAAATTTTGGTCCGGGCAATTGCAGCAGGCTGTCAATATCATGGAATGTAAACGGCTGGAAGATGCGGTGACTTATCAGTGGGGAGATACCCAAAATTTGACTCATCACGCTACGGTCCCATTGATGGCAAGCGGCAAACGCTTTGGCTTGCTCAACGTTGGCTCTCCGGGCAAAGAACACTTTACAGAAAAGGAATTGACGTTATTACAATCGGTTGCGTTTCAAATCGGTACGGCGGTAGAGCGAATTAATTTGTTCGAAGCCCAGAAACAACGGGCGGAATATTTTGCTCAACTTGATGAACTGACCCGGGTCCTCTGGAAAATAAACAATATAAGGGTATTACCTGAAAAAGTGGTACAACATATTGCCCGCCATTTTCAATGGCCTGTGATAAGTTTGTTCCTCATAAAAAACCAACAGCTGCGCTTGGAAAGCCTTTTTTATAAAGGAGAAGCAGTCGTTACAACCAAAATCGATCATAAGCTTTCTCTGACCAATGCTCACGTCATCAAATCAGCTCTGGAGCAACAGAACATCGCCCTTGGGCAGGAAAAGCTTGCTTTTCTGCCAGATGTAAGAGAAAAAAACACGTGGCATGCCGCAGCTGTTCCGCTGATACTGTCGGATAAACCCATCGGCTTGCTGTATGTAGCCCAAACAACGGACAACCCGCTTTCCGAAACGGAAAGAGACGTCCTTAAAGCGTTGGGAGATCATCTTTCTTTGTTGATCGAAACGATCCGTTTGCATGAGCAGAAGCAGGAAATGCTCCTTGTTGAGGAACGAAACCGGTTAGCCCGGGATTTACATGATTCGGTTAATCAGAAGCTTTTTTCGTTATCCCTTATGGCCCGGGGTGCCAAAGAATGCCTGCCTACCGATCCTCAATTAGTGGGCGAGTCACTGGAAGAAATCCAAACATTGTCCAAGGAAGCCTTGGCTGATATGCGCTCTCTCATTTGGCAACTCCGACCTGCCAACGTGGAAGCAGGCATTATGACTACCCTCAAACAGTACGGGCAAAAAATAGGACTAAAGATTAATGATCAAGTAGAAGGGATCGCCCAATTGCCACGCCGTGTAGAAGAAACATTGTGGCGGATTGGTCAGGAAGCACTTAATAACATCAGAAAACATGCCAGAACAAACGTAGCAACCATTAAATTAACGATTGATAAAAAACAAATCAGACTGAGTATCATCGATGATGGATGCGGCTTTAATCCTCATGCTGTTGATGGGAATGGCTATTCGCTGGGCTTAACCAGCATGAAAGAAAGGGCAGAAGAGGCAGGCGGTTCTATTCATATTTACAGCCAGGAAAACAAAGGCACTAGAGTGCATGTGAGCATACCATTAAAGCAGGATGGGGGAAGAGAAACAAATGAAGATTAAAGTGTTGTTGGTAGACGATCATGCCATTGTGCTTAAAGGATTAAAGTTTTTTCTGCAAACCCAAAGGGATATTGAAGTGGTGGGAGAAGCGCGAAACGGAAAAGAAGCTATTGCCAAAGTAGAGAAGTATCAGCCTGACGTTGTGCTGATGGATCTGATTATGCCGGAGATGGATGGGATTGAAGCCACGCGGAAGATTAAGGAGACGTATCCGCAGGTCAAAGTGATTGTCTTAACCAGTTTCTCCGATCAAGAATACGTATTGTCCGGTATTAAAGCGGGAGCAGAAGGATATCAACTTAAAGATGTGGAGCCTGATATCTTGGTAGAAGCGATCAAAAAAACGGTTAGCGGGGAAAAAGCGCTTCATTCTCAAGTGACCCATCAACTGGTGACACATGTCACCTCCCAGGAAGAATCAGCAGTGAAATTTTCAAGTTTAACACCCAGAGAAAAAGATGTGCTGTACCATATCACATTGGGCAAAAGCAATAAAGAGATTGCGGCGGATCTCAATGTAACAGAAAAAACGGTAAAAACACATGTTACACGTATTTTGGCCAAATTGGAGTTGCATGACCGCACGCAGACCGCAGTGTATGCAATTAAGCATAAATGGTTTGGCCATCAACAATGAGGTATTATTGCTAAACTGAGACTATAGTCTGAATCTGACATGAGGAAAGGCCTTACATTGGAGTGAGACCTTTTTTGTATTTTAAAATCAACCGCTTGCCCGACGCTAAAGAATCCCTCCGTTGTTATAATTCCAGTGACAGTAAAAATAGAGGTTAATTGCCGTCAATCACGGAGGGATTAACATGTATAATCCAACAGATCATGAGTGGGTTTTAAAACAGTATATGGACGACGTCCGTTACAATGCGAACCATGCGTGGAAGTATAAACACTTGAGCAAAGGGAGTCAAAATCGTTTCTGGTCTTTGATTAAAATAATCAAGCGTCTGTTTAAAAAATCACCTTAATATGTTAATCATTTGGGGGAAAGCTTTGAATTGTCTTTCTTTATTTAAAGAGGTTGCAAAAATGAAAAAGTCCTGGTATATTATCTCTTGCGTTGATTTTGACAGATTATATTTGTGGCCCGTTAGTGAAGTGGCTTAACAGACCGGCCTTTCACGCCGGCATTCAGGGGTTCGAATCCCGTCAGCTCCGCCATCTAGAATTTGTATATAATTAAATCATTAATAAATTGTGATGGGCTGTAGCCAAGTGGTAAGGCAACGGGTTTTGGCCCCGTGATGCGCTGGTTCGAATCCAGCCAGCCCAGCCAACGAGCGGGTGTAGTTCAGTGGTAGAACTCCAGCCTTCCAAGCTGGTAGCGTGGGTTCGATTCCCATTACCCGCTCCATTTCCTTCCATGGGAGCTATAGCTCAGCTGGTTAGAGCGCACGCCTGATAAGCGTGAAGTCGGTGGTTCAAGTCCACTTAGGCCCGCCATTTTTAGTCGATAATTACCTGTTGAGTTTGTTTTGTTATCCAATTTTGAGGGTGTAAAAAAGGTGTTGCAAAAACAGAATAAACGTTGTATACTAACACTTGTCCTTAATGAGCCGTTAGCTCAGCTGGTAGAGCATCTGACTTTTAATCAGAGGGTCGAAGGTTCGAATCCTTCACGGCTCACCATTATTTACAATGTGCGGGTGTGGCGGAACTGGCAGACGCGCTAGGTTCAGGGTCTAGTGCCCATTACGGGCGTGGGGGTTCAAATCCCTTCACCCGCACCATTTACACTGTTTATCATAAACATGATGAGCGGAAATAGCTCAGGGGTAGAGCACCACCTTGCCAAGGTGGGGGTCGCGGGTTCGAATCCCGTTTTCCGCTCCATTTATCACAAAAATATAACAAGCGCCCTTAGCTCAACTGGATAGAGCGTTTGACTACGAATCAAAAGGTTGGGAGTTCGAGTCTCTCAGGGCGCACCATCTTTCGGGAAGTAGCTCAGCTTGGTAGAGCGCCACGTTCGGGACGTGGAAGTCGCAGGTTCAAATCCTGTCTTCCCGACCATTTTTTTCTTTTCTATTCTATGGTTATTTTTTAAATTTTAATTTGGCGGTGTAGCTCAGCTGGCTAGAGCGTACGGTTCATACCCGTAAGGTCGTGGGTTCGATCCCCGCCGCCGCCACCATTTTACCCATTGATTATCATGATGAAAACGCGGAGGAGTACCCAAGTGGTTGAAGGGAGCGGTCTTGAAAACCGCCAGGGGCTTCGCGGCCCGCGGGGGTTCGAATCCCTCCTCCTCCGCCAGGAAGCATTTATATCCTGATTTAACCATCGTGGCCCGTTGGTGAAGTGGCTTAACACACCGGCCTTTCACGCCGGCATTCAGGGGTTCGAATCCCCTACGGGTCACCATTGTGGAGGGGTAGCGAAGTGGCTAAACGCGGCAGACTGTAAATCTGCTCCCTCTGGGTTCGGCGGTTCGAATCCGTCCCCCTCCACCATAACCTTAAGCTTTACATATTGTCTTAATTGACATGACTCCGTTTTTACTTTGATTAATCCTCTGAACTCTATTCAGAGGGTTTTTTGTTTTTTCAAATATTTTTGTTCTCATGACCTGGGAGTGAGTGATACAATTATTTTCATGATCTTACTTTTTTAACTTATTTTATAGTTCTTGTTCATTAAATAATCGAAACTTTTTTGCTGTTTGAAGCGTCTTATTATTGATAGTAGTGGTATAGAAAAAATCATAAAGTAACGGGGGTTTTCATATATGTATATGTCTGTCAGTCGGATGAGACCCAACACGTTTCGCTGTTTAGTTTGTGCTCTGGTGGCTATTATCGTTGCTTCATTATTACTGACTTCAACCATTTTTGCGGATGAACAAGTGAAATTGGAAGTAAAAGTGGGATTCGGCGGTGTGTACAAGCCTGCCAGCTGGGTTCCTGTCCAAGTGAAAGTGACCAACATGGGTGAAGATATTGAAGGAGAAGTCACCATTGATATCCCTGGTGACTTTGGCGGAGTCTATTACCGGCCTGTGGCCATTTCCCAAGGTACCACCCAAATGGTGTCGTTGTATGTGCCCGGCGACTATTTGTCTGGTGCATCTGTCCGCTTGGTGCAAGAGGGGAAGGAAGTAGCCAAAACCACCTTGAGCGGACCATCTTTGTCAGGTGAAGCCATTTTAATCGGTGTGTTAGCCGAAGATCCGAATACGGGCAGCTTTCTGGAAAGCTTGCCTAAAGACATCTTTCACAGTTCTGTTCGGGTTGTTGCTTTAAATCGCAGTGACATACCTGAAAGGCCCATCTTTCTTGATGGCCTTGATGTGATCGTGATTAATGATTTTTCCCGTGATCAGCTCACTTCTGCCCAAGTTGAATCGATTCAGGAATGGACATTGAATGGCGGCCTGCTTGTCCTGGCTGGAGGGCCACATTACGATAAACTTCCTGATAGGCTTAAAGATATTTCTCCTGTAAAGGTAAATGGGACGGTGTCTTTAAAAGAACTGCCAGGTTTGGACACCGATATAGCTGACAATATACCCCTTCAAAGACCGCTGACGATCAGCCGCACTCGAGAGGTTAAGGGACAAGTTGTGGTTGAGCAAGACGAGAATCCCCTGTTTGTCCTTGGACCAGCTGGGCATGGGCATGTCCTGTATGTTGCTTATGATCTGGCCGGGGAGTTTATCAACGCTGGGGAGGGGCATCAACATGTGTGGGCTGAGCTGCTCAGCAGAACAGTGGTGACGTCTGCTGGATACGATGCAGCGAAGATGGATCCTTATGATCAGTACTGGTCATTGCTGCAGGCTGCTGAACGCATCCCGTCATTGCAGCTGCCTGACTTAAGCACGATCAGTGTTCTGTTTGGACTGTATATCGTCCTGGTCGGTCCAGTCTTATACTGGATCTTAAAGCGTCGGGACAAACGGGGCTGGATGTGGATGATTGTGCCCGGCGTTGCCTGCCTGATTGGCTTGGTTATCTTTTTCTATGGCAGCATGGAGCGTACGCAGAATGTGCTTGTCCATCAAGTCGGCATCCTTGATCTTCAACAAACGGAGCAGGCCCAGCTGACAGCGGTGTCAGCCATCTTTGTTCCCAAGGGCGGCGATTACCATCTGCGCTATAACGAAACGGGAGGCGTAAGGGCTGCCATTGACAGTTATTACCGTTCATATCCGCCTGCGGACACCAACCGTGATGTCTGGATCACCCATCCTCCCCAACAAGCTGACATTGTATTTAAAGATGTTGAATACTGGTCATTGCGAAAAGCCTTGTTTGAAACGTCACTGCCGGATATCGGTCATTTTGAATCCCAGTTTGTCTTTCAGGAAGGGGAAATGAAGGGCACTGTCACCAATCACACATCTTTAACCATTTATGATGCCAAAGTGGTAAGTGGGACCAGGGTGCATGATATTGGCACACTGGAGCCTGGTGAGTCACAAGAAGTGTCTTTTACATATAATCCGGCCCAGTCAGGCAGGGACGTATTTCCGCCAGTCGAGCGTCTGCTGCCAGATAGCATCAAAACAAACGTGCCTCAGCACAACTATTATTCAACCAGAGAATATTTGATTCTGGATATGTTCAATATGCACCGTCCGTTCTCCATGATGACTGACCCATTTATGATTATTGGTTGGACAGATGTTGACGTGATTGACTTGGAAATAGCGGACCATTCCTATCAAACCGATTCCCTGCTGCTCGTCAAAGCGGCTTTAAATGTGCTTCCTGCACCTGATGGGTCTGTGTTTGTTCCCGAAGGCGTCGTTAGTCCCGCTCTGGTCGACAGTGACGACACTGTGGAGCATTCAGGGGATGGTTACGTCATCCGACGAAATGGGGAACTGGTCTTTGACATTAAAGTGGAACATCCCCATATGACCGTAGAGCCAGAGGAGATTTATCTGCGTACCTGGAGTCATGACAACCCACAGTTTACAAGAGAGATTTATAACTGGAAAACAGAAACCTATGAACCATTGGATGAGGTGCTTGATCAGCACACTTTGGTAGTGAAGAAGCAGCCAGATTACCTCTCCGAGGAAAACATGATACGGATCCGTTTATCCAGTTCACAAGATTTCCAACATATTGGGATACCCAGAATCAGCTGGCAGGGACAGGTGGTGGAGTAAATGATTAAACTTGAGCAACTAACCAAACGGTTTGGAAAAACAGAGGCCTTAAAAGGCTTGTCACTGGAGATCCAGGAGGGGACTGTTTTCGGGTTTGTTGGACCCAATGGGGCTGGGAAATCGACCACCCTGTCCATCCTGGCTACTTTATTGGCTCCCACCAGTGGAAAAGCCTTTATCGGCGGATTTGAGGTGACGGAAAATCCCCGGGAAGTCCGCCGGTTGATTGGTTACATGCCTGACTTTTTTGGTGTTTATGACAATCTTAAAGTGGAGGAATACCTCGATTTTTACGGGGCCAATTATGATATTCCCGTACGGGAGAGAAAAGAGATCATCCCCAAACTGCTTGAGCTTGTCAATTTAATCCATAAACGGGAAGCTTATGTAGACAGTTTGTCCCGGGGGATGAAGCAGCGTCTGGGTCTGGCCAGATGCCTGGTGCACAATCCACAGGTCCTGATCTTGGATGAGCCGGCTTCAGGCCTTGATCCCCGGGCCAGGGTGGAGCTGAGGGAGATTTTAAAAGAGTTGCGCAACATGGACAAAACGATTTTAATCAGTTCACACATCCTGCCCGAATTAGCTGAAATGTGTGATCAGATCGGGATTATAGAAGGCGGGGAATTGGTGACGGTAGGAACCATGGAAGAGATTAATCTGAAGATAAATGAACAAAAAATCATCACTATCCGCTTGTTAAACGGGTGGGAGGAAGTGATTCAGATGTTAAGCAGCCATCCCTTGGTCACGTCGGTCAGGCGAGTGGATGATCGTATTGAGGCTGGTTTTAGTGGTTCCGATGCTGAACAGGTCCAGCTTCTTGCCGAGCTGATGAAGAGGGGATACCCTGTTGTGGCTTTTAGTGAAGCCCAGGGAAATCTGGAGGAAATCTTTATGAAAATTACGAAGGGGGTGGGATCATGAATGTCTTTAAGCGATTACACAATCCGATTCTGGTCAACGAGCTGCGCTTAAGAATGCGGTCGGGACGGGCGCCAGTGGCCATTACGCTTTACCTTGCTGTTTTGGGCGGGATTGTTTTTACCTTTATTTATCTGATGACAGGGGATCAAACCTATTTTAATCCCCGGGCTTCACGGGAATTGTTCATGATGCTCACCATGCTGCAATTTGCCTTAATCGGTTTTGTGACGCCAGGGCTGACAGCAGGGGTGATCAGTGGCGAAAGGGAGCGGCAAACGTTAGATATCCTGCTTACCACCAATTCATCGGCATCGAAAATTATCTTGGGAAAATGGCTGTCCTCCCTCAGTTTTATGATGTTTCTGGTGTTGTCCTCAATTCCGCTCTACAGCATTGTCTTTTTATACGGAGGCATTTCTCCCCAGCAATTAGTTAAAGTCTTCTTGTTGTATTTAATCACCATGTTTGCTGTGGGCAGCATTGGCATTCTGTTCTCCACCATGTTTAAACGGACAGGTGTCGCCACTGTTTTTACCTATGGTTTTATTTTTGTTTACCTGGCCGGCACGTTTATTGCTTCAGTTGTCATACAGGAACTGGCTTATCGTTCCGCGCAGGGTTATCCACCCCAAAATGTGTTTTGGGCTGAATTTTTTCAGAGTATTAATCCGTTATTCCTCATGTTATATGTTTTTGACATTGGACCGCTTAGTGACAGGATGGGTCCTCCAGGGTCTTTCGGTGGTGCAGGCCCCCAATTTGCCTTGCCTGTGGATCCGTATGTCCTGTATCTGATGGTGCTGGGCGGAATGTGCCTGATCTGTTTATTGCTGGCCATCTACTTCATTAAACCGGTACGCCCATCGCTCAGGTTAAAGAGGTGAGAACGTGTTTACACGCCGGGAAGATGAACTTTACCGCTTATTGTCCCCGATTCGGAAGCGGTTGATTTACCGTTTGATCTGGAACATCAGCTGGCGGGTGATCCCTGTGGCGCTTGGTTTGGGGTGTGGGATCCTTGTGCTTTCCCGTGTGATTCCCCTTACCCAGGCCAAGCTGTTCCTGTGGCTGGTGGTGCTGCTGTCTGCAGCAGCCGTCTTTATGGCTACCTGGACACAGCGTCCCACTTATCGTCAGGCGGCCAGGGAAGCAGATCAACGGGGCTTAAACGAGAGCGTGATGACCGCTTGGCAATATGGTGCTGATCCGTCCCCTATTGCCCGGCAACAAAAGAAAGATGCCATTGAACAACTGCGTCATCATCTGCCGGCCATACTGAAACAGATGCCTGTCTTGAAGGTGGCCGGCACACGGTTGATTGTGTCTGGCAGTTTACTGGCCACTTTGATGCTGCTCATGGTTTTACCCAATCCCATGGATGATGTGCTCTACGAACGACAAATCACCCAAGAGGCCACTGACGAGGCCACACAGAAATTAGAAGAGGCCAAGCAAGACATCAAGCAGAGCGGACAATTGACAGCGGAACAGCAGGAGGACCTGATCCAAAAATTAGAAGATCTTCAGCAGCAGTTGCAGGAAAGGCAATCTCTCTCTGAAAACATAAACAATATAGAGCAAGCAAGCACAGAGCTGGCTGCTCTAGCCGACAGGGAGAGACTGAGACAGGACGCCCTGCAACACATGTATCAAGCTGTGCAACAAGCAGCGGCCAACGCTCAGCCCGTCGACATGGATGTGCTTCAAGGGGCATTATCAGCTGAGCAGCTGGAGCTCTTAGCAGAAGAACTCAAAGCATTACAAAACAGGTTGGAAGCTTTGGCAGCAGAAGGGCAACAAGCCAATCAGAACGCCGTCACCGACCTGCTTCAGCAACAGCTTAGCCACTCTGGTCAGTTTGCGGCTCAAGCGGCTCAACTTGCCAGCCAGTTGAGTGAGGCTCAAACGGTGCTGGCCCAGGCACAGCAGCTCTTGGCCGGAGAGGTGACTTCCTCCGGCACATGGGCTGCCAACCCCTCCCAGCCGGCAAGCCAACAAGGGGGAAGTTCCGCTTCACCCCCTTCTTCAACTTCCGGACAGCCTGGCTCCGGGTCAGCAGGCAGCGGGCATGCCGAACAGCAAGGCCAAGGCAATAGCCAAGGTGAGGGGCAGTCTGGTTCGACCGGAGAAGGGACCGCTCAGGGATCCGGCACTCAAGGGTCCGGAGGGGGAGCAGGCGGAGGAGGAACGGGGGGCAGCGGATCAGGACCAGGGGGAAGCGGTGCCGGTCTGGGTGCTGGGTCGAGGCAACTTGTTTCTGTGCCCAGTGAACGTATCGCCGGACAGGGTGACCACCAAGCCACCATTGGCGGGCCAACGGGAGAGGGTGAAAACGGAGAACGGTTGACCCGGCAAAGTTATGGGGCATCTGGAACGGTGACCCCTTACCGGGAGGTTTATCAGCAGTATGAGCACTATGTCCGGGAACAGCTTCAGTCCGGACATATCCCCCCTGCTTATGAGGACGTGGTTAAACGGTATTTCAGCCAAATCGAACCGTGAACAAACGAACAAATTCAAAAAGAGACAATAAAATTACAAAAATCAAAGGAAGGCGTTAAATATGCAAGCGGAAACAACGACGGCTTATTTTGGAGAGTACAGATCCATCATTGACCAGGTTCGTCAGGAAATCGGAAAAGTAATTGTTGGTCAAAAGGACGTGATTGAACACTTATTGTGGGCGGTGTTCAGCGGGGGGCATGCCTTGTTTGAGGGGGTGCCTGGCCTGGGAAAGACGCTTCTGGTCCGCACGTTGTCTCAAACATTTGATATCTCTTTTAAACGCATTCAATTTACCCCCGATCTGATGCCTGCCGATATTGTGGGCACGAACATCATTCAAGTGAATAAGGAGGGGCAGCAGTACTTCAAGTTTCAACCGGGACCTGTCTTCGCTCACATTGTCTTGGCCGATGAAATCAACCGAGCCACACCCAAGACCCAGAGTGCCCTTTTGGAAGCGATGCAAGAGC
Source organism: Caldalkalibacillus uzonensis (assembly GCF_030814135.1). Lineage (NCBI taxonomy): Bacteria > Bacillati > Bacillota > Bacilli > Caryophanales > Bacillaceae > Caldalkalibacillus > Caldalkalibacillus uzonensis. The sequence goes on along the minus strand of NZ_JAUSUQ010000001.1, from coordinate 226,857 downwards.
GTACCGTTTCCATCGCCGGGCAAACAAGGAACCTGCCTGAGCCTTTTTTTGTGTTGGCCACTCAAAATCCTCTGGAACAGGAAGGCACGTATCCTTTGCCAGAAGCTCAACTGGACCGTTTCTTGCTCAAAATTGATGTCCCTTTTCCGGCTGCAGAGGAGCTGAAGGAGATTATCAGGCGAACAACGATGGGCAGAAATCCGGAAGTCTCCCGGATCACCAGCGGAGACACGATTCTAGAGATTCAACGGGCGGTGAACGACATCCTTGTGGCCGATGAAGTACTTGATTATGCCGTCAAAATGGTCATAGCCACCCACCCTGACTTAACCCCGGTCCCATCCGTACAGCAGTATGTGCGGGCTGGGGCCGGACCAAGGGGGTTGCAAGCCCTGATTAAACTGGGCAAAGTTCGCGCTTTTTGTGACGGGCGTCTGCATGTTGCCTACGCCGACATTCGGACAGTCGCCTGGCCTGCCCTGCGTCACCGCCTGTTGCTTAATTTTGAGGGGGAAGCCAATGGGGTGCGTACGGACCAGCTCATCACCGACATCATTGAAGCGGTGAAAACAGAATGAATGAAGCGCCTGTTCTTGATCCAGACTTTTTGCGACGCTTGGAGCAGATGAAGGTGCTGAGCAGGAAAATGGTGAGCGGCAGGTGGGCTGGAAAAAGACGTTCCCGCTTGTTAGGCCAGTCAGTCGAGTTTGCCGATTACCGTTCTTATACGCCTGGTGATGATATTCGCCGTCTGGACTGGCATGCTTACGGCCGGCTGGGCAAGCTGTTCTTAAAAACATACCTGGATGAGCAAGAGCTGCACATTTCATTGTATATTGACAGCAGCCGGTCCATGGCCTTTGGCCGCCCGCACAAGTTTCAGCGTGCAGTGGAATTATGTGCTGCGATTGGCTATTTGTCTCTCCACCATTTTGACCGCGTGTCCGTCTATGCTTTTGATCAGCAAATTAAAGCCAAACAGCGCAACCTGACAGGTAAAGGACAGGTCAGGGAGTTGTTTCAGTTTTTGCAGTCCTTAAATCCGGCACAGGAAGGGAATTTGAACACAGCCCTTGCTGATGGCCGGGCGGTTCATGGCCAGCCAGGCCTTGCCATTATTTTCTCAGATTTTTTATTTCCGAACGGTTATGAAGAGGGTATCCGCTTTATCCAAGCAGCCCGTCAAGAAGTGATTCTTGTTCACCTGCTCTCACAACACGAGCGGAACCCCGGCCTTGAGGGGGATTGGCGGCTGATCGACAGTGAAACGGGAGAGGGAAAGGAAATCAGCTTAAACCCGCGGGTCCTAGGCCGGTATAAAGAGGCAGTCAGTCTGTTTCAACAGGAGATCGCTGCCTTTGCTTTCAAACGCGACATGTTATATGTGGATGTTCACACGGAACATTCCCTCGAACATACCATTTACCGCGTGTTCAAATCAGCAGGGATGTTAGGCTGAAAGGAGGGGAACCTATGCAGTGGCTTGGACTTCAACACTTGTGGGCAGTGGCATTGATCCCGATCATTCTCCTCCTGTATTTGCTGAAGCGGAAATACGAGAATGTGGAAGTATCCAGCACCTTATTGTGGGAACGCGTCTTACAGCATCAGCAGGCCAGCCGCCCCTGGCAAAAGCTAAAGCAAAATATATTGCTTTTTTTGCAACTGTTTGTAGCTATGCTGTTAATTTTAGCCCTATTAAAACCTGCTATTCCCAAGGGAGAGGTCTTGGCTCCCCATACCATCGTCGTCCTTGATTCTTCAGGCAGTATGTTGACCAGGGAGGGAGAGACCACGCGTTTTGAGAAGGCTACGGAGGCCGTGCAAGGGCTGGCTGAAGGCGTAAGTGCCGCACACACACTTACCTTGATCGAAGCAGGGAGGGAGCCAGTGGTTCACCTTTCCCGCGCCGAGGATCCTGACGAAATTTTGCAGAAATTGAAGGAATTAAAGCCCCGTCCTGGCACAAGTAACTACAGCGCTGCCTTTAGCCTGGCCAAAGCGATGGCAGAGCAAGAGCCGGACACTGCGCTGATCTGGATTGGGGACGGAAGCAACAGCTTGGGAAACAATAGTTTGATGAACGACCGCCATATGTTCACCTTTGACCCCAACCGGTTTCAGCATATCCCAGTTGGAAAAGAGAGTGAAAATGTGGCTTTGGGCACCTTCGTCACGCAGGAGCGGGAAGGGAAGATAGAAGGTTTAATCCGCATTGATCATCACGGACACCAAACCATAGAGGGAAAAGTGATGCTGTTTGATGCGGCCGGGCAACAGATTGGTGTTTTTCCATTTACGGTTGAAGGGCAGGAGAGCTATACATTGCATCTTCCCTCCTTGCCCCCGTCACCCCTGTACCACGCCGTGGTAGAGGCTGATCAGGATGCACTGGAAGCGGATAATCAATTGTGGAGCATTCCTTTTCGGCAGCAAGAGATTCGCGTGGCCTTGGTCTCCCCACAGCCCAACTATTTTGTGATCCAAGCGCTCAGTCTCCATCCCCACATTCAGCTTGATAAACTGTCGGCACCTCCTGAGGATCTCCAGGGATATGACATTTGGATCTTTGATGAAGTGGTGCCTGACGTGCTGCCTGAGGGGCATCTCTTCTTGATCAATCCTGCTGAAGAGTCCTCATGGCTCTCTGTGAGCGAAGCCCAAACGCTGAGCGCTGAGTTAAACATCCTTCACCCTGACCATGACATCCTGAACCATGTCCATTGGCAGGATGTGTACATCAGTGATGCCCGTTCAATAGCGCTCAATGGACTCCAGCAAAACCTGGTGCAAGCGGGAGATCTTCAACTGTTATCTGCCGGGGAGATTAATCACAAGCGGGTGGTTGTGCTAGGTTTTGATTTAACCAAGTCCGATCTTCCCTTGCGGCCATCTTTTCCCATATTGATCACCAATATATTAACCTGGCTGTCCCCTGTGCAATCCTTGCCTATTGCTGACAGTTATCCAGGGGAACAGACCGTGATTCCGTTTGTAGCCGGTTCAGAAAACAGAACGCTGACCGGCCCCGATGGATCCAGAACCACACTGCCGGATCACATCGATCCTGTGGTGGTGCAGATCCCCGAACTGCTTGGCCTGTACACCGTGGAAGAGGAAAAAGACGGGCAACGCAACGTACGGCACTTTAGTGTGAAGCTGCCGGACAGTGAATCCAATATTGCCCCCCAAACGCTTTACGTCACACAGGATGCCACCTCTCTGGCAAACGAAAATGGGGAGCTTGAGTCCGAGAAAAGGGAAGGCGATGCGTCTGGGGAAGGGGAAACTGTGGAAGATAACCATGAACCCTATAGTCAGATCCGCTACCAGCCCCTTGTTTTTTGGGTGGTTCTGGCTGCTTTACTGTTGGCCTGTTTAGAATGGGGGGTGTATGTGCGTGGCTATTAGTGTCCATTCCGCGCTGTATCTGCTGTTGTTTATCCCCGTTCTGCTTTTGCTGACTTGGTGGTGGAAAACACAAACCAGGGTGCAAGGTCCAAAAAAGTATATGATCCTGCTCACGCGTCTCGTTTTGTTTACCTTGCTTATTAGCGTATTGTCCGGACTCCATGTTTTATTTCCCGTTTCAGGTGAAACAGTGGTATTTGTCGTCGACCGTTCGGCCTCCATGCCAAATGAGGAGCGCATCTTTACTTTTTTACAAGAAGCTGTGGACAATAAGCAGGAAGAGGACCAGTTTGCTATCGTTTCCGTTGGCCAGGAAGCTGTGATTGAACAGCCGCTGACCAATCGTCAGGAACTTGCTCCATTGGGAGCTGTCATCAACCCCCATGCCACCAACTTGGCGGAGGGTGTCCGGCTTGCTTCAGGGCTTATCGGCAGTCAGGACCGGGGCAAGATTGTGCTGGTCACTGATGGGTTAGAAACGCACGGCGACGTTACTCAGGAGATTCAGTGGGCCAAAGAAAGGGGCATTGTGGTTGAAGCGATGTACCTGCAGCAGGACATAGAGGAGGAAGTTTTGCTTTCTGCGCTGCACTTGCCTGACCGCCTGCATTTGAACGAAACATTTACTGTCACAGTTGAGGCAGAAAGCACGGTAACGACGAAAGGCACACTCCGTTTGTATGAAAGGTCAAGCCTGGTCGCCGAGCAGGAAGTGGACATTGATCATGGGATCAACCGCTTTGCCTTCCAGCTTAAAGCTGGAGGAGAAGGTTTCCAACGCTACCGGGCCGAACTAGAGGCCGAACAAGATACCATTGCAGCCAATAACCAGGCTTTTGCCTTTACTCAGGTGGGCGGAAAACCCCGGATCTTGGTGTTGGAAGGCCACCAGGGAGCTGCGCACAATGTCGTTCAAATCCTGCAAGCGGGTGATTATGAAACGGAGGTGCGTCTTGCCAGCCAGATCCCGCAGCAATTGGAGGATTTAAAGCAATATGCTACGCTTATCCTGGCTGATGTAGAAGCCCGTTCACTGACACCGGCGGATATGGAGCGCATCCGTACCGCTGTGCGTGATTTGGGTATCGGTTTGGTCAAGACTGGAGGTTCCAACAGCTTTGGGCTGGGCGGATGGTTTTCCACTCCCATTGAAGAAGCGCTGCCTGTAGACATGGATCTGAAGTCAAAGGAGAAACTGCCCTCTTTAGCTCTCAGTCTGGTCATTGATAAATCTGGAAGCATGCAGGATGGCTTTGCCGGCCTGACCCGCATGGAACTGGCCAAGGAGGGGGCGGTCAGGGCCACTGAAATGTTGTCAGAGAAAGACCAAATTGGGGTCGTGGCTTTTGACAGTGCCCCCTGGGAAGTCGTTGAGATGCAACAGGCAACCGATTTAGCGACTGTACAAGATCAAATCCGCAGTATTTATGCTGACGGAGGCACAGACATCTTCGCTGCACTGGAGTATGCATTTCATACCATCAAAGATACTCTGACCCAGCGCAAACACATCATTTTACTGACAGATGGCCATTCCGGACGGGACGATGATTATGTCGGACTGCTGGCGGCGATGAAAGAACTGGGTATTACAGTCTCTACTGTGGCTGTGGGTGCTGATGCCGACATTCAGCTGTTGGAACAGATTGCCGAAGCAGGCGGGGGCCGGCATTACTTTGTCACTGACCCGGAAAGCTTACCCCGGGTGTTTACAACAGAAACTGCGTTGGCCAACCGCACATTTATTGTTGAGAAAACCCATATTCCGCTGCAAACGGGAGGATTTGACTGGGCAAGTTTGTCAGGCGATGTTCCTTCTCTAGCAGCGTACATTGCCGCCACCCCGAAGCAAACCGCTGAAGTTGTCCTCACCAGCACAGACGGCGACCCAGTCTTGTCCCGCTGGCAATATGGATTGGGCAGGGCAGTGGCGTGGACCAGTGATTGGGAAGGTCAGTGGGCACCGCAATGGGTGAATTGGACGGGGCTGCCATCCTTTTGGAACGAGCTGGTACAGTGGACATTACCTCAAGCCACACCCGGTGGTTGGACTATCGAAACAAAGGTAGAAGGCCTGACGGCAAAAATCACCGTCTCCCTTCCGAGTGATAGGGCCATGCCCGGTGAGCTTGAGGCCGTTGTGATTGACGACAGCTTGAAGAGACAGGCTGTTCCGCTCAAACCCGTTGCACCTGGTCAGCTGCAAGCTGCCTTTGATGCCTCAGAAACAGGCACCTATCTGATTCATATTCTCCAGCGGGAAGGGGAGCACATTGTGGCCAGCGAAACGGCCGGACTGTCCGTGTCCTACTCTCCGGAGTACCGCTTGTTTGATCATGGGGAGCAGCAATTGCGCACCTGGGTTGAAGCGGCGGACGGACGGCTCATTGCCTCAGGGGAAGAGGTCTTTCGAGGAGATTTGCCTCTGAAATGGGAGTCTCAAGATATCTCCACATTCTTGCTCATCCTGGCTGCAATATTATGGCCCATCGATATTGCCTTGCGCAGACTTCATTTTTCCCTGCACTTGGTTGAAAAGCTAGGGACCAAGTTGCGCAGGAAGCCAGAAGCAACGTGGCATGCGCCTGTCTCCAACTCATCTGCCCGCCCGGCCAATATATCTGCTCCCTTAATAAGCAGAGGCGGACTTGCCAAGGCTGAGCAGAACCCAATGACGTCTAAAGGGACACAGCCAGCTGCTGAACAATCCCAATCCGCTTCAGCTGAAAGTGATCCATTCACTCGTCTGCTTGAGGCCAAGAAAAAGATACGGCGCCGATAAGTTGTGACACAGCTATCACAGCTGTGTTTTTTTGTTTTATAGGGACTAAGGTACAATCTTGGAGAGTGTAATGCCCGTATAATAAGGTAACGTGCAATCAAGTGTGAGCAGTTCGTATGTTTTAATTATCTGTTGTTAGGAAGTGACAATAATATGAGCGTAGATGGAACGTTCGGGCCTTTAAACAAACCAATTGTTGGTGTTTTTGTTTTTCCAAAACAAATCAAAAAGCTAAATAAACAAAAACCCCATTACAAGTATGTTGAACTGTCAAAGGCCAATTTGACAGCACAGACCACTTTATATTTCTTTTGCCAGAGGGATGTGGATGATGAACTTGACAAAATCAAAGGCACCTATTTCGACGCGGAAGAAGGAAAATGGAAACAGCGCTATTTTCCATTCCCAGATGTTTTATACCGGAGAACAGACAGCCTGAATAGACCCAAGTATGTTAAATTGCGCCAAAAGATAAATGAGTATGGGATTAAGCCACTCAATTACCTTGAAGGCTTTAATAAGTGGGACGTGTATCAGCATTTGTCCCAAGACTCCTCAGTCAGTTCCTATGTACCAAAAGCCATCCTTTTTAAAGATCAGGATGATCTGAAAAAAATGTTGGATCGCTATGATAGCATTTATGTTAAACCGCGCCGGGGAGGCCGGGGCAGAGGTGTGATGCGCATAACCAAGCTGGGACAGGACAACTTTGAAACCCGGTCCTTTGCAAGGCAAACAGTGATCCGCCGGGGTAAAACCCTGGCAGAACTGGCTGAACAAATCCGTGAGGCCTATAAAGGGCGCAAGGTTATTGTGCAACAAGGGCTTGACTTGATCGAATACAAAAACAGAATCGCTGATGTCAGAGCGGAGGTACAAAGAAACGGCAAGGGTAAGCTTGAGATCGTAGGGATTACCGTACGCCTTGGCAGAAAAGATTCACCAATTAGCACGCACGGCTCCAGTTTTCCATTTGAATATTTCTTCAAAAAAAGATTGGGCTATTCCAAACCAGCATTGTTAGCACTGAAAAGAGAGGTCACTCAATGCCTGGTTAAAATTTATCAAGCGGTTGAAAAGGTATATGGTCCCTCGGGGGAGATTGGGATCGACCTTGGGCTAGATAAAAACGGAAAATTGTGGTTTATTGAATGTAATTCACGCTCAAGAAAAGTTTCATTGCGCAAAGCATATGACATACAAGCAGTCCGGAGATCGTCACTTTATCTTTTGGAATATGCCAAATTCATTGCAGACAAAAAATAGTCAATGTAATTGAAACCAGGTCTATATTTGGCCTGGTTTTTATGCACTCGCCCGCCCCTATGATCATAGACTAAAGGTGAGTTACGGAGGATAAAGAGACAGGAGGCGTTACTTATGGCGTATCCATACGATTACATGGGTCATCACTATACTGGAATCTCTCCAATGCTTCCGTCTGCGGACCCCTATGTTTATCAAGTTTTGCAATCCTTGGTTGGGCATCGCGTGGTTGTTCAAACCACACAGGGTTCCGTCAGGGGCATCGTCACCGATGTAAAGCCCGATCATGTTACCCTTAATGTCCACCATACATTGTTCTTTATTCGCACACAGCAGATTGTTTGGGTTATGCCCCAGGTGGCTTTTCGGCAAGATTACCATCAATCCCAACATACAATGACAGCAGAAACATAATTAATTGTTGGCATCAGACAAACTTGACCGCTCATAATCATAATTACTGTAAGTGTGAGTGATTATGGGAGGGATCACCATGTTTAAACGCATTAACAAGCTCGCGATTGAACTGCCTGTTCCTGACCATCCCGATGCAAACGCTGCCGCAGCAGTACAGGAACTGTTAGGCGGACGGTTTGGTGAGATGTCCACCCTGAACAATTATTTATTTCAGTCTTTCAATTTCAGGCAAAAAAAGAAGTTGAGACCTTTTTATGATTTGGTGGCCAGTATTACGGCGGAAGAAGTGGGCCATGTGGAGCTGGTTTCTTATACAATCAACCTGATGCTGACCGGAACCACTTTTCCTGGCGATCCAGATATTGCGCCGATGCGTAACGCTGTTGACAAACGTAACACCTATCACTTTATTGTCAATGCCCAAACGGCCCTTCCTGGTGATTCAATGGGAAAAGCTTGGAATGGGGATTATGTTTTTAACAGCGGCAACCTTTTGCTGGATCTGCTGCACAATTTCTTCCTAGAATGCGGTGCCCGAACCCACAAAATGCGGGTATATGAAATGACGGATCACCCGGTGGCACGGGAGTTGATTGGTTATCTGCTTGTACGCGGCGGTGTTCATATTATGGCCTATGCCAAAGCGATTGAAATCATCACCGGTGTCGATATGACTAGAATGCTCCCCATCCCTAATCTGGAGAATCGTGTGTTTGAAACAGCACGAAAATATGAAGAGCAAGGGGTTCACCGCCGTTTATATACGTTCAGTGATACGGATTATAAGGATATTGCCCTGATCTGGAAAGGGAAACATCCCCTCGATGGCAAACCATTAGAAGTGATTCAAGGGACACCTGAAGGAGCACCGATCCCTGATCTTGAAGCATTGCCAGAAGAATTTGCTCCTGGTATTTCTAAAGAAGACTTCATTGAAATAGCCAAGCGCTTGCAGCGTTCAGCCGGCTTGTGACATGACGTTTTTTAAGTTTGCATGTCCCCACGATTCTTAGTGGGGCTTTTTTATTTGTTATAATGGGTTACAGCTGAGCTTAGATGGAAATGATTGGACAAAATTAATCCGTAACAAGTGTTGTTATTTTGATATAATATTAATACCAAGGAAATAGGGCTGCAGTCAGCCTGACAACATCTGAGTTTAACAGCGAGAGGAGGGCAACGCTGTCCAACCAGTTGACAGCTTAACCTGAAATTGTTTGCAATTATCAAAAAATTATGTATCGGTATCGTTCTTGTTGCTGTTGTTGTCTTGTTGACTATCATTGGTTTTGTCCAGTATTGGGCGTCAACGGAACAAGGCAAGCTGCCGCCCAAAACCGCTGTGATATTGCATGCCATCAATCACAATTTGGTGACGCTTGATATGAGTCCTCCCCGCATACTGGCCAATAAAGGGAGTTCAATGTTAGACAAATTTGATCAACAGATTCCTGTTTCAGATGGGACAACCATTCCCGTGCGTATTCACCGTCCCTCTGGAGAAGGGCCCTATCCTATGATTCTGTATTATCACGGGGGCGCTTTCCTTGAAGGTTACGGCAGTATTGACACCCACGAAAATGTTACCCGTTCACTTGCCGTCCAGACCCAAAGCGTTGTCATTTCGGTGGGATACCGGGTGGCTCCCAGTTATACGTTCCCGACAGCCATCGAAGACAGCTATGAAGCTCTTCTGTGGGCAGTGGAAAAAGCGGAGGAACTTAACGGGGATCCGAACCGCATCGCCGTGGCAGGAGACAGTGCGGGCGGCAATATCGCCACTGTTGTGGCCGCCATGTCCCGTGACAGGCAGGGGCCTGAACTGAAAGCGCAGGTTTTGCTGTATCCGGTGACCACATTCCAGGAAGTATCTCTTCCTTCACGGGAATTTTATGACAGCGGCTATTTTTTGCTGTCACGCCAGGTGATGTATTTGGCCCGTGAAAAATACACGCCGCAAGAAGTGATGTGGTTCAGTCCCTATACATCGCCCCTCCATGCTGAAGATCTTTCCGGTTTGCCTCCAGCATTGATCATCACGGCTGAATTTGACCCTCTCCGCGACGAGGGAGAAGCTTATGCTGAGCGTCTGTCCGAGTTCGGGGTAACCGTGGAGGCAATGCGTTACAGAGGTGTGATGCACGGCTTCATCTCCTTTTATGAGGTGATGTACAGAGGCAAGCATGGGTTAAATGAGACAAGCTCCTTCTTGCGCAGAGCCTTCTATGATAAACTTGAAGCGAAACCTTATCAGCTGCAGGTGATCGATCCTCCCCTCGGTATGGCCAAAGTGAGGGATCAGCTTGAGGCTTATGCCTTTGCCGCTTACCTGCTGGGTAAAAAGGTGAGTTCAATCTTACACCGCTAATAACACGTTAATCAGGAACGGAACGCCCACATAAGATGGGCGTTTTTTTGGAATAATCCTGGAACCAATATGGAACCCTATCTTAAAATGAGATTAACTTTAAACCCATCGATGTAAGGTGAAGAGAGTGAACATCATGATTCGTCACGCCGTCATCTGGAGTTGCTGCCTGCTTGTGTTAGGACTGTGTGGATCTCCCTCCATCACTCAAGCAGTCTCTCATGCTGATCCTGTTGCAAATTCTTATTTAACCATTACTGTCAAGTCTTCCCCTACTGCACACTTTTCCACGGCCCTTATCATCGAGCACCCCCGTTGGGTTGATCGTTTTCGGAACCGCTCCTTTCAGCGTGCTTTACGAACCTGTGACCTCCCGGCAGCTTACCTTACCCTTTACGCTGATGGGAAAACAACCCATTACCTGGCTGATGAGCAAGGCTACGTCTTTGACGTCACAGGTCACCAACTACTGCAGGTTAGTACTGAGACCCGCAAACTGCTGCATTCTTATATCCATTTATTAAGCCAAAAACATTACGGCGAACCGCTCATGTGGGAAGAGGTACAATCTTTGCTCCCCCGCAAAGCGGTATTTGACATTATTGATCTCGATACAGGGTTGCGCTTCCGGGCTCAGCGCCGGGCAGGAAGCCGACATGCAGACGTACAACCCCTCACTTATCACGATACCAAGATAATGAGAGAGATTTATCAGGGAAAGTGGAGCTGGAAAAGAAGGGCAATCCTTGTTAAAATCAATAACCGCTTTATTGCAGCATCCATGCATGGAATGCCGCATGGCAGAGGCGCCTTAAAAAATGGCTTCCCAGGCCACTTTTGCATTCACTTTTTGGGCAGCACAACACACCGCACTAAACGGGTAGATCCCACTCACCAGGTTATGGTTCATAAAGCGGCCGGACATTTGGCGGATTACTTGGACAAGGCCGATCCATACGAACTGGTGGATATTTTTATCCTGGCTCTTAACCAGCAGGATGAGTACTTACTCAAGCAGTTACTTCCATCAGTATTAAAAGATGATAAGGCTGCCATCCGTAACACATTGACAGAGCTCCATTACGTGACCAAGATTTCCACATTGACAGAAGAACCTGCGCATGACCTGCTGTTCATGCAAATCCCTGTCAAGGTCCAATTGTACTGGAAGGACCGTGGCAAAGAAACAAGGGAACTTATCTTTACCCTTCAACGTCATTCGCCGGTGGAACGGTGGAGCGTAGAGTGTGACCTATTCAGTAAAGAAAATTAGTATAAATCCATATTTGCCTCCCTTTCCATTTTTGTTCTGCTTCATAAACTGTTAGTACAAGGGGTTTTATGTTTAAGGACATCATGGAGAAGGGAGGAGAAACAGATGAAAAGAAAAAACCCGCTTTTTGACAATATTGAACAACAAACCAATGTGGATATGGGCGAGATCATTAAACTGGCTAATTCGTTACAAAAAGCAAATTTAAAAGATGAAAAAACAATTCGCAAACTGATTGCCAAAATATCCCGCATGGTTAATATCCCGGTCTCCAAGGACAAAGAGGAGTTTATCGTTAAGGCCATCATGAACGACCGAATTCCCAAAAGTTTGCCTGATCTGCTGAAAATGTTCAATTCGCCTCGCAAATAAGTTGCTGCGCTGGCCATCGTGGTCAGCGTCATTTTTTATGCCCTGATGTGTAGGTCTCATTCACCATATTTGCGAAAAATTTAAATAAGAGGTGCAAAATAAGCGTAGATAGGTTAACATGATAAGAGAGTCGTTTTTTACACTTTAAAGTTTGTTAAAAGGAGAACGTTAATGAAAGAACTTCGCAGCTTTGGATGGTATGCGGCCAGGATCTCCCCCCATCTTCCCCGGGAAGCTTTCCAGCCTGTGCCTGGGAGATTATGGGGTGGCGCCGTTTACCTCACCATTATCATGAGTAGCATCTTATTGATTACCATTGTGGATCTTCACTGGTGGATCAATGTGCTGTTGGCTTTTGTGTTAGGTTTCAGTTTCGCCGGTATTGGTTTTTTGGGGCACGAGATTTTGCATGGTTCAGTGGTCAGGACACCTTGGCTCCGTAATGTACTAGGCGCCATTGCGCTATGGCCATTGTGCACGGGGCCAAAATTGTGGAGGAAATGGCACAACATCGAACACCATGTTCATACTCAACATGAGGAGACAGATCCCGATGCCTGGGCCAGTTTGGAGCAGTTTTATCAACGTCCGTATATGAAATGGGTCTATAAATTACCCATGTGGTTTCGTTCAACGATCAGCTTTACTTGCTTTTCCCTGACCTTCACTGTCCATTCGTTACGTATGTTTTTCCGCTATGTCCGGGAATTTAAGCAGAGAGCCAGGCTGAAGGTGATTACGCAATTGGTTCTGCCTTGGTCAACATGGATTGGGTTATTAGTCCTGATTGGATTTGAAAAGTGGCTGTTTGCTTTTTTGATACCGCTGTTAATAGCCAACTTCATCCTTATTGCCTATATCTCAACAAACCACCGCCTTAATCCGCTGGTGCCTGTTAATGACCCTCTGGCTAACACACTCACCGTTACCGTTCCCAAATGGGTAGACGTGCTTCATTTTAACTTTTCTTATCACACGGAACATCATTTGTTCCCTGCGATGAATCCGAAGTACTATCCCTTGGTTAAGAAAGAGATCAAGAAGAGATGGCCGGACCGCTATCATGAACTGTCGCTCTTCAAGGCATTGCTCACATTGTGGAAAACACCGCGGATTTATTACAAAGCCAAGGAATTAATCGACCCGCACCGCGGCCATGTGTACGGTTCACTAGGCAATGGCCTTGATCCTAATCAGATCAAAGTAAAAAAGCTAAAGTAAACAATTGCCCTCTGTATGGAGGGCTGTTTATTATCTCCATCACTTAACCAGTTTCAAAACATTTAATTTTTTTGTGTCACAAAATATCCACCTTAACCGTCATAGTATTGAAAAGATATGACGAAAGGAGCTTTTTGATGACGCAAAAGAAAATGTCTGTAACAGATATCAACTGGGATGTAGTGGTGATAGGCGGGGGATTATCAGGACTAACCGCTGCTTGTATTCTTGCGCGCTCTGGAAAGAAGGTTTTAGTTCTGGAAAGATCAAAACATTTGGGAGGCCGGGCTGGCACAACTGAGAAGGAAGGGTGCTTTCTCAATCTAGGGCCTCATGCTCTTTACAAAAGGGGAGCCGGCAGGAAAGTGTTGAATGAGTTGGGCATCTCCCATCCGGGCGGCACTCCGGCATTGAAAGGAACATTAGTTGACCGGGGCCGAACATTCAGACTTCCCCTAACACCTCTGTCCTTACTGTCAACCTCTTATTTCACATGGAAAGAAAAGAAAGAAATGATCCGTCTGATACTTCTGTTACCAAAGATAGCAGCCAAAGTTGCAGAGAATGAAAATTTACAGAGCTGGGCCGAGCGGGAAATATCATCGCCAAGGGTTAGAGATTACGTTTACTGCTTGTGCAGACTGTCCACTTATTGCAGCAACCCCGAACTTGTCACTGCCAGGATCGTTCTGGAACAACTAAAGCTTTCCATGCATGGCGTTTTGTATGTCAATGGGGGTTGGCAGCAAATTGTTGACGGTTTGGCAAAGCGGGCCATGCAAAGCGGGGCCACTATTCTGAACCAACATCAAGTGACAAGCATCAATGGTGCTTATCCTGAAATAACTGTCGGTGTTTTGAATGACAAAGTGATCACAACAAAACATGTACTTTCAACGATTTCTCCTGCTCACACATATGAGTTACTTCCGGCAAAAGAAAAGGAAGCATTGACGGTGCTCAACCAATTCAAACCCGTATTTGGGGCAAGTTTGGATATTGTATTCAACCAATTGCCTTCTCCACGTATTTCATTTGCTTTATGTATTGACCAATCCCTTTATTTCTCCAATCATTCCAGTGGAGCTAAATTGGGTAGGCATAAGCATCAAATGGTGGTTCATGTTTACAAATATTTAGATGTCAACGAAGAATACGAGCCTGTAAAAATAAAGAAAGAACTGGAGGCGTTTCTTGATCTTCTTCAACCAGGTTGGCAAAAAGAGGTGATCACCAGTCGTTTTCTCCCACGTATGCTTGTCTCTCATGCTTTACCTGACAATAATACAAAAGAACGGCTGAATGAGTTGCAAGTTCTAGATAGGGTACTTCCCGGTCTTTATGTTGCAGGAGACTGGTTAAGTGATAAATATATGCTGGCTGATGCAGCTTTATCAAGTGCAAAACAGGCAGCTTTAAGTATAATTAAAGATAGCACACGGAGGGGAGGTGTGGTTTATAGACATTCAGGAACTTTATAAGCGGTACCAGCCGCTGCTATTTTCATTAGCGTATCGCATGTTGGGAACAGTGACAGATGCGGAAGATATGGTACATGATACATTTCTGACACTGGAAAAGATAAGGACTGAGAAAATAAAAAATATCCGCGCTTATTTGTGCAAAGTCATTACCAATCGCTGTTTAGATTACTTAAAGTCAGCAAATCAACAACGGGAGGTATATGTTGGCCCCTGGCTCCCTGAACCTCTGGTATTTCGGGATGAGGAAACCAACCCACTTGATTCATTAGTTAACGCAGATTATATTTCTATTGCTTATTTAACGATTATGCAAAAATTATCTGGGGTGGAAAGAGCGGTATTCATTTTAAGAGAAGTATTAGATTTAGATTACAAAGAAATTGCAGACATTGTAGAGAAAACGGAAACGAACTGTCGTAAAATCTTCAGCAGAGCAAAGCAAAAAATAGCGGCCGAAGCTCCCGATCCGGTTATTAATTATGATGCTGACAAGCAACTTTTAATGGAGTTTGTAAGGGCTGTAAACCTAGAGGATAAACAAAATCTTCTCCAGCTGCTTTCCGAAGATGTGACCTTGTATTCTGACGGAGGAGGAAAAGTATCAGCAGCTATCCGTCCTGTTGTCTCATCACATCGGGTGATCATGTTTCTGTTAGGTGTAAAGAGACAAACACCTGTTGAATTCCATTTTTCAATAGAAAATATAAATGGAATTCCCGGAATTGTCAATTATGTTGGTGATAAGGTGCATAGTGTGATTAGTTATAAAGTACTAAACAATCAGATAAAAGAAATATATATTATTATGAATCCTGACAAATTAAATCATATTTAGGGAACATGTGAGAATGGATCAGTTATCTATACCCTCTGTAGTAAATTGAAACGAAAGGTTTATAAGAACAGAAGAAGGTGGTTGGTCATCGAAGTTCAAAAACGCAACTTAAGCATTATGTGGTTTGCCAACTTTTTAATCGCCGGTAGTTTAACCATGATTCTGCCATTTCTATCTTTGTTGATCGATACAATGGGAACATATACTGAAGCGCAAGTACAGCGCTGGGCGGGATTGGTGTTTGGCGTGACCTTTGTCACTGCTTTTTTATTTTCTCCTGTATGGGGGCGTATCGGGGACAGATATGGACGGAAGATTGTATTGATCATTCTTGGCTTTGGGGTTTCCTTGTGCCTTCTGTTAATGGGATTGGTTCACTCTGTATCTTTATTATTTATTGTGCGTTTATTTATGGGCTTGTTTGCCGGGTTTATACCCATGGCTCAAGCCTTCATAGCTGCACAGACACCCAAGGAGATTGCTGGCCAAACCCTAGGGAGCTTACAAACAGGCAATGTATCCGGTGCTTTACTGGGCCCCCTAATCGGTGGTCTGTTGGCTGATTGGTTTGGTTTCACTTATACGTTTATACTGACCTCAGTGGCAACCTGTATTGCTGCTTTGCTTGTTGTGATTGGTGTTCAAGAGGTGCGGGTGGCTTCCACCTCCGAAAAAGATAATAAAAAGTACAGCATGCGTGAGGTAGTCAAATACATCGTCACTACACCGGTCTTATTGACAATGATGCTGATTGCCATGCTGGTCCATGTGGCTCACTTCGCGATTCAGCCACTGCTCGCCTTATATGTCAGTGAATTAACCGGACCGGAGAACTTGGCTTTCTTGGCAGGTATGGCCTTCTCAGCCGCTGGCTTGGGCAATTTACTGTTTGCCAGACAGTGGGGAAAGATAGGAGATCGCTTTGGCTATGAGAAAATACTAATCATACTTATCATCCTGACGGCTGTGGTTTATCTGCCCCAGGCTTTTGTAACGTCTGTTTGGCAATTGGTTATCTTGCGGTTCCTGCTCGGGGCGACGATCGGCGGCATCATTCCCTGTCAAACGGCCTATGTCCGGCAAGTGGTACCATTGTCTATTCAGGGTGAAATACTGGGCTATAAGCAAAGTTTCCGTTTTCTGGGGAATGCGCTGGGTCCTGTGATTGGTGGATTGATCGCTGCCTATTATGGGATACCGGTTGTCTTTTATGTGACGTGCGGGCTTTTCATTATCAGTGCCTGTGTTTTGTGGTTCATGGAGCACCGGGAAGCAAAAACGGTCTCCGAACATTATAAATCTGTATGACTTAAAATTTCTCAACTTGGAAGGATATTTTTTTCTTTTTCCCGAAAATGTACTAATAATTAAAGCAAGGGGCAATGCCCTTTTTGATGAATTCACTCCATTCAGAAGGGAGTGCCCACTCACAATGTCCCTACCCTGGGTTTCATCACTCATAAACCACTTAAATGACATTACTACAAACAATCATTTTATCCTGCGTCCTGGGCAGGTGTTAAAGGGCAGGATCATTCAGCTTTTGCCTCAGCAAACAGCCTGGGTCCAACTTGGGAAGTTCAAGGTGTTGGCCCGCTTGGAAGTTCCCCTGAGTACAGGTCAAAGCGAATGGTTTCAAGTCCAAGCAGTATCGAGGCCTGTCATTTTAAAATTAATCCACGATTCTTCCTATGATACCACTCCACGCCGGAATACGGACCAGGATTGGCAGCCCTTGCTACGTTGGCTAGGGATCTCTGACACGCCCTCAAACCGCCAGTTAGTTCAACTTTTTGTTTCCCATCACCTTCCTTTAAATCGCTCAGTGTTCCAACAAGTACAAGAGACCCTGGCACTGGTCGGGCGAGGAGAGAAGCAGCAGCAGGCTGTGCTGTTGGCCCTGCAGAATGGTTGGCCACCAAGTCCTGGTATTGTTCGTGCCATTGACATGTTTCTTCACCAACCAAATCTAAAAGAGTCCATTGCTCAATTAATGGGGATGGTGGGGGAGGATGAACGTGAGGTCTTGCAAGCACTGTTGTTCCGCTTGCCTGTACACCAGTTTAGTGCAGGACAATTAAAAGATTATTTCCAACGGTTATCTTTACATCTCCCAACAAGTGCTGCACAAGAAACCGCTCCCAACCAACTGACCTTATCAGTACTTCTACAGAACTGGATAAAAGATACCACGTTAAACCAGTCTGCCCGTAAACAGGCTGAAAATATTTTGTACCAGTTGGCAGGACAACACCTATTAATGCAGGGAGATTCTGCCTTGCCCGTATCCTTCATGGTGTTTCACCTTCTCGTCCGCCAACACGGACGACCCGACTCAGTATATGGGGAACTGCAAGGATATACAAACCAAAAGGGCAAGATTAGCTCCGAGCACTGCCGATTGTTAATATATGTTAACCTGCAACGCCTAGGGGAAACATGTGTGGATGTACAGGTGCAAAACCGGTGGGTATCAATTAAGTTGTTCAATGATCTTATCCAACAAAGCTGGCTGGACCAATACAAACCTGCGATTAAAAAAGGTTTGGCCTCCCATCAATACAAGCTCTCCAGCCTGGTGGCCAAAGAGTGGCAAGTTTTGCGCCGTGCACCGGATCAAGCAAAACCGTCCCTCATTTGGGGGCACTATCAAGGAGTTGATATTCGCATATGAATAGAGAAAGCGAACCGCTTAAAAAGGCTGTGGCATTGCAATATGATTCTGAGCAGCACGATGCACCTGTCGTTAAAGCAAAAGGAACTGGACTCGTTGCAGAGCGAATCATTGAACTGGCCAGCCAACATGGTATACCCATCTATGAAGATCCTTCCTTGGTAGAGCTGTTAAGTAAACTTGAGTTGAATGAGCAAATTCCGGAAGAAATTTATGCGGTCATAGCTGAGGTTTTGGCCATGGTGTATGAACTGGAACAAAAAGCAGTATCTCGGTCAGCACCCTGAACAAACATAAAAAGCTCAACGGCGTTAACACTAATGACAAACGAAAGGGATGATTTTCATGAAGCTGAGACCACTGAAAGGAATCCATCACGTATCTGCTATCACGGCCAATGCCAAGAAAAATTACGAGTTCTATACCAAAACACTTGGCATGCGTCTGGTGAAAAAGACCATCAATCAGGATGATCCTTCGGTTTATCATTTATTCTATGCGGATGAAAGGGGAAATCCAGGTACCGACTTAACGTTTTTTGAAATCCTCAATGCCGGACAAACATACCAGGGGACGAACAGTATTTCGGCTACATCATTACGTGTGCCAGATGATGAGTCACTGCAGTATTGGCAGAACCGCTTTGAACAGCTTGGGATTGAACACGATGAAATCTCGTACCATAGCGGTCGGGCAACACTAGCATTTCGCGATTTTGAAGGGCAACGCCTGGTCCTTGTTTCAGATGAAGACAATGTGGGTGTGGCAGGGGGAAGACCGTGGGATAGAAGTCCTGTTCCTCAAGAATATGGAATTGTCGGCTTGGGGCCCGTTAAATTGACCGTCTCCAGCTTTGAGCTTACCGCCAAAATGTTAACTGATGTATTAGGTTTTCGTGAAGCAAGGACATATCCGTCCGTTATAAGCGGGGGACTAGATATTCAAGTGTTTGAAACTGGAGAAGGGGGGACAGGGGCAGAAGTTCATCTGGAAGAACGCACGGATCTGCCACGTGAAAGCCAAGGGCGCGGCAGTGTGCATCACGTGGCCTTTCGGGTTGAAGACGGAGAGGAACTTAAGCACTGGGCTGAACTGCTGAAAGAATTAAGAATCCCCAATTCGGGCATTGTCGAGCGCTATTATTTTAAATCCTTATATTTTAGAGAACCCAATGGAATATTATTCGAATTAGCCACTGACGGCCCAGGTTTCGAAGTGGATGAGCCGTTTGATCATTTAGGTGAACATCTGGCCTTACCCCCTTACTTTGAAAATCAACGGGAACAAATCGAAGCCATGTTAGAGCCTTTGAACACTAAACAATCACCGGTAAACCAAAAGTGATGATTGCCAAGCTTTTTCAGCTTAATCAAAAAAATTGGATAGGATGAAAGCATTTTGCCAATAGTATGAAGCAGAATGTACTCAAAATAAACCAGCGAAAGGAGAGTGTAAGTGATGAAAGTGTTGGTCGTTGGAGCAAAGGGGCAGATTGGCCGGCATCTCGTTCGCTTATTAAGCAACAGCGAAGAACATGATGTCCGTGCGATGGTCAGAAAAGAGGAACAAGCGGTGACCTTTAGAGAACAAGGCGTAGAAACCGTCGTAGCCAATTTGGAAGGCAGCGTCGAGGAAATAGCGAAAGCAGCAGAGGGATGTGAAGCAATTGTTTTTACGGCGGGATCGGGTAGTCATACAGGGGCGGATAAAACGATACTTGTCGATCTTGACGGAGCAGTGAAAACGATAGAAGCAGCCGAACAGGCAGAAATCAAACGGTTTATTATGGTCAGCGCTCTTTCTGCCCATATCAGGGAGAAATGGTGGGAGGGGATTAAGCATTACTTTGCAGCAAAGCATTATGCAGATAGAATGCTGATGTCCACTCAGCTCAATTATACCATTATCCGCCCAGGTGCCCTGCTTAATGAACCGGGAACAGGAAAAATTTCTGCCGGGGAAGAACTTGAGAGAGGATCGATTCCACGTGAGGACGTCGCAGCCACCATTGTTGCAACACTTAACGAGGAGCATACCTTTAGGCGGGGTTTTGATATTATATCAGGTGAGACACCAATTGCTGATGCATTAAAAAATATATAAACATGCACAAAAAAGTAAATCCTGGTTTTTCAGGGCTTAGCTTTTTAATGCCCCTTTTAGAAATAATTGACACATATACTTTGTTAACAACATGAAACAATAATGGTAAATCAAATATCAAAAAAAGGGGCATTGATCATGAGCAAAAACTGGATACCTTTATACGTTGCCAGCTTACTTTTACTGAGTATTGTTGCCTGTACCAATGCAGGTGATCAGGCACAAGATTCAAGGATTATTGATGATGCCTATATTGAAGGCCTGCAGGCGAAAGAAGAGCCATTGGCTTCCGAGGGGCCGCTTGGCCAAATATCAAGTGAAAGTACAACAATACCCAGTGACCAATTTCCTCATACGAAACCTGTTCAAATTCAACATGCCAAATATGACTTCATCATTGTTGATGGACAACATGCGGATATTCGGCTTACTCGCGAAGATATTGCCCGGTTACTCCCTGAAGAAATCGCCCGATTAATACCAGAAGGTGCAGAACGGCTGACACCAGAACAGGTTGCTCGGCTGGTCCCAGAAGGTACAACAAGGCTGACACCGGAAGATATTGTACAAAGACTGCGACAAGGTACGCCACAGCAGCCACCACAAGCGCCCGCACAAGAGCAGCCTGAGCAGCGTGAACAGCCGGAAACCACAACTCAGCCGGAAGTAGCAGAGGGTGTAAGTGAGATTGAAGCCCGAGTCATTGAATTAACAAATGCTGAAAGAAGAAGGAATGGATTGTCAGACTTGCAAACGGATGCAGCTTTGAATCGCGTTGCGCGCGAAAAGTCCAATGACATGCAAGCCAATCATTATTTTTCCCATACTAGCCCTACTTACGGTTCACCGTTCGATATGATGAGAGACTTCGGTATCTCGTTTAATGCAGCAGCCGAAAACATTGCCCAGGGTCAGCCAACTCCTGAGGCCGTTGTTCAAGCATGGATGAATAGTGAAGGACATCGAGCCAATATTTTAAATGGAAATTTCACGCACATTGGTGTGGGCTACAATGAAAACGGTCATTACTGGACACAAATGTTTATCAGTAAGTGATTATCCTGATGAAAAAGTCACTTCCAAAAGGAAGTGACTTTTTCATGACAACGTTAACATTAATTCATTTATTTAGTTTGAACGTTTAGAACATAAAGAGGCAAGTGCCTGCTGATATTCTGCTCGAAGTCTTTCCACCAATTCGGCAACGGGCAGCACCTCTTTAATGGTACTGACCCCTTGTCCCGCGGACCAGATGTCTTTCCAGGCTTTTGCTTCAGACTGGTTCAGTTTGGAAAAGTCGACGGTTTCCTTTTTGTTCAAATGTGCGGGATCAAGCCCTGCTCTGACAATACTGGGAATGAGATAATTGGCTTTCACTCCGCTGAACGCATCAGTATAAATAAGATCTTCCACGCTGGATTCTATTAGCATTTTTTGATAATCTGAGTTGGCAAAACTTTCGTGCGTGGCAATAAAACGCGTTCCCATGTAGGCAAAATCTGCACCGAGTACTTCTGCTGCCAAAATATCTTGGCCGCTGGAAATACAACCGGCAAGAATAGTGATACCGTCCCAGAATTCCTTAACTGCACCCATAAAGGCCATGGGGTTAATTGTTCCGGCATGCCCGCCAGCCCCGTTGCAGACGAGGATAAGTCCATCAACCCCTTTTTCGGCTGCTTTTCGGGCATGAACAAGGTTGGCCACATCCGCAAAAACAAGCCCGCCATATGTATGTACAACATTGACAACAGGGGCCGGGTCACCCAGAGAGGTAATCACAATCGGAGGCTGATACTTTTTAATCAGTTCTAAATCTTCTTCATAACGTTTGTTCGTGCGATGCACGATAAGATTAACTGCCCAGGGAGCCACACGCCGCTCCGGATTTTCCCGGCGTGCTTTTTCCAGTTCTTCAATTATGTTTTGCATCCAGTCCTCTAAAATATGTGCCGTCCGGGCATTGAGCAAAGGGAATGAGCCAATGATGCCAGCTCTACAACTTTCAATGACCAATTTGGGACTGGAAACAAGAAACATGGGAGCCGCGATCACGGGCAACACCGTCTGGCCGGCAAGCTGTGGAGGAAACCTTTTTACCATTTTTCTCACCCTTCAAAACATTTTGTGATCATATATATGTCTCACTTTACCTTAAATGCCTCTCAATTGCATCTGTTTTGCCCCCTGTTCCTCCAAAAATTCCATTCTAATGATAGATCAGCTATAATACAATCACAGCTATAATGCTCAATATTCTCCTTCGTGAGTAATGAAAGTGGAAACAGTATGATAAAGTTATACGGTGGGTGAATGAAGATATGGCTTTTGGCATCAACAGAAAAGAGTTAGACATTTGGAAACACAAGGTTGCAAATGGGGAAATTGCTTTTATTACTCATTATTGGGTTCACCCTAAGTACCCTCATATTAAAACAGTGACCAAAGTCGGTTGTGCAGACATAGACAAATTGATTGTCTGGGGTAATAAGGAAGGTTTAGCCCCCGAATGGATTGACCGACATCCAAGATATCCACACTTTGATCTGATTGGAGAAAGACAAAGGAATATATTATATAAATACCATCAGTATGAGCAAATCGAACGCTTTAACATTTAAGTTTTATTATACGATTTCTTACATAGAGGTTTGTTTATATAAATACTTTAAAAACTGAATATTTTTCACCCATGAGGGGGGATGTGTTGACATTCCATTTGATTATGATAAGCTTAAGTAAACTAAATATTAGATATAACCACTAGGGGAGCCGAATCAGGCTGAGATTAAGGTGTTTAGCCTTAGAACCCTTTGAACCTGAACTGCATCATAGCAGCGTAGGGAAGTGGTTGATGTAAGATATATGTATACAAGCCATGTATTTTACGATTAACCACTTCTCGATTAAGAAGTGGTTTTTTAATTGCTTTATATGAGAGAAAGAAGGTGTGTGTATGAATGAAGCCTATTCATCAATAAAAGAAAAGGTGAGGGATTTTATATTACAGGATCAAGCTTCAGAAGAAGAATTCAATCAGTTGGCTTTGTCTTTGTTTGCTTTTCAATATGAGCATAATCAGGCTTTTCGGAAATTTTGCCGCAAACGCAGGGTATCCCCTGTTTCCGTCAAACACTTTACCGAGATACCAGCTGTACCGATTAACGCTTTTAAAGAAGCCATTTTGTCAGCTTGTCCGATAGAAGAAGCGGAAGCAATTTTTATGACCAGTGGGACGACGAACCCAGCAAAAAAGGGGAAACATTATCATCGGGATTTAGACATTTATGATTTGTCGATGCAACGTTACTTTAAACCAAATATCTTGCCGGATAGGGAACAAATCAAAATGGCCATTTTATTCCCTCCTGAAGAAGATATGCCCAATTCTTCTTTAGCTCATTATTTAAGGCTGGCGCTAGATATGTTCGGAACTGAGGATAGCCGCTATGTGGTTCAGAGTAACCATTTTGATTTGGACTTGCTTATCGATATGTTAAGAGCGAGTGAGCAAAAGGATGAGCCTGTCCTTGTGATAGGAGCGACCTTTTCATTTATTCATTTTTTAGATCATTGTAAACAAGAGGGATTAACCTTTAAGCTGCCTCAAGGAAGCAGGGTGATGGATACCGGGGGAGCCAAAGGACGGTCCAGAGAGATTTTGCCGCACCAGTTTAAGCAAGAGATGAGCATCTTATTCTCCATACCTGAAGCGTATTGTGTTAACATGTATGGCATGACAGAATTAAGCTCCCAGTTTTATGACCAAAACCTGTATCATGCAGTTAACGCAGATCATACCGCCAATCAGACCGAAAGTGTGAACAATGTAAAGGTACCACCTCACTGGGTTAGAACCTTGGTGATCGATCCAGTTACTTATAAACCTAAACCTTGCGGTGAACAAGGCATTATTGTCCATTATGATCTGGCCAATCTCAACTCGGTTCTAGCCATCATGACAGAAGATATGGGCAGATCTACACTGAACGGCTTTGAACTGTTGGGCAGGGCAACAGGAGCTGAAGCAAAGGGATGTTCTTTGGCCGTAGAGGAGTTCCTTGCGTCAAGACAGATGTAGTTATTTTTTATAGGTGTCGCAGTCAAAGGGGAGACAAGCATGAGTCCGACTATAGACTCTTTTTATTTGCCTTGTAATCTGCCAGAGGATCTGCAGCGATCGTTAGCAAGAAAAACCCTTGTATTTTCTCATCACGGGAAGGACATTTCCCTTCAGGTGCCTCAGTTAACACCTGAACAGCTGAAGTTGATTATGGAGCAGATTAAAGTTAATCGTGAACGTGGGTTAAAGCGGATGAGGGTCAATGATATCATCGAGGTCATTGATGAGGCTGTACAATCATGGTTAAACCCGCAATTTGAGCTTAGACAAATGGCTGAGGAATATCTCCCGGTCATCACAGGTTATAATTCAGAAATGATCAGACTGTTTTTAACAAAATACTTACGCTTATTTCGCAAGGAAAAACTCCAACGAATGGTGGAGGAAGATTTCCCTAACCCGTTAATCCTGGATGAATTTAGGCCCAGAAAAGCAGGGGGATTGCTTAAAGCTTATGGGCCACAGTGTACCACTCACATTTTCTCTGGCAATGTTCCCGCACTTCCCTTGTGGAGCATGGCTGCTGGAATGATTCTAAAATCGGCGACACTGGGAAAGGTCTCTTCAGCTGAGCCTTTATTTCCTGTGCTTTTTGCCCAAACACTTGAAAAAATTGAACCCAAAATGGCCGCAACGTTGGCCATCGTGTGGTGGAAGGGCGGCCAAGCTGAACTGGAGGAGATTGCTTTTAAAAGTTCAGAGGCTGTTATTGCCTATGGCAGTATGCATACAATCCAAGCGGTCAAGGCCAGAGTTCCTCATGATGTAAGGTTTGTGCCCCATGGACATAAAGTAAGTTTTGGACTTATTACCAATGAGTGCTTAGAAGGGACGACAGCATGGGAAACAGCACATTTGGCAGCTCACGATGTTTCCTGGTTTGATCAACAAGGCTGTTTATCTCCCCATGTCTTCTATGTCGAAAAGGGCGGGAAAATTTCTCCCAGGGATTTTGCCCGTATGTTAGCTCAGGAAATGGATCGATTTCAATACAAAATGCCCCGTGCCCAGTTAACAGAAGTGGAAAACCAAGCGATTTTATCATTCCGCTCAAAAGCAGAATTCCAAAGCTATTCTTCACAAAAAATTGAGTTGTTAGTGAGTAAGGGAGACACCTCCTGGACCGTTCTTTACAATGAAGAAAATGATACGGAAGCCTTCTTTCCTTTGTCTGTATTAAACAGGGTTGTCACGGTTGTACCATTAGACGATCTGGATGATCTCCCGCATAAAATCAAGGGGATCCGCACATTCGTGCAAACCGTTGGTGTGGCCTGTGGGCCATCTAAATTCAGGTCTGTCATTCGAATGCTCGGTGAAAGCGGCGTTAACAGGATTTGTGCCTTAGGTAAAATGACGGAACCCCAACCGGGTTGGCATCATGATGGGCGACTTCATTTAGCTGATTTGGTCAGGTGGTGTGATGTGGAGGGATCAGCAGAAAACATGATCGACCGGTATGATCCTTACAGGGATTAGTGAGGAGCGGTAGTGATGGAAGTAGTTATCAATGATGTCAGTTTATGCTTTCAAAAGGAAAAGCCAATTCTTAAACATGTGAATGCAAAGATTGATTCACAAGAGTTTGTCAGCATGATAGGGAAAAGTGGCAGTGGTAAAACAAGCTTACTAAAAATGATTGCGGGACTGATGAGGCCAACTGAGGGTGAAATAGAAATTGGTGGAGAGAAGGTAGACAGCCCCAGAGACGAAGTCACCTATGTTTTTCAAAAACCCGTGCTGTTAGAATGGAGAACTCTGCTTGAAAATGTTTTGCTGCCTTATGAATTACAGGGACATGTACAAGAAGAACAGCTTTCCCGGGCTAAAGAAATACTAGACTTAGTTGGTCTGAGTCAAGATATGGATAAATATCCCCATGAATGCTCTGGTGGCATGTTGTCCAGAGTCGCCTTGGCAAGAGCATTAATCACGGAACCAAAGATACTGCTTATGGATGAGCCCTTTGCTGCTTTAGATGCCCTGACTAAAGAGCAGATGCAGCACGAGCTTGAGCGTCTGTCTCAACAATTTAAACCAACCACCATATTTATCACTCATGATATTCAAGAGGCTGTATTGTTATCTGACCGTGTGTTTGTTTTAGGGGAGCGGCCGGCTCGTATTGTGGCCGAATACGCCATCCCGTTTGACCGTCCCCGGCATCATGAACTAAAGTTTGAACCACAGTTCACCCAGCTTGTTCGGGAATTGTACCAGGAAATTGAAAGAGGGAGTGCAAGATGAAAAAACCCTCTTTTTACTCACTTCTTCTTTTTGTAGGCATTATTGGGATATGGGAATGGATTGTTTATGCTTGTCAAATACGCCCGCTCATATTGCCTGCTCCATCGGCCATATTTGCCCAATTAATCACTCAGCTATTAAATGGATATTTTTGGCCACATATTTGGGCCACACTGCTTGAAATTATAGGGGGATTTATCCTTGGATCGATAATGGGCATCGGCTTAGGATTTCTAATTGCCCAATCAGATACCGTACGCAATATCATCCAACCTTACCTTATTGCCTCTCAGGCGATGCCTAAGTTGGCCTTAGCTCCACTGCTCGCCACCTGGTTTGGCTTTGGCTATGAACCTAAGATCATCATTGTGGCCCTTATTTGCTTCTTTCCATTATTGGAAAGTACCATCACAGGGCTCACCTTTGTCGATCAAGAGAGGCTTGAACTGTTTCGTTCTCTGCGGGCAAGCAAAAGGCAAACGCTCTTAAAATTACGCTTGCCTACGGCTGTCCCATATATTTTTTCAGGCCTGAGAGTGGCTGTTGTTTTAAGTGTTGTGGGCGCTGTGGTCAGTGAGTTTGTCGGGGCCAACAAAGGCTTGGGTGCCTTGATTATTTCAGCGCAATACGATACAACGTTAATCTTTTCCGCTTTCATTTTATTAACGCTCATGGGGTTATTCCTCTATGAGGGAATCCACTGGACTGAAAAGCTGCTGTTTAAAAAATATCATCACTCAAGGAGAGAATGGCGATGAAACACATGTTATTGAAAAATATAGTGATGTTACTGGTCATGATTAGTTTACTTTCTACGTTAGTGGGATGCAGTCAAACCAGCCATCAAGAACAGGAACTTGAATCATTGAAAATGGCTTCATGGAGCCAGCCTATCGTAGAGCAAAGCAATTTATTTGTGGCAGAGGAGAAGGGTTGGTTTGAGGAAGCAGGACTTGATTTCGAATATGTACCTGGGGCTGGCGGTGGTGATGCCATCAAAAATATCATAGCCGGTAATGCGGATATCGCCTTTGCCAATGTAGAGGCAGTTCTTCAAGCTATGGAACAGGGAGAAAAATTGAAGATCATATATAACATCTATCCTGAGAATGTCTTTAATCTCGTATCTTTAAAAGAAAGCAACATCACCAGTGTGGAAGATTTGCGTGGTCAAGATGTGGGTGTATACAGCCTTAGCAGTGGAACTTATGATAATTTAAAAGTACTGCTTTATTCAGCAGGTATGACCGAAGAGGATATCAATGTTGTTCCTGCAGGGGTATTAAACTTTGGACCACTCATGAACAAGCAAGTTGTCGCTACGGCAGCTACGGATACAGGTCTGTATGATGCTTTGCAGCAGGGTTTGGGGGAAGTGAATGTCATCGAAGTCAAAGATGTGCTCAACACCCCAACGGACGTTTTTGTGGTGACGAAAGAGATATTTAATCAAAAAAGAGATTTGTTAGTCCGCTTCCTTCAGGTGTACAAAGATAGTGTTAAATATACGCTGGAGAATCCGGAGGAGGCAGCAAAAATAGCGGCAGACTACGCGATTGATGGTCAAGATGAGCAGCGCAACCTGGACATAATCAAGATCCGTAATGAGACGTCAATCAATGATGAAATGAAAGATAAAGGCCCGGGCTGGTTAGATGTCGAGATTTTTAAACAAGTGGAGGAGACCTATCTAAACATCGGTTTACTTGAAAAGCCTGTAAATGTAGCAGAAATCGTCACAAATGAATTAGTGAAAGAACTGAAATAATAGCTGATCAAGAATTGGTAATAAAAAAATGGGATGAGAAGTGGGTGATGGCATGAATCTATCCTTAAAAGGAAAGGTTGTGCTGATTACAGGATCCAGCCGTGGAATTGGGGCGGCCATGGCTGAAGCCTTTGCCCAGCAGGGCTCTATTGTGATCATTAATTTCCTGAAAAATAAAGAGAGAGCAGAGCAATTGGCCCGCCGTTTTATGGAAACCTACCATACAGAAGTGATGGCTTGTCAGGGAGATGTGACGGATGAGAAAGATATGGAAGAAATGATCCAGCAAATCGTTGATGAATTCGATGCAATCGATGTTGTCGTTAATAATGCCTTATATGAGTATACTTTTGATCCTGATCAAAGAAAGATGGCCTGGGAGCTTGCTTGGGAGGATTATCAGCATCAGATTGATGGCTCTCTAAAAGGGACGTACAATGTATGCAAACATGTCATTCCGATTATGAAATCGAAAGGCTTTGGACGCATTATTAATATGGTTTCAGATCTTGTCTATAAGCCAACTGTACCCTATCATGATTACACGACAGCTAAAGGAGCCCTACTTACTTACTCTCAAAATCTGGCTGCTGATCTTGGGCAGTTTGGGATTACTGTCAATTGTATTGCACCGGGGCTTGTATACCCTACAGATGCAAGTCGAAAAACGAAAGAAGAAGTAAAAGAAGCGATTATTGCTCAAACCCCTTTGCGCAGAATTGCCCGGCCTGAAGATGTGGCAGGAAGTGCACTCTTTTTTGCTAGTGAATGGTCCCGGTTTGTGACAGGTCAATGCTTAATTGTGGATGGCGGGCTAGTATTCAAATAATCATAATGTGGTCGTATGTCGAAACCAAAGAATGTGATTTTTAGTTTACCTTCGGACTGATCGAGAAGTATAAATTTTATGTGAACAAAAAATATATTCCGTCTGTGAATGCAGGAGTCAGAGAAGCACTTGAGCAATATTCGAAACAAATTGAGAAGGAATGTTGAAGAATGAAATTGTAAAGGCAGCAGAGGATCCGTTGTTTTTGGAAAACATGAAAAGCATTTAGGTATACTTGAAAGTGTACTTACCCCGATTATTATGGTTTTTCTCACAAAGAACTCAAGGAAACAATACTTGAGTTCTTTTTTGGGGCTTCAAAATCATTCCCTAACATATTAGTTTAAATTGTATAGTTAAGAATAATTTGCAAAATGAACATTTATTATATAACATATGATATATATCATATGTTATATAATAAAAGATATAGATATACAAAAGGGGAGACCCAACTTGCCACCTAAAAAAAGGTTTTCCAGAGAACAAATTATTGATACGGCTTTTGAAATAGCCAAGGTAGAAGGTATTGATGCCATAACGATCAGAAAAGTGGCTGAGAAAATGGGGAGCTCCATTGCTCCAATTTACGTCAATTTTAAAGATGTCGATGAACTCATACAGGAGGTAATTAAAAAAACATTTCATAAAAGCAGGCAAATATTGATGGAACAGAATACCGGAAGTCCGTTTCGTGATATGGGGATCGCCAGCCTGCGATTTGCTAAGGAGTACAGTGTGCTATTTAGAGACCTGGTCATGAAACAGAACGATTATATGAAGCGTTATGACCAAGAACTGGGTAACGACCTTGTGGAACAAATGAAAAAGGATTCAGATCTTGAAGGCTTTACTGACGAAGAACTGATGGACATTTTATTAAAAATGAGGATTTTTCAAACGGGGCTTTCCGTCATGGTTGCCAATGGATTACTTCCGGAGGATTTTACTGAAGAAAAGGTGACAGAGATTTTAGAGAGTACAGCAACTGATATTATGGATGCTGCCCGTCTGCGTAAAGAGGCCATTTATAATGACCATCAGAGGAAATGAATGAAGCAAAAAGCATCCATTTCACTAAAAGCAATGATATCAATTCAAAATGTTATCATAAACCATATAGGGTCTAGGTTAGACTAAAACAGAGGAGGCAAAAAAAATGAAACATATATTTCAACAAGGAAAAGAGAAGAGCAAACCAACATTTTTATTGTTACATGGGACGGGAGGAACTGAGCGAGATCTTTTACCACTTGCATGTATGATAGATTCTGAAGCTTCCGTATTAAGTGTCCGCGGGAATGTGCTAGAGAATGGAATGCCCAGATTCTTTCGGCGTTTAGCAGAAGGGGTGTTTGATGAAGAGGATTTAATATTTCGGACAAAAGAATTGTATGAATTCCTTGACCAAGCTGCCAAAGAATATGGGTTTGACCGCAATAATCTCATAGCCATCGGTTATTCGAATGGGGCTAATATTGCAGGAAGTTTATTGTTCCATTATGAGAAGGCGTTAAAAGGGGCGATTCTGCATCACCCGATGGTTCCTAGGAGAGGAATTGAGCTGCCAGATCTTACTGGTATGCCAATATTTATTGGCGCAGGGAAAAATGATCCGATTTGCCCTCCAGAAGAATCACTTGAGCTACAATCTATGTTAGAAAAACAAGGTGAACAGTACACGTTCATTGGGAAAATTACGGTTATCAGCTCACTCAGACTGAAGTACAAGCGGCAGCAGAATGGTATAGGAAACATTTCAAGTAAGAAGAGTACATAAGTAAAGTCATTTTACATGTGTAAAGAGAGTTCAGTTGTCATGGACGTGAGTGGAACAGCCGCCACGAAGGCAAAAGTGATTTTGGAGTGGCCGGTTCGAGTTCTATCTGACCGACCCGGCCGATGCGTGTCTCAGAAGTTACTGTCACACGCAATTCTTATTCCCCTTTGCTGCTTCGGCGATTTATTCCTCGCTCACATCATCAGCAAATTCCAAAATCTTCTTCAATCTTTCTGTTGCCCCCATCACTTTTTGGATCTGAGTGTAAAAAGTCGTGATCTGGGTGAATGGAAAGGGAATTGGTAGGTTCAAACCGAGACACCAGAACAGTTTAATCTTGACAATATTGGGGCATACAAATACAATAAAAACATACTTATAAGTATATAATTATAATATTGCTGAACATAATGATGGAGGATGCAGAGTGAAATCTTCTGAACAAATATTACAGGCGGCTTTAGATCTCGCCAACCGTTATCCATACGACAAAATTACTTATGCGGACATTGCCAGAGCAGCAGGAGTGCATTGGACGACTGTACAAAGATACTTCGGAAGTAAAGAAGAAATGAGAAGAATATTAAAGCAACAACAAA
Organism: Caldalkalibacillus uzonensis; assembly: GCF_030814135.1. Lineage (NCBI taxonomy): Bacteria > Bacillati > Bacillota > Bacilli > Caryophanales > Bacillaceae > Caldalkalibacillus > Caldalkalibacillus uzonensis. Next base: position 195,305 of record NZ_JAUSUQ010000001.1, on the reverse strand, counting down.
CGGAGAACAATCCTCGGCTTGCAGATACACGCACCAAAATTTTAGAAGCTGCCGGCAGGGTATTTGCAAGGTACGGGTATAATCGTGCCACACTGGATCAAGTAGCCAAGGAAGCAGGAATGACCAAAGGAGCCGTATACTGGCATTTTTCAAGTAAAAGTGATTTATATCTCGCCCTTTGTGATCGCAGTCTGAGGCAGCTCCTTCATGAACTTCCTACACAGTCCCAAGATATTTTTACCTCATCGGCTCCGCAGGACGCTTTAAGCACGCTGCTGGCATCACAATTTGAAATGTGCGAGCAAGGCGATGGAGAACGACCGATGCTTTTCCTTGAGTTTGTTTCGAGCAGCCGGGAACCAGCGGTCAAGAAAAAACTATGTGCATCTTTTTCAAAACTGTTTGAACAGACTGCGGACATTCTGGCAGAGTTGAAGCGAAAACAGCTTATCAATTCACAAGTTGATCCCCATGCATTATCCGTTACGTTTCATGCTCTGATCAATGGCATTGTCTTGATGTGGTTAATTGCTCCAAATCAAATTTCGTTCAAATCTCTGTCAGCAGACGTTTCAAAAATATTATGGTATGGGATCCAACCTGAGCAGCAATAGCTCCAAAATGCCCGTCAATAACGGGCCTTTACAACATCCTTAACATACTAAGAAGTATGTCATTATCACATTGGGGCGAGGGGTGCAAGCTGATGAATCAATTGAAAAGAGGGATGAAGATGTTGATGATATTTTTTGTGTTTGTTGCCTTAATGGGAGGACTGTTTTTATACAACCAGTACAAATTTAAACAAGCTGAAGTTCAATATCCGCCAAAGGGTCAGTTTGTCACTGTGGAAGGAATTAAATTACACTATATCACAAAGGGGTCAGGAAAACCCATTGTGTTTCTGCATGGAGGTATTCTTAACGCCAATGATTTTGAAAAAGTAATGGAAATCGCTGCAGAACAGGGGTATCACGCTATTGCGTTTGACCGTCCGGGATATGGATACAGTGAGAGACCCCAAACTGAAGAAGTAACGCCCGCTGTTCAAGCCCGACTTATACACGGTGCGCTTAAAGAGTTAAGAATTGAAAGACCCATTCTCGTTGGACATTCATGGAGCGGAACCATGGTGCTCACATATGCCCTTTCCTACCCGGATGATATTTCCGGTATTGTTACATTGGGAGCTGCTATGTATAAGGAAGGCAATCCAGCAGAAAACGGGGATCCTATATCTGCCCTGGTCACTACTCCTGTCATCGGAGAGATCATGCTGTATACCTTGTTAAGAAGTCCGTTGGGAACACTCATGACCGAACAGATGTTAAAGGCAACTTTCGCCCCTGAAACAGTGCCTGCTGATTATCGTCAGGCCACTCTCGCCCTTTGGCTTCGACCGGGCCAGTTTAAAGCCAACCGGGAAGATGTTCTGGCCTTTCCGCCTGCTTCAGAAGAAATGAGTATCCGTTACAAAGAAATTAAACATCCGATGGTCATAGTCGTTGGAGACGATGATCCATTTGGGACAAAAGAGCAGGCTTTTCGGCTGAAAGAAGATATCCCGCATGCGAACCTTTTGGTGCTTCCTCATGTTGCACATATGATTCCCCAGAATCACCCGCAACTTGTAATAGACGCTATCAACACGCTTATTGAATAACGTCTGAAGGAGGGAAGAAAAAGAGAGGCCAGTCGCATCAGGCTAAACCCGCCTTGCATCACCCTGTTGTTGCGCTAGGGATCAAAGAGTGGCACAGCATCAAACGGGATCCCCGGGAATGGATGATGCTCTTGCCCTTATTGGTGCTTTTAGTGTATCCAGTCATCAATGCTGTCACTAACCCAGAAGGGTTCCGCACACTGCTCTCTGATTCACGGCTTCAAGTATTGGCCGGGAGGAAAAAGCAGTGTGGTTGTTGCGAACCCTTCCTTTGAGCGGCATACAAATTGCCTTGGGGAAAATATGGATTCATTGGTTATTGCCATTTTTCGTGGCAGTGGTGCTGGAAATCGGCATTGGTATTTTTCTTAATTGGTCCTGGCTTTGGATGTGTGCAGGGATCGTGACCTTCGCTTTCATCTCCCTTGGCATGGCGAGCATTGGCTTATGGGGAGAACCATTGGTGCAAAATACAATCCGGAAAATCCTCAACAGCGATTGGAAACAGGTACAAGTTTTCTCCTGTTAGCGTGTAACCTTATTTATTTTTTGATTATCGCTGGTCCAGCGCTCATGATCTTAATGCCTGTCAAGTATGCGCCCTTTTTCACTGATCTGTCAGCACAGGGGCAGGGATTTTTCGGCCTTACTCATCAGTATGATCATGACCATGAAAGCGGCATACGAGGCTGCAGTCGTCATGATTGGTGTTTTCATGTTGGTCGGCATTATTGGCACTGTGACATGGGCCTTGTTACGGTTAAGCGCCAAGCGAATTGATGAGGGCATTCAAATCACCCTCGTGGACGGAAAATCCGGAAAATCTTTGAACGGTTCTTTATTCAAATAATGGTCATTTTATTAATCATGAAAGTGAGTAAACAGAATTGTGAAGTTCCCGATCAAATGCACCTTTAATTAAATTATGGTGCAAAACAGATTCAATCAATTTGGCGGTTTCATAGGCTGCTCTGTAATCCAGCGTTTCTTCCTTACTATGCTCGTTCATATAGCCCACGGACAGGTTGACAGAGGGGATCCCTTTTTCAGCAAACACTTTTGCATCACTTAAGCCTCCTGCGGTCATCCTCCAATCATACATGCCACATAATGCATCTGCCTGTTCAAACAGATGACCGTAACTTTGCGGACAAAACGGAATCATGCCCCCATAAGAAATTACAATATCCCGGGTTCCCCTTCGGTCAGCCACAATGGCAGCATCTGCATCCTCTATAAAGTGAGGGTCAATCTGCTTGGAACCGATGCATCCTGTTTCTTCTTTTACTGTAAAAGCAATTTTGAACGTTCCGGCAAAATTGGTCCGCTGGATGCGGGATAAAACTTCCAAAATAACTGCAATTCCAGCCCGGTCGTCAGCACCTAAGATACCTTCTGAACTGAAGAGTTGAGTACCGTTTTCAATGATTGTCCGTCCGGGCTTAATATCTTCATATATATCCATGTGTGCAGAAATCAAGACGGTCGGACCTTCACCACAGTAGAGGTATGCCAAGAGATTTCCTGCATGGTCGACATAAGTATAATCTGTCAGTTTTCTTAATTTTCGTTGCAGAAACTGTCTGATCTCACGCTCATTTCCGCTGCTTCCTCCGTGTTTTAACAACTCAATGACCCGTTGCTTAAATTGCTCTGCCTCAAAGTAGAGTACTTTTTCTTCTGACTGCTTGACTTGATACAGCCGTTCACCCATATCCAATAACTTTGATATTTCACCCTGCTGATAAAAGAATGATACTCTTTTCCCCTCAAACCTCACTTTCAATCCTTGGGGAAGGCAAGCCTTAATGGTGCTCATCTGCTGAAAGGACAAGCATTTTTTTAAACGAACATAGGCGCAACCCCTGTCATGCCCGTCACAACTATACACCGTATATATTCCCAGTTCATTTAGCCAGCGCACGATGCCACGCATATAAGGATCAATGTCCTGCAGGGGAAGCTCTTCCTTCACCGGATAAACAATTGTTTCGCGTCCCCGTCCCTGAGTGTGTTCAGCAGCTTGTTCCAGTGCCTGTATCCACGCACGTTCAGTGACAGGTTCCTGGTCTAAATCATGGCAGCCTGCCAGAGTCAATGCTTGGTTAAGAAACATGGTATTGGTGTTGTGTCCTACTTTTGCTTGATCTAAATCGGCTTTCTCAAACCCATGGCGGGCCAAAAGTGTGGTCCAATTGCTCATCTCAGCCAGCTCCTTTCGTTTTGTTGCTTTTAGTCTACCTTAAGTGCTGTGACACTCTGTCACAGTGCAGCAGGAAATGTACAGGCAAGTGGAGAAGATAAATATACGGTAAAAGAAAGGGGAACGATGATGGAAGCCACTGTTGAATATTTTCCTCATCGGGAAGAAAAGAGATTAAGACAGCAATTGTCCGAGGCCAAAAGAAAGAGGAACAAAGAGGAAGAAGCTAAAATTAAAAAACAGCTTGTACGTCTTTATCTATTTCATGGAGAAAATTTTAAAATGGCTGAGCAGCCAGATCCCGAACAAGCTGAAAAATATTTGCGCAAAGCACTTGCTTTAGATCAAAAACACCCGGTTGCCCACTACCGGTTGGCCCATTTGCTGTACAGAAAAAGAGAATATGCCGAAGCGATTCATCACTTTAAGAAAGCCCTCGATGGAACGGATCAGGAACAGCTGGACGAAACACAAGTTTTACTCACGCAAATGTTTATGGTCAATTGCGGGATTTTCTTAGTTAAGGAATCAGTGGGAGAGATTGAGTTCATCCAAAACAATGCTTATGCACAATACAATTCCGCTCTCATTGAGAAGTACAAAAGTGAAATCCTTGTGACCAGTGCAGATATGCTGGAAAGAATGCTTTACCGGAAAATTTCCCCTGACGGAAGTGAAGTTATTTCAGAGGATTATTATAACGAACTGTACGACTACCCCGAAGCAAATCAAGTACTTTTATCTATCAGCGATGAAGGATATGAAGTCGCATTTGCAGGGAAACGAAAAAAACTGGAAAAGACATCATTTTATGTATTGTTCATACTTATACAAGCGGACCGTTATATGACATACGAAGATATAAAGGTGCAACTGTTTGACAAGTATTTTGAACAGGAGAGATCTGAAGCGAGCATCCGGCAGACCATTAGGAGGTTAAAAGAACGGCTTCCATTTTGGGAGCAAATGATCGAATCACAAATCATAGATAATAAGATAGGAAGAAGGAGAAAATCGGGGCTTACTTACCTGATCTTATGTCGCGCGAGTGATATCTTGCCGGGGAAAGAGGCATAATGCATCCAAATACTATCCCGCTCAAGGAATAAAGTTCATTTATCCCTGTTGGTATTGCAGATTTAAGACAGATGGTATCCATGCCGCTTACGGGTTTAAGGCGGTACTGTTAATAAAAAGGAGGAGTTAATAATGAGTAATGTACCACCATTAAAGCCTGCAAAAATGGAGCTTAATATGGCCTGCATATCACATGGACACAAGCGGTGCTGGCTATGTATAACCCGATTCAGTACACAGATAAACAAATGTACAAGTGGAGCTAAAAAAGAGTTGTCAAAGTGTCGACAACTCTTTTTATTTCATCCAAACCTCTGCCCATTTTTGAAATTCATTCATCATGGGTTCCAAAGCCTTCCCTTTTTCCGTCAATTCATATTCAATTCTTATGGGTACTTCATCATACACCCGTCTAACCACAAGGCCTTCAGCTTCTAGCTCTTTGAATCGTTCTGCAAGCATCTTATCACTTATGTTTGGAATAAGATGAGATATATCCTTAAATCTTTTGGGACCATTCATTAATACGCGAAGAATCAAACCGGTCCAACGTTTGCCTAATAATTGAAACGCTGCTTCAAATTTGGGACACAAATGAAAATCTTCCTCCATTTGTTACACCTCACTGATTATAACTTGACAAAGCTAAGGTAATTATAACATAATGATATTAACGTTATTTACTAACCATTGGTTAGTAAATAAAAAAATTATAGCTATAGTGATATGGGGAGGTGTCAGGTGGTAATTAGCAGTTGACAGCAGGTCGGGGAATCATTCAGTCAGAAGATCCGTTGCCGTGGGAAACGGTACATAGTTTGCAGTTATGGAGACAAGTTAAAGGGGATTATAATATGGGAATTCTAAGGAAATTATTTAAAAAATTAAATGCAAAGGAGACAGAAGCTATGACAAAAGTTAAATTAGCGGTTATTTATTACAGTTCAACAGGTGCAAATTACCAATTAGCACAATGGGCTGCTGATGGTGCCAGAGAAGCTGGTGCTGAAGTAAAACTGCTAAAAATAGCTGAGACAGCTCCTCAAGCAGCGATTGAATCAAACCCAAGGTGGAAGGCTCATCTTGAAGCAACGAAAGATGTGCCTGAAGTATCGCTGGATGATCTTGTCTGGGCCGATGCCATTATCTTTAGTGTGCCAACCCGGTTTGGAAATGTACCTTCTCAAGTCAAACAGTTTCTTGATACAACGGGAGGACTTTGGTTTGAAGGAAAACTTGTGAACAAAGTTGTCAGTGCAATGTCCTCAGCTCAAAACTCTCATGGAGGGCAAGAACAAACGATACTGTCTCTTTATACAACGATGTTCCACTGGGGAGCCATTATTGCAGCTCCAGGTTATACAGATCAATCCATCTTCGTTGCAGGTGGTAATCCTTATGGAACCAGTGTGACTGTGGATCAAGATGGAGATATGCAGGAAGACGTAGAGCAAGCAGTCAAACACCAAGCTAAACGTACAGTTACAGTAGCAGAATGGGTGAAAAACGGTAATCAATAAAAATCAATTAAAAAGCATAGAGTTAAAGGTCAAGTTAGCCCACAAAGGGTATGCTTGGCCTTTTTCTCGTGAAAAGAACCATTGACATATTGATCTGCTTTGTATGTTTGTGGTAAAGTAAAATAAGTAAATCAATAAATCATATTATACTACTATGAATAAATGTTATTGTTTTATTTGTGAGGTGGATATCGTTGCAACTTAAGGTAGAGAATAGCCCGTTTAACCAGGAGCAGGTGGATCTGCTGAACCGTCTTTTACCAAAGTTCACGGAAGAACAAAAAATGTGGTTATGCGGATATTTGACTGCGCTCAATCAAACGGCAGCGTTAACAAAAGCCCAACCTGTTTTACAAAACAACCCGTCAATATCTGTTTCCACAGAAATTTCTACAGCCGCTTGCTTAGAAATCACAGTTCTGTTCGGCTCTCAGACTGGAAACGCCAGAAGGTTGGCTGAAAAGCTGACCGAAAAGTTAAAGGAACATGGGTTTCAGATCACATGTTCCGCCATGGATGATTTTAAGCCTCAGAAATTAAAGAATGTTCGGATTTTGCTGATTGTGGTAAGTACCTATGGGGAAGGGGACCCACCGGACAATGCCCTGTCTTTCTATGAGTTCCTGCACAGCCGAAAAGCACCGTGTCTGAAAGAACTTCAATATTCCGTTCTAGCACTGGGAGACAGTTCCTATGAACATTTCTGTAAAACGGGCCAGGATTTTGATAAACGCCTGAAGGAATTGGGTGGTGAGCAGCTCTATCCGCGCACCGATTGTGATGTGGATTTTGAAGATCCTGCTCAGGAGTGGATGGAAGGGATTCTGCGTACCTTACATGAGATGCCAGAGAGCGCCTCTGCTATAACGGCAGCCACTGTATCCGCCGGAAGCCCAGCACCTGGGCCGTCTCCAGCCTTGCTGGCGTCAGGGACTCCACCAGTCACAGACCAGCCTGTTTATTCAAGGTCTCATCCTTTTGAGGCTGAAGTGCTTGACAATTTGAATCTGAACGGTCGTGGATCGGACCGGGAAACCCGTCACCTGGAACTGTCCATTGAAGGATCTAATCTTCAGTATGAGCCGGGGGATTGCCTGGGTATTTATCCGCAAAATCAGCCCATGCTGGTCGATACTTTGATCAATGTTATGGGCTGGCATCCTGAAGAGCTGGTACCGGTGGGCAAAGAGAGGGGGGAGTGCCCGCTGCGGGAAGCGTTGCTCCGCCATTATGAAATAACGGTATTGACCAAGACAGTGCTGGAGCAAGTGGCACAGCTTTCTGCCAATCCTGGGCTGAAAGAGCTTCTGAAACAGGGCAATGAAAAAGCTTTCAGGGCTTACGTGGAAGGGCGGGATTTATTAGATTTGGTTGAGGATTACGCTCTTTCTGGTATCCCTGCCCGCGACTTTGTACCCATGCTCCGCATGATTCCTCCTCGTCTCTACTCCATTGCCAGCAGTCCAAAGGCCAGCCCAGAGGAAGTCCATCTGACTATCCGGGCAGTGCGTTACCATGCCCATGGACGCCAACGCTTCGGTGTCTGTTCGGTATACTGTGCCGAGCGTGTCCAGCCAGGGGATACCCTTCCGGTATACGTTCACCATAACCCGGATTTCAAACTGCCGTCCAATCCGGATACACCGGTGATCATGATCGGGCCAGGCACCGGTGTCGCTCCTTTCCGGGGATTTCTGGCCGAACGGGAGGAAATTGGTGCCAAGGGGAAAACATGGCTGTTTTTCGGTGACCGTCATTTCCGCACAGACTTTTTGTATCAGCTGGAATGGCAGCGCTGGCTAAAGGAAGGGGTGTTAACAAGAATGGATGTCGCTTTTTCACGCGATACCGACAGCAAGGTATACGTGCAACACCGCATGCAGGAAAAAAGCAGGGAACTTTTTGAATGGTTGGAGGAAGGCGCCCATGTATATGTTTGTGGTGATAAGCAGCGCATGGCCAAAGATGTCCATGCTGCCTTGATTGACATCCTCGAGGGGGAAGGGGGCATGAGCCGGGAAGAAAGCGAGGCTTATCTGACCCGAATGCGGCAGGAAAAACGTTACCAGCGGGATGTATACTGAACTCCAATCCGGACCGAAAGGAGCGAGAGGCATGTCACAAGATCGTTTTGTCCCAACCCAAAGCAGTACGTCCAGTAAAGCGCAGGATGGCCCGCCCGGCGAAATGGAGCGTATTAAGCGACAAAGCCGCTACTTGCGGGGGACCATACTTGAGTCCCTCCAAAACCCGATTACCGGAGCCTTGTCTGAGGAAGATGCCAAGCTGTTGAAATTCCACGGCAGCTACCAGCAGGATGACCGGGATCTGCGTGATGAACGCAGGCGGCAGAAGTTGGAACCTGCTTATCAATTTATGGTACGTGTGCGGGTGACTGGGGGTGTTGTCACACCAGAACAGTGGCTGGTGATGGACCGTCTCGCCCAGCACTATGCCAACGGTTCTCTACGGCTGACGACAAGGCAGGCCTTCCAGTTACACGGCGTTCTGAAGTGGAACTTGGGCCAGACCATCAATGCAATCAATGAAGCGCTCTTGACAACACTGGCCGGTTGCGGTGATGTCAATCGCAATGTTATGTGTACACCCAATCCCTACCAGTCGGAGATTCATGCAGAAGTTTATCAATGGGCCCAGCGGATCAGCGAGCACCTTTGTCCGAGGACGAAGGCGTACCACGAGATCTGGCTCAATGGCGAAAAAGTGGCGGACAGCCGCGAGGAAAATGAAGATGAAGAGCCTATCTATGGACCGCTGTATTTGCCGCGCAAATTTAAAATCGGCCTGGCAGTTCCTCCAGCTAATGATGTGGATGTCTTTTCCCAAGATTTAGGCTTTATTGCCATCATTGACCAAGGTCAACTCAAAGGATTTAACGTCGCGGTGGGGGGTGGTTTGGGGATGACTTATGGTGATCCCAAAACCTATCCCCAACTGGCAAGGGTGATTGGCTTTTGCCCGGCAAACCGGATCGTTGACCTAGCGGAAAAAGTGGTGATGATCCAACGGGATTACGGAAATCGTTCCGACCGTAAATACGCCCGGCTTAAATATACCATTGACAGGCGCGGAATCGAGTGGTTCACTAAGGAGCTGAACCAAAGACTGGGTTGGGAACTCGACACGACCCGCCCATATCATTTTGAACATAACAATGACCGCTACGGCTGGGTGAAAGGAACGAACGGCCGGTGGCATTTGACGCTCTTGATCCAAAACGGCCGGATTCAAGACTGGGACGATTATCCCTTGATGACTGGCTTGCGGGAAATAGCCAAGATCCATACTGGTGATTTTCGGCTCACGCCAAACCAGAATCTGATCATCGGCAACGTGACAAGCCGGAAAAAGCGTGAGATCGAAAAACTGGTCAAGGAATACAAACTCACCGATGGCAAGCACTATTCAGCATTACGAAGGAGCTCCATGGCCTGCGTGGCATTGCCCACCTGCGGACTGGCCATGGCCGAAGCGGAACGGTACTTTCCCACGTTGCTGGAGAAGCTGGAGACAATCATGGAAGAGGCTGGTTTGCGGGAAGAGGAGATTGTTATTCGCATGACTGGCTGTCCTAACGGATGCGCTCGGCCGTATTTGGGGGAAATCGGGTTCACAGGAAAGGCTCCTGGCAAATACAATTTGTATCTGGGTGCGGGCTTTGCAGGGGCCCGGCTCAATAAGCTTTACCGTGAAAATATCGGGGAAGAAGAAATTGTGGAGACCTTGAGACCCATTCTCCACAGGTATGCGCAAGAACGAAAGCATGGCGAACGTTTTGGTGACTTTGTCATTCGGGCAGGTTATATTCAAGAAGTGCAATCAGGACTAGACTTTCATGAGTAGGTTTAAATGTAAACCGTATTTAAGGCCCTTGCCGTGTGCGAGTGTACACAGGCAAGGGCTGCTTGCATGCTTATAGCTCATCAAAGCCGTTGACATCTGATACTTTGCTGTACTGTCTGGACTTCTGCTCGAAGAAATCACTTTTGATACTGTTGGCATCTGCATAGGCTTTGATCCAGGGCAGCGGGTTTGTCCGGTATCCCTCAAACGGGCGGTCAATCCCCAACTGGTTCACCCGTTTGTTAGCGATAAATTTGATGTATGCTTCCAAATCATCCATGTCGATGCCTTCAATACGGTCACCGATGATGTAACGTCCCCATTTGATCTCCAGCTCTGCCGCCCGGCGGAACGTTTCCTGGACGAAACGGGACGTTTCCTGGTTATTCAACTCGGGATATTCCTGGAGCAATGCTTTGAAGATATTGGTGAACAGGTAGACGTGCAGTTGCTCATCCCGGTTGATGTAATTGATCATTGTCGATGTAGAGACCATTTTTTGGTTATGAGCCAAATTGTAGAAAAAGCTGAATCCGGAATAAAAATTAAGGCCTTCCAAGACAACGTCCAAGACGATGGATTCCATGAACGTCCGGGGCGTGGGATGATCGGCAAAGCGTTGATACCCCTCAAAGATGAAAGCATTACGCTCTTTCAGCATCTCATCATGCTTCCAGTAGTCAAAGATTTCATCTTGTTTTTGTTTGTTGACCACACTGGAGAGGATGTAGGAATATGATTGATTATGAACCACTTCCTGAAAAGAGAGAGTGACCATTAAGGCCACCAGGCTTGAATCGGTCAGGAAATCAGCCACGCGCAAGGAGTAGTCGGTTTGAATGCTGTCCAATGAGGCCAGCAAGCCAATGATTTTATTGAACGCATCCCTTTCATCAGTTGTCAATTCTTTATATTGGCGGACATCATGGGCCATGTTGATCTCAAAAGGGGTCCAGAAGTTGGCCAACATATTTTTATATAAAGGATATGCCCAAGGAAAGCGGACATCATCCCAGTTTAAGACATTGGAGCTTTTGCCATTAATAATACCTGTCGAAGCGTTAGGGGCGTCAAGGTCATACAGGGGACGTTTGTGTAAGGTATTCATCTGTAGGTATCCTCCTCACATCGTATAGTACGGCTTTTCAACACTTTGCGACAGATTAGGCTTCGCAACTGTCACAGCCTTCAACTTCAACAGCGGTAGAGCGGACGTAATAGGTGGATTTTAACCCGGATGACCAGGCGGCCAAGTGCAAATGTAATAACGTTTTCGCTTTAATATCATGACGGACATACAAGTTGAAGGAGATGCCTTGATCGATGTGCCGGGCCCGGGCCGCATTTTGCCTGATGCTCCACTCCTGGTCAATGTGATAGGCCGATTTGTAATACCAGGCTGTCTCAGCTGAAAGATCAGGGGCCGTCACAGGAATTTTATAATTTTTCTTTTCTTCGACATATTCCCGTTTGAAGATGGGGTCGATTCCTGCTGTAGAGCCGGCAATAATGCTGGTAGATGAATTGGGGGCTACAGCCAGCAGGTACCCGTTGCGTAGTCCATACCGCTGAACATCTTTTAGCAGGTTCCTCCAGCTCCCGTCCGTATAGCCTCTCAGTTCAAAGTACCGGCCAGTTTGCCAGTCTGATCCTTGAAAGAGCTGATAAGCTCCTTTTTCTTTGGCCAATGTCAGGGAAGCTTTGATGGTTAAGTAGTTGATCTGTTCATAGAGCTGATCCGCATATTGAACGGCTTCTTCGGATTCCCAGCGGATGCCCTTCATGGCCAGCAGGTGATGCCAGCCAAACGTACCCAGACCAATCGCGCGGTATTTACGATTTGTGAGCTGGGCTTGCGGCACCTCTATATTGTTAAGATCAATGACGTTGTCCAACATGCGCACCTGGATGGGAATCAAGCGTTCCAATACATCATCTGTTACCGCCCGGGCCAGGTTGATGGAGCTCAAGTTGCACGCGACAAAATCACCAGGGTTTTTGGTTATGATGATTTTGCCGTCGCGTGTTGTTTCTTCCTCTACAACGGTGGGAGACATGTTTTGCATAATTTCTGTGCACAAGTTACTAGCGTAAATCATACCTGCATGTTTATTAGGATTCAGGCGGTTGGCTGCATCGCGGTAAAACATGTACGGTGTGCCGGTTTCCAGTTGGGATTTCAGAATGCGTTTAAACACCTCGATGGCCGGGACTTTTTCCTTGCTTAAACGGGGCTCGTTGACGCACGCCGCATACTTCTCTCTGAAACTGCCCCGGCCCGGCTTCTCGTCATAGAAATCTTCCAAGGACCAGCCCATCACTTGGCGCACTTCATGGGGATCAAACAAATACCAGTCTCCCCGTTTTTGCACTTGTTCCATAAACAGATCAGGTATGGAGCAGCCGGTAAACAGATCGTGGGTGCGGAAACGTTCGTCCCCGTTGTTTAACTTGGCATCCAGAAAATCAAAGATATCTATGTGCCAAACGTCCAGATAGACAGCAATAGCACCCTGCCGCTGACCCAGCTGATCCACACTGACTGCCGTGTTATTCAATTGTTTCATCCAGGGCAATACACCCAGTGACTTGCCTTTAAAGCGGCGAATGTTAGAACCCCGGCTGCGGATCTTGCCCAGATAAATGCCTAATCCTCCGCCGTTTTTGGACAAAGTGGCTGCATCCGTGTTACTGTCATAAATGCTGCGTAAAGAGTCTTCCACCGTATCGATAAAGCAACTGCTCAGTTGCCCTTTTGCTTTACCGGCATTGCTCAGTGTAGGCGTAGCCACAGTCATGTACAGATTGGATAAGGCCCAGTAAGCTTCTTTGACCAACTTCAGCCGCTGGTGACGGTCCTCTCCCATCATCAGGTACATGGCAATGATCATCCACCGTTCTTGGGGAAACTCCATGATTTGATCGTCATAATTGCGGAGCAGATAGCGGTCGGCCAAAGTTTTAATCCCGATGTAGGTGAAGAGCTTGTCCTTGTCAAAATCAATCATTGCGGCTAATTCTTCCATTTCTGCTTTTGAATAGGCCGTCAACATCTCTGGGGCGTAGAGACCTTCCTCTGACAAGTCATGGATTAACCGATACAGGGCATGTTGCGGATATTTAACCGGCTGGTTTGGATCCATGGCCAGTCCCCTGTGTTTGATCACCTTCGCGTAAAGCATGCACAGATAAAAAGTGGCAGCCACATAGGTCCAATCTGGCTCTTCACCAGTCACACGTTCTAAAGCAGATAATACCAGATGAGTCAGCAAATGTTCGTCTGTCACGTCGGAACGACGTTCCAGCCACCGGTGTGCCTTGTGTTCATATTCCTGAAAGTCAAGGTGAGGGAAGCGGTTTTTTACTTGGGATAACCACTTCTGCAAACGTTCCAAACTCTCTTTTTGATCATACCCTTCCCAACCCTTTTCTTTCTGTTCTCTTTGCATCACAGGAAGATTCAATACACTCACTCCTTCTCCTTGTTTTTAAGCCCGAAGATTGACAATAAAAAAACCCTTTCTCAACGGAGAAAGAGTGAAAACGTCACAGGCCACAAAACCGGTTGAAAAAAATAAACAAGCACAAAAAATGTGGATGCAAATCATGAAAGCACAAGCCAATAAAAGACCAGTTTTGTATCACAAACTGGCTTCTTCCGGATTTGTGACACGCTTCCGTTTTCTTCTCTCAATCCCCGAAGAGACAGAAAACATAAGGTAAAGGCAGGTCTCCTGACTTATGTTTCATCCTACTCTGAGCCTTCCCATAGGTACTCTGCACAAGGGAGAGTGAGCCTACAGTGGTTGTTCTCATTTCGTCCACAAATACAGTTGCGGGCCAGTTCTGGATTCTCACCAGATTCCCTATTAAGCCTCCTCAGGCACCTTTACCCGAGCCTATTCAATTGCAGGTACAGAACCAGGAAACACTTCAAATACTACATATTGATTTTATTAAGAAAAAAATACAATATGTAGTATAGAACAAGCATACCTGCTGGATAATGAAATGTCAACTTATTTTTGCCAAATCTTTAAAAGCACCCATAACACCGTTTCTTCTGAAGGTCATCATGCCACTTCAAATCCTGCCAGCAAAGCCGAAGGCAGTACCCAGTACACCGACCACCGGAATGCCTGCTTGAACCGCTTCAGGAAAACATCTTCTTTTCATTTTGCAGACCGTCGCGCGGTCCCACTTCACAAATCCGGATCATCTGTATGCCTCCCCGTTTTCTTTATTTTTGGACAGATGAACATTTTATATCAATGATATGGTATAAACCGACTTTTGACGAATATAAATATCGGAAACCGGGGGCATAGGGGGGCTTTCATGAAAGCAGAAAAGGAAAAGTTGCCGCTGGAAGGCATTCGGGTTTTGGAAGTGGGAACCCTGCTGGCTGGTCCGTTTTCAGGACGTTTGTTATTGATACTGGTGGGCATCGGGGCCGCTGTTTATCCCCATGCGGTACAACGGATTTTTAGTGCCAGAAGTGAAGCGACCTTGAAACGATCGCTGTGCAACATGGCCTGGATGCCGTTTATCACAACAGGTCTTGTCTTCCTGATCGGTTTGATTGGCATCAAAGCTTTTCCAGGTCTGGAGAACCAAGAATCGGAACAGCTGGGGGGCATAATGGCCAGCGCCATTGCCAATGAGCTCATCCTGTTTTATTGGGCCATGATTTTGCTGTTTGGGGGTATTGTGGCCGCTATTGTATCAACCGCTGATTCTGCTCTGTTAAGTCTCTCATCTATGGTGTCCAAAGACATCTATGGCCGCCTGGTCAACCCCCAGGCTTCAGACCAAACCAAAATCATGGTCGGGCGTGCCACAGGTGCCGTGGTGGTCTTCATTTTACTGATTATTGCCTGGTATCAGCCGGCTACACTGTATGAGATTTTTATCTTGAAATTTGAAGTGTTGATTCAAGTGGCCCCAGCCTTTATTTTAGGATTATACTGGAAGCGTCTTCATAAGCATGCGGTCCTGCTGGGCATGTTAGCAGGAGCAGGGCTTGCCGGTTACATGACCATCACCGGTTTAAGAACACTATTAGGTTTTCACAGTGGATTATGGGGGTTATTAGTTAATGTGCTGATCTGTGTGGTGGGCAGTTATCTGTTTACGCTGAGTGCCAAGGAACAACAACGTTCGGAAAAAATCATGTCCGTTTAAAAAGGAATGAGTCATATACAGGTTTAAAACTAAACATCTATATATCTGTAGTGTAGACCGTTCGTCTACAAGTCTGACAGTTGCCGTGACAGGCAACCGTTTTTTTTTAAAGCCTCTAGCTCTTTTTGGCATTAAATTTGCATTATTGTTGATGAACAGAACAGTCATGAAAGTAGGAGGAAAAGATATGGATTCGCACCACCGTCTGCTTGTTCAATATATTCAACAGGAACACCTGGACCGGTGTGGGGAGGACGTTGTCGAGAGCCTGAAGGGTGCTGTGATTGACGTGGTGGGTGCCATTATCGCCGGGGCCCATACGGAAGCTGCCCAAATAGCGTACGAAATGGCCGCCAGCCAGTGGGCGGAGGGGCCTTGCTCTGTCATGATTTTCGATCGCACGTTCTCATCAACAGGGGCCGCTTTCGTTCATGCCGTTATGGCCAATGCTCTGGATATTGACGATGGGCATCGTCTGGTCAAGGGACATCCCGGAGCAGTGATATTTCCTGCTGTGTTCGCTGCAGGGGAAGAGCAAGGGGCTAGTGGAAGGAACTTGTTGACAGCTCTGTTGATCGGATATGAGGTAGGCATCAGGGCGGGCATCCTCGCTCACCAATTACGGCCGGAGTATCACTGCACAGGATCCTGGGGATCCATTGGGGCTGCGGCAGGGGTCGCCCGGCTGATGAGACTCTCTCCCTCAGCCGCCGCTCATGCCCTGGGTATCGCAGAATATCATGGCACTTATTCTCCCATGATGAGGGGGATCGATCACCCTTCCATGGTTAAGGATGCCATCGGATGGGGCAGTTTGAGCGGTATCGCTGCTGCTTTGTTAGCCGCTCAGGGATTTACCGGTATTCCGTCTCTCTTTTCCTGTCCTGAAGCCAAGATGCTGCTTGATGAATTGGGAGAATATTACCGGATCCGGGAATTGTACTATAAACCTTATGCTTGTTGTCGTTGGGCCCATCCAGCTGTCGAAGGCGTAAGATTTATCAAAGAACACTATCAGCTTTCTTTTCAGCAAGTGGAACGTATTGTTATTCACACTTTCAAGGAAGCGGCTTGCTTGTCCAGACGGCCACCTGCTAACACAGAGGAAGCCCAGTATAATCTGGCCTTTCCCGTCGCTGCCTTTCTGGTTTGTGGAGAGGTGGGGCCACGGCAGGTATTGGCAGAATTGAATCATCCGGCCATCCTGGAATTGATGGATAAGCTGAGCGTTCAGGTCAAACCGGAGTTTGACCAGCAGTTTCCGGCAAAAACCATGAGCCAGGTAGAGATTATGACAAGAGACGGGAAACAAATGGCTTCACCGGTCATGCAAGCCAGGGGAGATGTTGACAATCCAATGCCTATTAATGAGCTCAAGGAAAAATTTCTGTGGCTGACCTCTCCCTGTTTAGGTGCAGAACATGCTGAAGATCTCCTTACGCTCCTGACTCACCTGGAGGAACTGGAGGATATCAAGTGCCTAAGCAGATTTTTCTCTCGTTTGGTTCAGAGTAGGGCGCAGACAATGAATAAATAATTTGTCCAGTAAGTTGCTGTTGGCACAGAAATTGCTAGATTTAAAGTTGAAGGCCTATCTTTCAGATCATGGGAGGGAATGGATCAATGCAAGAACGACCGATTCATTTTTACAGCGATGGGTACAAATTGGAGGGCACCCTCTATTTACCTGATGATTATCAAGAAGGTGAGAAACGTCCCGCCATTATTCCCAATTCCGGCTACCAAGGGTTCAATGAATTTTATCCCCGTCTTTTTGCCCGTTATCTGACAGCGGCAGGGTATGTCTGCTTGGGATTTGACTACAGGGGCTTTGCCCAAAGTGAGGGGATTCCGGGACGGGTGGTACTGGACGAACAAGTGGAAGATATCATCAATGCCGTGACCTATCTTCGGGCTCAGCCGCAAGTGGATCCTGAACGGATCGGCCTGATCGGCTGGGGTATGGGGGCAGCCAATGTGATCCGTGTGGCCGCCCAGGATCAGAGGGTGAAAGCGGTCGCCGCGTTGAACGGTTTTTATCATGGGGAACGCTGGTTAAAATCGGTTCACTCGTATGTGGAATGGCGCAAAATTTTACACATGGTGGATGAAGACAGGCTCAAACGGGTTTTGACGGGTCAATCCCTTCTCGCTGATCCTTTTATTCATTATCCTCTGGATCCTGATACTGATGATTATGTTCAGAAGGAATTGGCACCGCTTTCAGCATTCGGTCAAAAAACCACTATCCAATTTACGGAATCTATCATCCGCATGAATGCTGAGAAAGTGGTTCAAGACATTGCTCCCCGTCCTCTGTTTATTGCCCATGGCAGGGATAATGCCCTGCATCCGGTGGAGGAAGCCTTATCTCTCTGTGAGAAAGCCCGGGAGCCCAAACGTTTATATCTGATTGACGGGAAGCACAACGACTTTATGTATCAGGATCATCCAGTATTTCTTGATTTGGTGGATGCCCTGAAAGCGTTTTTTGATGATTGCTTAAGAGAGCATGATAACTGTAAAAATATTTTGACCTGCTGACAAAATATTTTGCTTCGAGCACGCATTTGGAAAGGAAGTAGAAACATGTCCATTTACCATCCTCTGTTAGAAGGAGCCATTGAACTTCACTGCCATGCTGATCCCAGCTTGTTTCCACGCAGACAAACCGATTGGGAGCTGATCGAAGATATCAAACAGGCCAATATGGCCGGCGTGGTGATTAAATCTCATGAATCCCAAACGGTGGACAGGGCTTCGCTCATTCGCATGAAGGAACCTGGGCTTCACGTTTACGGCGGACTGGTGCTCAATTATTTCACAGGCGGACTGTCACCAACGGCTGTAGATTGCGCCATCCGCCTGGGGGCCAAAATGATTTGGATGCCCACCTTTTCGGCAGCACAGCACCAATGTCACTTTGCTAAAAAAAAGACTCGCTTCTTCAACAGTGACAAGCCTCTTGTTCATCCGCAAGAAGGGATTCGCATCTGGGATGAGAACAGAAAACTATTACCGGAAGTGCATGAGATTCTTTCCTTAATCGCTGATGCCGGCATTATATTGGCCACCGGTCATTTGTCTGCAGAAGAGGTACACGCACTGGTCGGTGCGGCCAAGGAACACAAAGTGGAAAAAATTTTGATTCAACATGCTGATCTAGGCATTGCACCCATTCCGTTGGAGCAGCAAATCACCTTGGCCAAGCAGGGGGCTATAATTGAAAAGTGTTATTTGGCCGTCAGCGAGGATTTTAATGATTTGACCATCGAACAGATGGCTGCAAGTATCCGCCGGCTTGGCCCCTCCGCTTGCGTACTGGTCACTGATTACGGACAGGTCCACAACGTGCCTGTGGTAGAGGGGTTAAGCCAGTTTGTCGAAAAACTGCTCAAAGCTGGGATAAAGGAGAATGACATTGAGACCATGATTGTTCACAACCCGCGCCGGCTATTGGGGATTGAAGATGCCTTCCCTGGGGAATAGGCTCAGAAAGAACCCGGGGATATTTCACGCGATCAAAGGCTACTAAAGGGGGATGAGACCGATGGATGCCAAGATAATCGAAGAGCTGTCCCGCATTATGTCAAAGGAACGCATTCTGCAGAATGTGGCTGACCGGTACTCATACAGTTTTGATGCTTCCTTTGGCGAATATCTTCCCGATGTGGTGGTGCAGCCCCAGAGCACTGAAGAGATCAGCCAACTTCTTCAGTTGGCTAACCGGTATAAGATTCCCGTTTACCCCCGGGGGGCAGCCACCTCCTTAAGCGGTGGTCCTCTTCCGGTACAAGGGGGTATGGTCTTGGACATGTCCCAAATGAAGGAAAAATTGATCATCGACAAGGAGAATTTGTTAGCGATTGTCTCCCCGGGGGTGATCACGGCGGATATTCACCAGAAAGCCGAAGAAGTGGGGCTGTATTATCCTCCCGATCCTTCCAGTTCCCACGTGTCGACCATCGGGGGGAATCTGCTGGAAAATTCAAGTGGTCCAAAAGGGCTGAAATACGGGACGACAAAAGATTATGTCATCGGTCTGGAGGTGGTCACGCCTACAGGGGAGATCATGCGCACCGGAGGAAAGACGGTCAAGAACGTCACAGGATATGATTTAACCCGTTTGATTGTCGGTTCAGAAGGAACTTTGGCCGTGGTGACAGAGGCAATTTTAAAATTAATCCCCAAACCGCCTGCCCGAAAAACCATGATGGCCACTTTTAAGCGTTTGGTCGATTCGGGTTATGCCATCACACGTATCCTCCAATCTGGGATTTTGCCCTCTGCCCTGGAGATGATGGACCAATATTGCATTCAAGCGGTTGAACATTACCGGCCGTCCGGTTTGCCGGTGGAGGCTGAAGCCCTGATCATCATTGAAGTGGACGGACATCCTAAGGCCGTGGAGGAGGAAATCCATACATGTGCCGAGATTTGCCATCAACATGATGCTCTGGAGGTTAAGGTGGCCAACAATGAGGAGGAACGGCAAACATTGTGGCAGGCACGGAGGATGGTTTCGCCGGCGATTTCCAAGTTAGGGCCAACAAAAATTTCCGAAGATGCAACGGTACCGAGAAGTAAAATTCCCGACATGATGGAGCACTTGAGGAAGATACGTGAAAAATATCAGTTGAACTTGGTGGTTTTTGGCCATGCTGGAGACGGAAATTTGCACCCGAACATTCTCACTGACAAGAGGAACAAAGAAGAGATGAAAAGGGTGGAAGATGCGATTGGTGAAATCTTTGAGGCGGCGTTGGCCCTTGGCGGCACCCTTTCCGGTGAGCATGGGATCGGGACATTGAAAGCCCCTTACCTGAAGAGAGAATTAGGAGAAACAGGTGTGATCATGATGAAAAAGATCAAAGAGGCCTGGGATCCGAACCATATTTTAAATCCGGGCAAAATTTTTCCCCAACCGGGCCAAAACAAGGTGGTGTTAACATGAGTGATCCAGCCCGTCAATTGTACGAACGCGTCCATGCTGACACCAACCAATGTATTCAATGCGGTTATTGCCTGCCATCCTGTCCCACATACACATCCATGGGCAAAGAGTCAGCGTCTCCCAGGGGACGAATTAATCTGGTGAAGATGGCGGCAGAAGGGAAGATTCACGTCACCAACGATTTGGCCGAGCCCCTGGATTTGTGTCTCGGCTGCCGGGCCTGTGAAGTGGCTTGTCCTGTCAATGTTCCCTACGGTCATATTCTAGAGGAAGCCAAAGAGGCAATCGCCCAGGCACAGACGGCTGAGTCTTTGACATGGAAAGAAAAAGGGAAACGGTTTGTGTTGAAGCATGTGTTTCCTTATTACAAACGTTTGCAAGGACTAGGCTATTTGATGTGGTTTTATCAAAAATCGCCCTTACCTTTTCTATTAAGAAAAACGAAGTTGTTGGAAACAGTGTCCGAACCGTTGGCCTGGTTTGAAAAAGCCCTGCCTGCAGTCGAAAATCCCTTAAAAAAACCCAAACGGGGAGGAGTGATTCCGCCTGAAGGCCAGAAAAAAGCCCGGGTAGCTTTGTTTACCGGATGTATCACCGATACCCTCATGTCCCGGACCAACCGGCTGACCATTGAGTTGTTGAGCAAGGTGGGTTGTGAAGTGGTCATTCCTCCTCAACAGACCTGTTGTGGTGCACTCCATGCTCACCAGGGAACGACGGAAATGGCCAAGGCGTTGGCCAAAGCCAATTTGGCCGCCTTTGAGGCCGTGGAAGCCGATTATTATGTGAACAATGCCGGTGGATGCGGGGCCATGTTGAGGGAATATGACCGTCTGTTGGCGTCCGACGAAGACTGGGGGCTGCGGGCGGAACGGTTTGTGGCCAAGGTCAGAGATATCAGCGAACTTTTGGTCCATTTTGGTCCCCTCCCATTTCAAAAAAAGATAGAAGGGGTTATCACCTATCAAGATTCCTGCCATTTACGCAACGTCCAAGGCGTGTTCCAAGAACCCAGGGAGCTGCTCAGGTCCATCCCCGGTGCTCGCTTTGTCGAGTTTACAGGCAGTGAACGCTGTTGTGCCTCAGGAGGCATTTACAACCTGTTACATTATGATGAATCGATGGCCATTTTGGAGGAGAAAATGGGCTCTGTTCAGCAGTCACAGGCTCAAGTTATTGTCACCTCCAACCCAGGCTGCTTGTTGCAGATGCGTTTAGGTGTGTTAAAGTTTGGTCAACCGGCCAAGATGAGAGCGGTCCATCTGGTAGATGTCCTGGCGGAAGCCTGCGGGTTAACGGAAAAGGAGGTATAGGCATGCGTCTGGCAATGGCTCAAACACAACCGGTTTTAGGAGATGTTCAGCACAATCTGAAACATCTGTTGCAAACGATGGAGATCCATCAGGGGAAAGCCGATCTGCTCATCTTTCCCGAGTTGTCCCTCACCGGCTATATGCTGCAAGAAAAGGCTTATGAGGTGGCTCTGGCACTGGATGCCACGGAGATGCGTTTAATCAAAGAGGCCAGCCGGGATTTGAACATGGGGGTCGTTTTCGGTTTTGTGGAAAAAAGTGATGATGACATCCTCTACAACTCGGCCGCCCTGGTTCATGAAGGCCGGTTAATGACCGTTCACCGTAAAGTGTACCCGGTCACCTATGGGCTTTTTGAAGAAGGGAAGGTGTATGGACGGGGCAGGAAGGTGACAGTCGTCCCATTTGGAAACTTTAAGGCCACCCTATTAATTTGCAATGATCTGTGGCATCCGTCATTGGTTCAGCTGTGTGCCTATCGTCATGCCTCCTTGCTGATCGGCCTGGTCAACAGTCCCCAAGGAGGGCTAGGCCAACGTTATTCCAGTGCCGAAGGATGGGAACGGGTTGGCCGGTTTTATGCGACGATCTATGGTTGCTATGTCGTGCTCGTTAACCGTGTGGGAGTAGAAAAGGGTGTGTCATTTTACGGGCGTTCCCTGCTGATCGATCCCTTTGGCCAAATAGTGGAGAGCTGTCCTTTTGACCAGGAAGATTATAAAATGGTCACGATTGACAGAAGAGAAGTGTTTGAGGCTCGCCGCCTGTTACCTACAATGCGTGATGAGGACCTGCTTTTTACACGTTCACAATTGGAAAATCTTTCTGGCACACAGGTTTGATCTAAAAATTTGGACTTGACCGTCAAAAGGGCGCTGAACAATAATGAGGTAAACCAATAGGGGAAACTCCTGGCGAGGGTCAGGAGTTTTTTGGCATTATATCATCTCATGTTTCATTCTGCTTCAAATGGCAAATCTGTCATGGCAAGGAGAATAGTTGATGATCCAACTTTTTCGCTCGAAACTGACCAAACGGTATATCTTTATTACCAGCGTGGTGATTTTTGCGACGCTCGCCCTTTTGTACGGGATTACCACTCAGGTAATGAAACAGTCTGTACAGGAACAAATTGAGTACCGGGATGAATTAATTGCCCACACCTTGAGCAGCCGGATCAATTTTACGCTGGGAAGCATGATTCAGGATTTAAGGCAGGCGTCCTTATTTCTGTTGAACAAGAATGCGGCGGCCCATGAGGCATTTACGGCGGAGATGGAAAGGCGTATTGCAACGGAACCTTTGTACCTTTTCATCCTGTCATTTGATGCCCAAGGACATATTGTCCAAAGCATTCCAGGAACCTCATTTGATCAAGCTGTCGTTATCGGCCATATCCATGAACGGTTATCCTGGAGCAAAACTTATCATGTTTCGCCGCTCATCTCATTGCCAGATGGAACGCCGGCCATTGCCGTGGCCCATCCGGCGGTTGATGAAGATGGAACATTTGAAGGAGGGGTGGTCGCCTTTTTAAATCTTAACGTTTTGTCTGACCATCTGAACAAGCTGAAAATAGGGGAAGAGGGGGTTAATGTCCTCATTGACCGTCAAGGCCATGTTGTCGGACACAGTTCCCCCCAGTGGATTGGAACGAACATACACCAACACCCGTTGGGTCAACATTTGTACCGTGACCGTTACGGGATGTGGCAGGGCGAATTGTTCGGTGAACAAATGGTTGCTGCCTACCGACCGCTTCGCTGGGGCGGCATGGGCCTGATTGTCGCGGAGCCTTTTGAACAAGCCATGGTTCCTGCCCATCAGCTCAGAAACGTTTTATTTAAAGGATTTTTTGCGGTTTTATTGATTGGTATTGTCTTGAGTACGGTGTTAAGCCTCAGGGTGTTACACCCCATCTTGCAACTCATCCGGCAGGTGAAAGAATATCAGCGGAATGAACGCAAATGGTTCACACCCTTAAAGACAAAAGACGAGATCGAAGCATTGTCTGTCACCATGGGCAAGATGGCCAATGCTCTGAGGGAACAGGAAAGACGCCTCTTTTATATACTGGAGTCCGTCCCATATGGGGTCATTACTACGGATCAGCACGGGAATATTATCACATTTAATAAGGGTGCAGAGAAACTGACGGGATTTTCCAGAGATGAAGTGCTGGGACGGTCCATATTTACGTTGCCGCTCAAAGAGAGAAAGGAAGAGTTTGTATCTTGGAAAACATTAAAGGAAGGCAAAGCATTTGATGAGGTGGAAAGCTATATCTATGATAAACATGGGTATAAACGGGACGTCCGGATCTATGCCTCCCGCTTCCGGGGGGAACATGAGGAGTTACTCGGCACCATTGTGATCATGAGGGACGTCAGTGACATGAAGAAGTTGGAAGAATACGTGCGCCAGAGTGAACGCTTGGCCTCTTTGGGACAACTGACAGCAGGGATCGCTCATGAGATTAAAAATCCGTTGAGCATTATCCAGGCAGCGGCAGAGGCGCTGCAACTGGAGTTGACAGAATCCCCCCGCCAAGCTTCCCCTATTGAAGAATTGGTCAACGACATATTAGAAACCACTCACAGGATGAATCAGTTATTGATCCATTTTTTGAAATTAACCAAAGAGGAAGACAATGGTGAAAGGGAACCGGTGAGTCTTGTTTCTGTTTTAAATGAGCTGTTGCATTTATTAAGAAAACGGTGCAATGACCAAGATATTGAAGTTGTCAAGGCTTATGAGCAAACGGGAGCTTGGGTCCATGCCCGGCGTAACGGCTTGGTACAGGTGTTTTTAAATATTATTTTGAACAGCCTGCAGGCGATGGGACACGGAGGCACACTCAGTGTGCAGCTTAGGGATAAGCATGATGAATGGTTAGTTGAAATAAAAGACACGGGAAAAGGCATCCCGCCTTCACAGTTAAAATGGATTTTTACCCCCTTCTATTCCACCAAACGGGAGGGTACCGGGCTGGGTCTGGCCATTGCCCATGAAATTGTCACCCGCCATAATGGGAGGATTTGGGCTGAAAGTGCAGAAGGACAGGGTACCACCATGTTTGTGCAGCTGCCTAAAAGCAGAGAGGAGTGGGACGATGAGACGCCTTCTGATTGTTGATGACGAAGTAAAGTTATTGCGCATTTTAAAAGGAGCATTACAAAAGAAAGGGTACAGGGTGGAAACGGCTGCCACTGGAGCAGAAGCAAGACGGAAAATGGCGGCGCAACCGGCTGACATCGTATTTTTGGATTTGATGCTTCCCGATGTCTCCGGATTGGAACTGTTAGAGGAATGGGTCTCCCTTTACCCCCATAAATTTTATATCATGATGACGGCTTATGGAGACATTGAAAGTGCCGTGAGTGCCATGAAAGCAGGGGCCTTTGATTACATGGTCAAACCGGTGCAGCTGGACAACATCCAACTGGTCATTGACAAAGCTTGTGAATGGCTGCAGATGAAAGAAGAAAACCGACAGCTCAGAGAAAAATTAAAGAGCTTGGAGTCTGCTCCTCTTGTTGGAACAAGTCCAGCCATGAAAAGCATTATCCAATTAGTGGAACGGGTGGCCAATACGGATGCCAATGTGTTGATTCAAGGAGAAAGCGGGACCGGCAAAAGTATGATTGCCCGTTTGATTCACCTATGGAGCGGCCGTCAAAACGGACCTTTTATTTCTGTAAACTGTGCGGCGATTCCTGAGCAGTTGTTGGAGAGTGAGTTGTTCGGTTACGAAAAGGGGGCTTTCACAGGGGCTACAACGAGCCGTCCCGGTAAATTTGAGGCCGCTGACGGGGGAACGATTTTTCTGGATGAAATCGGTGAGGTCAACCCTGCCCTGCAAGCGAAATTATTGCAAGTGACACAGGACAAAACTTTTATGCGGCTGGGAAGTAACAAAACCAAAACAGCGGATGTCCGGCTGATCTCGGCCAGTAACCGGGATTTGAAGAAAATGGTGGAATCAGGAGATTTCAGAGAAGATTTGTACTACCGCTTAAATATCGTGGATATTCATATTCCGCCGTTGAGAGAAAGAAGAGAGGATATTCCCGTTTTGGTGGAAACATTCCTAAACAAGCAGCGCCATAAAAACGGGATCGATTACAGCATTTCTCCTGAGCTGATGAATGTCTTGACGGAATATGACTGGCCGGGAAATGTGAGGGAGTTGGAAAATGCCATCGAACGGGCTGTCATCCTATGCCGCAACCATCAGCTGTCCGTGGAGGATTTTCCCCGTGAGGTCAGGGAAAGAAAGGATGAACCATCTTCGCTTCCCCCTATTTCCCTGAAAAAAGATAAATCCCTGCCCGAACTGCTGGAGGAAATGGAAAAACAATTGATTATGCAAGCGTTGGACGAAACCGGGGGTAAAGTAGCGGAAGCGGCCAGAAAACTGGGGATTTCCCGGCAAAACCTGTTTTATAAGATGAACAAATACTTCATTAATTGAGTGCTTAACAGAGCGCCAAAGGTCTAGGGGGCGCTCTGGTCTGCTTTGATCATACGAAATGTGTGCCAAAACGTTTGTGTGTAAAAAAATTTTTACGCTCTCGTCCACTTTTTTTGCGGTTACAGCTCCCCAGACGCCTTTTCTGGGGCTTTTTTTTGGCATGGATTTTGCTTGTTAATTCTTGAGAGCGTTTTCAGGGGGCGGGAGAAGGAAAGCTGGCCATTATCATGAACAAGGAGGGAGCAAGGATGGATATTATCTCATTTGTCATAGCCAATTGGGAGGAACTCATTCAACTGACCTGGCAACATATCAAGCTCGTGGGCTTGGCTGTTGGGGTTGCGGTTTTGACCGGGGTTCCGTTCGGGATTTACATCACTCAGCGGGAACGACTAGCCCAATTGGTGCTGTCAGTAGCTGGAATGATCATGACCATACCGAGTATTGCTCTGTTTGGCATTATGATTCCCATTTTATCCATCATTAACAGGGGAATCGGTTTCTGGCCCGCTTTTATTGCCCTGGTCCTGTATTCCCAGTTGCCAATTATCCGTAATACGTATGTGGCCATCAAAAATGTGGATCCCAACATACGCGATGCCGCCATCGGCATGGGAATGACAACCAGAGAACGGTTGTTCAAGGTGGAAATTCCCATTGCTCTGCCTGTCATTATGGCTGGAGTGCGTGTGGCTGTCGTATTAACCATCGGCATTGGGGCCATCGCCGCTTATATCGGGGCAGGGGGACTGGGGGTTTACATTGCCCGCGGCATTTCCATGAGTTATCAAACCATGATCCAAGTGGGTGCTATTGCTGTCTCTTTGTTGGCCATTCTCTTTGATCTTGTGCTGGGATATGTCCAAAAATCACTGGCACCCAAAACCGTAAAATCTTAGGACAAGTCTTAAGTCTTTACAAACAGGGAGGAAGGTGAATGTTGTGATTTTCTTTAACCAAGTGACGAAAATTTACGAAAGTGATGACAAAAAGGTCACAGCGGTGGATGGCGTCACCTTACGGGTGGAAGAGGGGCAGATTTGTGTCTTTCTAGGTCCGTCAGGTTGCGGAAAGACCACTTTGCTGCGGATGGTGAACCGCTTGATTCCCATCACCAGCGGAAGTATTGAAGTGAACGGAAAGGACATCCATGATGTCCACCCGATCGAATTGAGGCGAAATATCGGATATGTGATTCAACAGACCGGTCTGTTTCCCAATATGACCATTGAGGAAAACATTTGTGTCGTTCCCAAACTTCTGGGTTGGGACCGGGTGAAAATGAAACGGCGGTACATTGAATTGATGGACATGATGGGACTTGACCCTGAAGAGTTCCGGAACCGGTATCCCTGGGAGCTGTCAGGGGGACAGCAACAGCGGATCGGTGTGGCCCGGGCCCTCGCAGCCGATCCCCCTGTCATGCTGATGGATGAGCCTTTCGGCGCATTGGATCCCATCATACGCGACCGCTTGCAAAATGAGTTTTTACGCATTCAAAAGGAGGTTAACAAGACCATCCTCTTCGTCAGCCATGATATCAATGAAGCTTTGAAGCTGGGCAATACCATTGCCATCTTTAATGCCGGCCAGCTGATGCAGCATGGGACGCCTAACGAGATATTGTCCCAACCCCGTAATGATTTTGTGGCCCAATTTGTCGGCCAGGACAGAGCGTTGAAACGGCTCAGCCTGTTAAAGGTTCAGGATTTGGTGAGTAAAATTGGCCATTATGCCAAACGGCAAGTTCATGCCCCATCCTCAAGTCCAACGGTGACGCTGGAGACGGATCTATGGACCGCGTTAGCCCAACTGTTAGCGTCAGAAAGCGGAATGGTGGAAGTCAAAAGGGAAGATGGGACATCCATGGGCTGGCTCAATCTGAAAGATTTTGATCACATAACGGGAGCTGGTGCTGGTTCAATTGAGACAGCAGCTAAGTAAAGGGGGGATAGCATGAGAGAGCAAATGGTCGAACAAACAGTACGTCTCCTTTTAATCGGTGTTTTCGTCCTGTTTTTGAGCTGGGCGTTTGTGGAAGGGGCCTTTCAATATATGCTGGACAATACCACTGTCATACTTCATCTGGCCCTTCAGCATTTGCAATTGGTGGGCGTATCGGCGCTATTGGCCATTATCTTTGCTGTACCAGTCGGGATTGTTGTGACCCGGCCCCGATTCAAGTTTCTGGAATGGTTTGCTGTTAATTTTGCCAATATAGGCCAAACCGTTCCCAGCCTGGCCATATTGGCCTTGGTCATGAGCTATCTTGGCCTGGGCTTCTACACGGCCGTGTTCGCTTTGTGGATCGCCTCCCTGTTACCTATCTTGCGCAATACGATCACAGGGATCAAGCAAGTGGATCAAGCGGTTCTTGATGCCGGAAAAGGCATGGGCATGACAGCAAGGCAAATTTTGTGGAAGTTGGAGTTGCCCAACGCAGCTTATGCCATTTTTGCCGGGATCAGAACCTCGATCGTCATCAACGTGGGGACAGCAGCCCTGGCCTTTTTAATCGGGGGCGGCGGACTTGGAGATCTGATCTTTACTGGCATTGCCCTGCACAACACAGGCATTATGTTAGCCGGTGCCTTGCCGGTTACCTTCTTGGCCCTCACCCTTGATTATGTGCTAGGTAAGCTTGAAACAGTCATGATTTCCAAAGGTTTGCAACGCACCACAGATGCGGTGTGAAAAAATCATAAACAAACAGTTCAAGGAGGTATCACAAAAATGAAAAAGTGGAAGGGTATCTTTTGGCTATGCTTAGTAGTGGTGAGTTTGCTCCTATTAAGTGCTTGTGGTTCGAGCGATTCGAATGCTTCGGGAGATCAAGGGGGATCAAATGATGCAACTCCTCAGGCCAGTGACGATGGAGGTTCAAAAGGCAGAGTGGTTGTAGGAGGAAAAGATTTTACCGAGCAGCAAATTTTATCTAAAATCACGTCCATATATTTGAAAGAAAAAGGGTATGATGTGGAAGAAGTAGGAAGTATGGGCAGCGCAGTGGTGAGAAGTGCGCTGGAGAATGGACAGATTGATGTGTATTGGGAGTACACCGGAACAGCGCTCGTCATTTACCTGGAACAGGAAGCGGAGTCTGATCCGGAACTTGCTTATAACATTGTCAAGGAAACGGATGAAGCTAACGGACTGGTTTGGATGGATAAAGCAGACTTTAACAATACCTACGCGATTTTGATGAGACGTGATCGTGCTGAAGAGTT
This sequence comes from Caldalkalibacillus uzonensis, assembly GCF_030814135.1. Classification (NCBI taxonomy): domain Bacteria; kingdom Bacillati; phylum Bacillota; class Bacilli; order Caryophanales; family Bacillaceae; genus Caldalkalibacillus; species Caldalkalibacillus uzonensis. The sequence continues at coordinate 165,826 of NZ_JAUSUQ010000001.1, read as the reverse complement.
GGGGATTCAAACCATTTCTGAGTTGGCTGCATTTGTGAATGAACAGCCGAATGAGTTAACCTTTGCGACCAACGCGGAATTTAGCTCCAGGGAAGATGGACTGCCAGGCTTACAAGCGGCCTATGGGTTTGAATTCCCGTCTTCCAAAGTGATTCGCATGGATTCCGGATTGCTGTATAATGCCCTGCGGGATAATCAGGTGGATGTCTCCGTCGGCTTTGCCACCGACGGCCGGATCAAAGGCTTTGATTTGGTGGTTTTGGAAGATGACCAACTGTTCTTTCCTGCCTATAATGCCGTTCCTGTCATCAGACAAGCTGTGCTGGAAGAAAACGAGGAACTGGCAGAGCTGTTGAACACCTTGGCCGACCACTTGGACACTGAAACGATGGTTGAGTTAAATTACACGGTGGATGTCGAGCATAAGGATGTGACGGAAGTAGCCAGGGAATGGCTCAAGTCTGCAGGATTGATCGATTAACAACATTTGAACTTCTCTTCTCTGTCTTGACCCCCGCCAGGTTACAGGCGGGGGCTTTTTTGCCGTTGCTTAGGGATCTTTGCTCTTATTGTATTCTTGTGTGCGATCCCCGTCATATGACTAAGACCTTTTTCTCCAAAAAAACAATCGGCAAGCAATATTATTTCAGGTAACATGTTATAATAGAAGCATAAGTCATTCAGGTCTGACAAGATGAGGATCAGAAAAATATGAGTGAAGAGGTGTCCTTTAATGATTTTAGGTATTAACCCATACTTAGTCTTTGATGGTAATGGACAGGAAGCAGTAAAATTTTATGAAAAAGCATTGGATGCAAAAGTTCTTGGCATTCAAACATTCGGAGAAATGGGGGGAAATTCAGAATTAAATATCCCTGCTGAGGCGAAAGACCGGATATTACATGCGCATTTGAAAATCGGCAATACTGATCTTATGATTTCTGATACATTCCCGGGGCCCCACAGTCAACCCCATCAAATTGGCTCTCAAGTCACCATAGCCCTCACTACGGCCAATGTGGAAAAATCAAAAGAAGTATTTGCCAAGTTAAGCGAAGGTGGTCAAGTCCTCATGCCACTTCAAGAAACTTTTTGGAGCCCTTTATATGGACAAGTAACAGATAAATTTGGTGTAACCTGGCATGTTTCAACATACGTTGCAGATCATAGCTAAATGGTTAAAATGATTTTTTATGCAAGGACTAGACAGTCTGATTGGCAGGAGGGGGTAGCGGGTGCCTACCATAAAAGATATTGCTGAAATGGCCAATGTATCTCGGACAACGGTCTCACGCGTTTTAAATAATTCAGGATATGTGAGTGAGGAAGTAAGGAAACGAATATTAAAAATAATAGAAGAAACTGGGTATGTTCCAAATGAGCATGCCAAGTCTTTACGAACGAAACAGACAAAGGTCATTGGCGTTATTTTACCGAAAATCAGTACGGAAACATCGAGCAGATTGGTGAGTGGAATCGATGAAGTGCTAGCCAAAGAAGGTTATCAAATTTTACTTGCCAACACAAATTTACAGAAAGAAAAAGAGATCGAATCTATAAACCTTCTAAAAGTTCGGCAAGTTGACGGGATTATTTTAACAGCTACCAATATCAACAGGGAGCTTGTACGTGAAATCAACCAACTCAACATTCCGTTTGTCGTTATTGGACAAGAGATACCGGGTGTCTCAAATGTACTATATGATGATTATCATGCTGCAAGAGAGATCACAACGATGTTTATTGAAAAAGGGCATAAAAAAATTGCGTTTATTGGCGTTGACGAATCTGACAGGGCAGTAGGGTATTGGCGAAAAAAAGGATACTTGGACGTGATGGCAGAGCATGGCTTTGCTGTAGAAGAGGCATGGGTCCAAAAAGGCGTCTTTGATATTCAATCCGGATACGAAGCCATGAAGCGGATACTAGAACATGCCAAAAACCGTCCAACTGCTATTTTTGCTGTTACTGACCGGTTGGCAATCGGTGCCATGCAATATATGAAAGAAAAGGGTTTTTCCATTCCGAAAGAGATAGTCGTTGCGGGAATCGGGGCATCCGAATTATCAAAATATGTCACACCAACTTTGACAACCGTCGACTATCAAAACGAAAATGCTGGCCGTGAAGCGGCAAAGCTTATTTTAAATCATATTATAAAAAAGGATCAATCGACAAAAAAAATCATATTAGATTATAGACTAATAATTCGAGATAGTGTATAATGTGTGTGTAATCGATTCCATATTATTTTTAGGTGATGTGGAATCGATTACACATCGTGATTATTAAATGATGATTTTATTTATTTTTAATAATATGGAATCGGTTACATAATTGAAAAGATGTTGAAAAAGGAGTGAATAAGATGTCAGAAAACCGGCAGATTGCTCAAGAAATCATTGAAGCGGTCGGAGGAAAGGATAACATTGTGTCAGCGGCTCACTGTGCGACAAGATTACGTATGATGGTTAAGGACAAAGAGAAAATTGATTTACAAAAAGTAGAAAATATTGACAAAGTGAAAGGGGCCTTTTTCAATTCCGGTCAATTTCAAATCATCCTTGGCACAGGGACAGTGAATCGGATTTACGACGAAGTTCGCCAGTTAGGAGTTACTGGTACAACAAAGGCTGAACATGCAAAAGAAGCTGCTAAAAGTGGAAATGCATTTCAACGGGCGGTTCGTTCTTTTGGTGATGTCTTTGTTCCGATTATTCCAGTTTTAGTAGCCACAGGTTTATTTATGGGCTTACGTGGTCTGGTGATGCAAGAAAAAATCTTAGCATCTTTTGGATTAACGCCCGATCATATTTCAGAAAACTTCATTCTCTTTACTCAAGTGTTAACAGATACTGCTTTCATATTCCTGCCTGCGCTTATTGCCTGGTCAACATTCAGAGTGTTTGGTGGTACATCGGTCATCGGTTTAGTACTGGGATTAATGCTTGTTAGTCCGGCGTTGCCGAACGCGTGGGCGGTGGCAGGAGGAGATGCACAACCGATTATGTTCTTAGGGTTTATCCCCGTATTAGGTTATCAAGGTTCTGTTCTCCCCGCCTTTATCGCTGGAGTGATAGGGGCTAAGCTTGAACAAAAAATTCGCAAACGTGTCCCGGAAACGTTAGATTTAATTTTAACGCCATTCCTGACATTATTGGTCATGATTATACTCGCTTTATTTGTCATTGGTCCTGTGTTCCATACTGTAGAGGAATTGATTTTAGCAGGGACAGTAGCTGTTTTAGAATTACCGTTTGGCTTAAGCGGCTTGTTCATCGGATTTGTGCATCAAATTATCGTTATCACAGGTGTTCATCATATCTTTAACTTACTGGAGATTCAGTTATTAGAGAAATTTGGAAGTAATCCGTTCAACGCAATTATTACATGTGCCATTGCGGCCCAAGGGGGCGCTGCTTTAGCAGTCGGACTAAAAACAAAATCTAAGAAACTAAAAGCATTAGCTCTGCCATCCTCTTTATCAGCCTTCTTAGGCATTACAGAACCTGCTATTTTCGGGGTGAATTTACGATATGTCAAACCATTTATTATGGGGTTAATCGGAGGGGCAGCAGGAGGATTTGCCGCATCGATTTTCGGACTCAAAGCAACAGGTATGGCGATTACCGTGATTCCTGGTACTTTATTGTACTTAAATGGTCAAATCTTGTTATATCTTTTCGTCAATCTCATTGCGATTGGTGTGGCCTTTGCCCTAACATGGACATTTGGCTATACGGAAAATTTGAAACAGCAAATTGAAAACGATAGCAAAGCGGCATAATCAAAGCGGGAAAAGGCGAGTCATGTACTCGCCTTAAAAAGTGCAACGCTTTGTGGTCACGTTTAGCCGCTTCTGTCAAAGGAGCGATGCTCGCGTTACCGAATTCGGCTCAAGTGAAAGGACAATTGACCAAGAAATCATCATAGCAAGGAGTGTCAATCATGATCATCGTCAATTCGGAACGTGAAAAAGAGCTATTCAGTCAAGTGTACGATGAAATCAACAAATATAAAGATATTGTGTGCAAAGACCCATTTCGGTTACATTATCATATCATGCCGCCGGTGGGTTTATTAAACGACCCGAACGGATTTATTCACTTTCATGGCGTTTACCACCTGTTTTATCAATGGAACCCGTTTGATACAAAACATGGATCAAAATTTTGGGGACATTATACATCTGCCGATCTCGTTCACTGGGAGCATCAGCCGCCTGCCTTAGCGCCTAGTGAATGGTATGAAAAAAATGGCTGTTATTCAGGAAGTGCGATTGAACATGAAGGAAAGATGTTCCTTTTTTATACAGGTAATGTAAAAAATAGAGAAGGAAACCGTGAATCGTATCAATGCTTAGCGATATCCCAGGACGGGATTCATTTCAAAAAAAAGGGGCCAATTATTCGTCTTCCTCAAGGATATACGGCTCATTTTCGTGATCCGAAGGTATGGAAAAAGGGCGAGACATGGTATTTAGTCATTGGGGCACAAAGTGAGAAGGAAGAAGGCAGGGTCGTGCTTTACTCATCCAAGGATCTGTACACATGGAAATATTTAGGTGCTCTTGCCGGTGGAAATATGAATGGTCTTGGGGAATTCGGCTATATGTGGGAATGTCCGGACTTGTTTGAACTCGATGGACAAGATGTTTTGATTGTTTCTCCCCAAGGATTACAGCCAAAGGGATATTCGTATAATAATCTTTATCAAACAGGTTATTTTGTTGGAAAAATGGACTATAAAAATATAAATTTTGAGCATGGTGAGTTCATAGAATTGGATCGTGGCTTTGACTTTTATGCTCCGCAAACAACGTTAGATGAACAAGGAAGAAGAATCTTAATAGGATGGATGGGGGTTCCGGAGGAAAATGAAGCTTATCACCCAACCATCCATCATCGGTGGATCCATTGCATGACCATACCGCGGCAACTTAAATTAAAAGATGGCAGACTTTATCAAAAACCTGTCGATGAATTACAAATGCTTCGGGAAAAAGAGGTAACCTATCCCCATGTACAAATCGCTGGAAGGGCAATAAAATTGGAGCAGGTCAATGGAAAAGCCGTTGAGATGATCCTCGATTCAATGCACTTTGCTACAGAAAGCCTTGAAATTTCATTTAAGGGACATGCCCGTTTCATTTACGACCCTGTTAAAAAACGGGCTACGCTTGAACGAAAAAGTCTAAAAGAAGACAAAATCGAATCCAGGCATTGTGAAGTGCCCTCTCTTCATAAATTACACATTTTTTTAGATACATCTTCCGCCGAAATTTTTCTAAACGATGGAGAAGAGGTTTTTTCATCAAGGATATTTGGAGATGTCGCCGATGAATCCATTGTTTTCTCTTCAAAGGGAAAGGTCACGTTCCGCTTGAAAAAGTGGACATTAAGGAAGATCTTTGAATAAGGGAGAAGCAAGCGAGTGTTTTAGTGTATACCCCTCGGGTAGAAGGTCTTTAAATCTCAGGAATGAGAAAGAATTACCAGAAGGCCTGACTTCAAATGGAACACCTGTGTGTTCCATGGGCTATGAGATGGCGTATTGGGGCGCAGAAGGCCGATATCTTAAATTTCGCTGTTCCCATGCTACGGGAAAAGTGGATTGCCCTCATGATAAAACCAAAATTAACCATGGAAATCACCATTGAGGTCTTAGGGTGAGTTACTTCACAGCTCCCCAATAAGCCACCGTACGCCTTGCGGTGTAGTTGCCTTTTTAAGCACTGGTGTTGCAGCACCGGTGCTCGTTTTTTTATGTAACTAATACCAGTCTTATGCAAAAGACTCCAAAGAAGAAGAGTGTAGAAATAGCTTATTATCATACTAACCTGATCCCGAAATTTGGCATGACTAAAATATATTTATGAAGAACCGATATTAATAGTGAAGGTACTTGATATTCCATAAAAATTCGTGTGCTTTCCTGAATAGCCGGAAAGAAAAGGAGGGTAACATAGCTACCAATTTGATGTCTTGTATTTTGATGTCCTGTATTTATCTAAAAATATCAAGTATTAGTCTAAGTTAGGGACAGAGTCTAATTGACAGGAGGTTTTGAAAAAATGTATGTAGCCGATTTTGTAAGAACTCTAATCGAAAAGAGAAATGTGGGAGCAGGGATTTATCTCATACTCAATATACTTCTTGTTATTTTTCTTTTCGGTGGTTTTGACCATCCTCAAGGTATAGTTACCGGTTTATTCATTTACGCACTCTCTCTCACAATTGCCCTATCTCCTGTAGGTGAATGGGTTCTTCGTAAGCAACTCGGTTGTAAGCCACTTGTAAGGCGAGAGCATATTGAAAGACTACAGCCACTATTTGAAGAAGTAAAGGAAAGAGCTAGAGCTTTGGATCCATCTATTCCACAAGATGTGAAGCTATTTATTTCCAATGATAATGAGCCTAACGCCTTTGCTACTGGCAGAAAAACAATCTGTGTGACAAAAGGATTCTTACAATATTCAGATGAGCAAATCAAAGCAACTTTAGCTCATGAATTTGGCCACTTGTCAAAGAAGGATACGGATCTCATATTATTCATTTCGGTTGGAAATTTGATTGTGGCAACTATTTTTGTTATTTATCGTATAATATTCTATATCATTGGCTTTATGGCAGGTGCTGTTTATAGAAGCTTAGCCCCGATTATTATCACAATATTTGTTGACCTAATTCTGGTGGGTTTAATTTGGATATGGACAAAAATTGGAACTCTTCTTGTCATGCATTCAAACCGGCAAAATGAATATTTTGCCGATGATTTTGCACGTCGCTGTGGCTATGGTGAGCACTTGATATCAGTATTGGATAGCCTGAGCCAACATGATCAAAGTTCCGGAAAAGGACTGTGGGCAAATTTAGCTGCTAGTCATCCTGATGCTGACCAAAGAATAGCGAGATTAGAAAAAGTTGTTGCAGCAAATGTATGAAAATGAGAAGAATTTCTCCTTATTAACATAACGCGTCAAACATTATTATCCATTTCTTTCACAAAGAACTCAGGGTAACAATCCTTGAGTTCTTTTTTGGAATGATTCTTTCATCTTACATAGTACATACGTTTACATAGGTGATGCTTCAGAAATAACAGCAGGGCTGGAGGAAACAGAGCATCCGCGTCGAACATACAAAGATAAATCAATAAACACAGAGGTGACCAGTGTTGAAGATGCTCGTCGTGGAAGATGAAGCGAAAATCATGGATAATATATGCCACTATTTTCGCCGGGAAGGATGGGAAGTGTACCCTGCGGAGGACGGATTACAAGCGATGCAAATTTTCACAACTCACCAGCCTTTTGATATGGTGACTCTGGATTGGATGCTTCCTGAGAGAGATGGTCTGGAAGTATGCCGGGAGATTCGTGCCCGATCGACGGTACCCATTATATTTTTGACTGCTAAAACAGATGAAATTGATAAACTGTTAGGGCTGGAATTGGGGGCCGATGACTATATAACCAAGCCTTTTTCACTCAGAGAACTGGCCACCCGCATTAAGGTGATTTTACAGCGTGTGCAGCCTGACGGCCATGTCCCACATCCCGTGGCCAGGGGCACTTCCTCCGCTGCAGCTTCACAAGCCAAACAGGGCGTTCTGGAACGGGGCGAGCTGCGTATCCTGAGGGATGAACACCGGGTGATCCTGCATGGTCGTGAATTAGCCTTGACACCAACCGAATTCGTTGTCATCTGTCTACATTTTTGGTTTTTCCCACGACTTAGCTCAAGCTTTTGATCCCACAGGGGCAGCCCTCCTTCCGGAAAAGCTGGCAGCGGGTGAAATGATCCTTTCGGACGTGGCCGCCGACAGACTAGGAGTTGAGGAAAACGAAATTCCCCGTTTTTTCAACTCGATGACGTTCAGATAGACGATGATCTCTCACTTTTTCACCTCCAGTAACCCATTCCCGTGAACTTTGGGCATCTGATGTTTGAATGAATTGGGCAGCAACTTGCCGGTTATCTCTTTCTTGTGGTGAAATTTGCACATGCATATATTTGAACTCACCATTTTTTTCAACGGGTAACTTACTGAATGGTTTCCATTTTACTTTAAATTGACCTTTTAAGCGGATTGGCTCCTCAGCTTGATCGCGAACCATCCGAGAAGCGCTGCCCAGCCCAATCCGCCCGCATAACCGGCAATACTAATCAGCAGAACACCAAGCGAAAATCCTCCCAGTATGGACCACATATCCGCATAAAACTGGAAATCGACGATAATGCCTGCATCCAGTTTGAGTAAATCTCCCATGACACCCCTCAGTTGCATGAAAAGCTGACTTATCCTGTAACCCAGACATTGAACAGCGTTATGCCACTCATTTTGTTGCCAAAAGTACAAAGGGAGCAATAACAGAAACAGGATGGAATTTTGACAACAGTTATGCCCGTCTGCCGGAATCATTTTTCAGCCTTGTCAACCCAACCCCTGTACGCGCGCCGAAGTTGATTATTCTCAATGATTCGTTAGCAACGTCCCTAGGTTTGAATCCCGCTGCACTGAGGACGGAAGACGGCGTAGCGGCATTTGCTGGAAACAAGATTCCGGAAGGGGCTGTACCGCTTGCACAAGCATATGCAGGACACCAATTCGGGCATTTTACGATGTTAGGGGACGGACGGGCCGTGCTGCTTGGCGAGCAAATGACACCCCAAGGCGAGCGTTTTGATATTCAGCTAAAGGGTTCAGGCAGAACACCATATTCCCGGGGTGGGGATGGCCGGGCGGCACTGGGGCCGATGCTGCGCGAATACTTAATTAGCGAAGCGATGCACGCACTTGGCATTCCGACCACTCGCAGTCTAGCCGTGGTGACAACCGGTGAGTCAGTCATCCGCGAAACCGACCTGCCCGGTGCCATTCTGACCCGTGTAGCTGCCAGTCATCTGCGTGTCGGCACTTTTCAATACGTTGCAAATTGGGGCACCATTGAGGAACTCCGAACACTCGCTGATTATACGTTACAAAGACATCTTCCCGATATTGAAGCGGATGAGAATCGATATCTTTCGCTGCTTAAGGAAGTAGTCAGACGTCAGGCCGAGCTCATCGCCAAATGGCAGCTGGTCGGTTTTATCCACGGTGTGATGAACACCGATAACATGGCCATCAGCGGAGAAACGATTGATTATGGTCCTTGTGCTTTCATGGATACTTATGACCCGGAAACCGTGTTCAGTTCCATTGACATTCACGGTCGCTACGCCTATGGAAATCAGCCGCCAATGGCTTTGTGGAATCTGGCCAGATTCGCTGAAGCGTTATTGCCGTTGCTGCATGACAATCAGGAGCAGGCCGTCCAAATAGCCCAGGATGCGATTTCAGACTTTACTAAGCATTTCCGCCGCTATTGGCTCGCGGGCATGAGAGCAAAACTGGGAATTTTTAATGAAGAACCAGAGGATGAATCCTTAATTGAGGGACTTCTCAGTATGATGCACAAGCATCGTGCGGACTATACGAATACCTTTCGTGCATTAACTTTTGAAAAGCTGGAGGATGCGGCCCTTTTCAGACTACAGAATTTGCAGAGTGGCAAAAACAGTGGCAGGCGAGACGAGACAGGCAGCCTGAATCGAAGGACGCCTCGCAGCAGTTGATGCGTCACTCTAATCCTGCCGTCATTTCACGTAACCACCGGGTAGAAGAGGCACTAGAAGCGGCAGTGAATCAGGGAGACTATAGCGTGCTGGAGCGGCTTTTAAACGTTCTTTCACAACCGTACGCACACTCTCCTGAACAGGAGGAGTACACCACATTGCCTGAACCGTCAGATCGTCCTTACCGAACCTTTTGCGGTACCTAGAAACTAACAATGTATGATTTTTGGACAGCTAATAGAGTGGTATATATAAGAGTGGCATATACATCACTCTCTTTATACGAGACTCTCCCTCAATACATTATGGTTTATCTCGCTCCTTTTTATTGTTCCTATAATCCACAGATGGATAGTGAGATCAAAATCACAACATTGTGCGTATGTGATAAAATAATAGTCGGAAACATGGATAAAGATCGGACAAGTAAGGAGCTCTCTTATGAATTATTGTGCAATAATTGGTGATATCGTAGGTTCCAAAAACATCAAAAACCGAAAAAAGGTTCAGGAACAGTTTCAATCTGTAATACAAATGGCCAATGATCAATATGACGCTTATATAGCCTCGTACTTTACAATAACGCTGGGGGACGAATTTCAGGGATTATTATATACTCCGAGTATATGTTTTGACGTTATAGATTTTATCAAGGAAAAAATGAAACCGGTGGATCTGGTGTTTGGTATCGGCGTCGGCTCAATGGAAACGAGTTTCTCTAAAACGGTAGCGATTGGATCGGATGGTCCAGCGTATTGGTATGCGAGGAAAATGGTTGAAAAAGCCAAATTAAAAAAACCATCAATATGTTTTTTTTCGGATTCTCCTGAGGATGAATTGATCAATGCCTTAATCCTGTTTACAGAAGCTTGTACACAGTCACAAACAAAAAGACAACAGGAGGTTGTCGGTTTATACAAAGAGCTTGGCTCTCAATATAAAGTAGCAGAAAAACTAAAAATCAGTCAGAGTGCTGTCAGTGTGACTTTACAAAAAGCACTTTTCAAAGAGATTGAGCATAGTCAAAAAGTGATCAAGCGTTTTTTAGAAGAAAAATGGGCATAAAAACGCTCATTGGCAAAAAATAAACGCTACAGTTTATTGTTGATGATGATAATCTCTGGAATTTATTATTTATTTTTTACATTGGTATAAGGAAATGGGGAAAATGTCTGAAATATTGATTATAAGTCTGTTTCTATTGAGTCATGTTTTGGCAGATTTTTATTTTCCGACCGATAAATTGAAAAATATGGGTAACAGCAATCTCAGCATTTTGTGGCACTCAACGACCTTTTTGCTTTGCTCTCTCATATTAACGAGTGCTTTTTTTAATCTGACCCTTTTCGCCGTTATCCTCATCATTGCTGTTTTTCATTTTGTCATAAATAAAATTAAAATCAGCTTTCCTAATGACCATAAGCCTTTAACGTCATTATTATTGTTGATATCCGAGCAGCTGGCCCGTATTGTCATCATCGTCGCTGCGTATCCTTTTCTGACAAACACGGAGCTAAACGCGTGGGCTAATAGGGTTATAGGGTATGTGATGATGTATTACCCGTTTTTGGAAGCAGTCAATCATATCAATCTTTTGGCTTATATCGTACTTGTTGCAGCAGCGATGTTATTTTCGATAAGAGGGGGGACGGAATTGTCCCTGTTGATCATTAATTTACCCAATGAAAAAACTGACTATAATCCAAAGGACAAAACAGGGCCAATCATTGAGCAGCTCGGTCGGAATGAAGTTGCCGCAACAACTGAGATTTATGATCGTAGCGACAATTTTGAAGATCATCGCAAAGAAGAACTTAAAAGATATGGAAAAGTAATCGGAAATATTGAAAGGCTCATCATTATCTTTGCCATGCTCATCAATCAATATCAATTAATTGCACTCTTGGTGGCAATTAAGTCTATTGGACGCTTTAAGGAACTGAATAATAAAACAAGTGATTATTACATTGTCGGCACTTTTGCCAGTTTTTCAATCGCCTTTTTGATTGGTTTCATCCTTGTTTCCGTAAGAAGTATGCTCTTAGGGTAGGGACTATGAGTAAGGGATTAGCACTTTCTTGAAAGTAAAGCTGAAGAGGAATTAAATATCTCTAAACAAAAAATCGAACGTAAAATTTCAGAGCTTAAACAAATTAAAAAGTTGAACATGGAAGAAGATAATACAGTAGTAAGATACTTGTTAGAACAGTTACCTGAATATCACAAAAGATTAGAAGATGAATTGAAAATTTATTATCATTTTATAGAAGACGTAATAAATAAATTAAAAAATATTGAGTTTGTACTTAATGTTCAACCTATTAATATTAATATCAAACCACTCCAGGATGAGATATCACGTATAAATCATGAAAAACTCTCGAAGATCCAAAAGAAAAAATAGACAAATTAAAAAAACAACAGATATTTCTTGAACATAAGAAGTTGGCTAGTAGAGTAAAGGATAAGATTATGAAATATTTAAAATCACTCAAGTGGCATGAAAAATGTAGGAACGCAAAACTCCCGCGTCAAGCTTTAACAAATAGGATAACATTATTATTCATTAGTTTACATAATATATATTATCGGACTCAACTGAAAAGCTTTAAGTGGCCTTTATTTGGGGTCACTTTTTCCAAATTAATATTAATATTTGTTTTTTGCATTCCTAACTTTTGCGTTCTATGCTATTGGTCCAATCTAACTTCAGTTTTTTTATTCTAAGCTAAATTCAGCTAGGCGCAATACGATTTGATCTTCAATTTGTTTCATTTCGGATGAGTCTCCTGTAAAGTTATTGATCATAATTATTGAGAAAATCAGCCAGTGATCATCTCGGGTTGTCACATATCCAGATAGAGATGATTTTGTTGTTAACGCCCCGGTTTTAACGTGTACTTTTACCAACTGCCAATTTCTTTTAATTTTTAATAAGATGTTAACTGAGCATAACAAGTTGGATCCTCCACACTCACTCTGGCTCTATAAGCAGGGGCACCAAGCGGAATCTCTCCTTAAACTTTAATCAAGTTTTTATCATGCTCGTCACACAACAGAAATAATCTGGCGTGTTTCTTGTTTTGATGTATGAGCAAAGTTCAATATGTTTACATCCGGATAGACATCTACAATCACTGTTCCCGCCTGATATTTTTCATCCGGAGCCAAAGTGAGGGCAGAAACCTGAGCACCGGCCCAACCTGTTTCATTACAGGTATAAGGGAAATATCACCGTAGTGGGAGAACAGAATTTCGCCTGTGCCCCCTTCCGTATAGTAACTGCGGCGATTACATACTTCAAATGTGTTTCATAAACGACCATTATCCTTTCCAACTTTTTGGTTTTGTATAGAGTATCTCCAGTTAAAAATTTGAGTATTAATATTTAATTTTCTCTTTCCTTTTTCCTATGCTTTTTGTATAATAAGAACAAACGTTCTGGAACATATATTCCTGGAACATACGTTTTGTTTAGTGAGGAGGAAATTCAATGATTGAATGGAAGGGTTGCTTAGTTTCTCACTCTGGTTGGTGGCGTTAACAATTCTCAGTTTCATTTTTAAGGGGGAGACGGTTTCCGAATAAAACATAAAATCCCCCTCCTCCCCGTCCATTCCTCTTCTCCATTACAAACAATGGTCGAAACACGGATAGTCCAATGTTAAAATAATAATGATGCTAGAGTTTGGATACTAAAGGAGATGAAAGTATGGACACGAAAGTGTATAAAGCCTTGACCATCGCTGGCTCAGATACGAGTGGAGGAGCAGGCATCCAAGCCGATCTTAAAGCTTTTCAGTCCCGCTACGTATACGGTTTGACAGCACTGACCACAATCGTGGCACAGGACCCTGACCGCAATTGGTTCCATGCTGTCTACCCTCTTCCCGCAGAAACAGTGCAAGCACAACTAAACACGGTGCTTTCCGGCATTGGTGTTGATGCTGTAAAAACAGGTATGCTGCCGACCTCTGAAATCATCGAACTGGTCGCTGAAACTATTGACCGTCATCAACTTGACCGTGTTGTTGTTGATCCAGTAATGGTATGTAAAGGGGCTGACGAACCTGTTAATCCTGACGCTGCTGCCAGTTTAAGGGACGTGCTTGTGCCAAAAGCAACCGTTGTTACGCCTAATTTGTTTGAGGCCGCACAGTTGAGCCAACGCCCTGCTATTAATTCCATCGATGATATGAAAGAGGCAGCAACAATCATTCATCAATTAGGCCCCCGTTACGTAGTCATCAAAGGCGGAAAATTAAAAAATGATAAGGCAGTTGATCTTTTGTATGATGGCCAGTCTTTTGAACTTTTGGAGTGGGACCGGGTGGATACGGCATATACTCACGGCGCCGGTTGTACATTTGCAGCCATCATTGCTGCTGAGCTGGCTAAAGGAGCTTCTGTTAAGGTAGCTGTGCATCAAGCCAAAAAATACATTACACTGGCTATCCGTCAAGGATTTAAGTTGAATCAATATGTTGGCTCTATTAACCATCTTGCTCTAAATAATTCCTCACATGCTTGAAGCATTGCACAACATGCCAAACTGTTCAATCCACCCATGACACGGTAGCGTCAGGGTGGAATATTTTTTGTTTTGTCCATCAAAGTAAGTGGGTTGAAAGGAGATTCAGCTTGGTTGCCTCAACACATGAATCATTTGGCCTGATGTGGGGCCTGCTGACTATTATGTTTATGCAATCATCGGGTACGCTCCCTTTTACTGATCCTTTAAGTTATGGTTTTTTTCTCATTTTAGTGCTCATAGGCAGCATTTTTCCCGATATTGATAAATTCCGCTCCCGGTTAGGACGCAAGTTGTGGTTTCTGTCTGCCTTCATCAGTGTATTGTTTAGCCACCGTGGGTTCACCCATTCCCTGCTTTTTATTGTTATCATGGGAGTTAGCAGTTTGTGGGTTACACAGGCTTTAGATGTCCATCCTGTTTATGCGCTGGGTTGGACCCTTGGCGTTGCCTGCCATGTGGCAGGAGATTTTATGACCAAGGGAGGGGTGGCTTTATTATATCCTTATAAAAAACGATTTGCCTTTCCCCTCTCCATTCGAACCGGCAGCTTAACTGAACGGGGAATACTCTTTGTTCTTGTTATGATCAATCTCTACTTGTTTTTGTTACTGTTAACAAATATAAAACTGCCTGTCATAAATCTGTTTGTCGTTCCATAGAGTTGTGATAAAATGTGTTTTGTGTGACTAGTTTTGGTTAATTATGTTGGAAGGGAGACTCTTCTACATGTCATTACTTGAAGCGCTCATTTTAGGAATCGTTCAAGGCATTACAGAGTTTTTGCCCATCTCAAGTACGGCTCATATTGTCATTACTTCTTTGCTGCTAGATTTGCCGTTCCCAGGTCTGGTTATGGAGATCTTCTTACACTTGGCATCTGTGCTGGCTGTCATTATTTATTTCCGCCGCGATTTAGCCCAAATCATTACAGGATTTTTTGCTTTCATACGTTACCGTTCTCCTCATGATAAAGTTTCGTTTATATTCAGTATCTATATTATTATCGCCACGATGATCACTGGAGTGTTAGGTGTGATTCTGACCGATTTTATCGCAGAATCTCTAAAAACCCCCCCTGTTATTGCCATTTCATTAGTTGTGACAGGAAGTTTGCTTATTTTTATAGAACGTTTTCATCGCTACGGTAATAAAAATGAAGAAACAATGGGCTTAAAAGATACCTTTGTAGTTGCCTTGGGCCAAACGCTAGCCGTCATCCCTGGCATCTCCCGTTCAGGTGCCACTTTGGTTGCTGCCTTATGGACAGGATTAAACAGGGAAACAGCTGTACGCTTTTCGTTTTTGCTGGCTATTCCCGTTATTTTAGGCTCAACTGTATTACTGGTGAAAGACTTCGAACCGGGATTGGTTAATGAAATTGGTATTATCCCGTTGGTCATTGCTTTTATTGCTTCCTTTATCTTCTCCATCATCGGGATCATTTGGTTAATTGATTTCTTGAAAAAAAGCCGTCTGATTTACTTTGCCATCTATTGTTATATCCTGGCTGCCTTTGTTTACTTCTACCTTGATCGTTCACTGATTATTGATTTATAACTATGGTTAAAGAATACCCGACCGGCGGGCCGGACGTATACTTTACCTACGTGCGTAGGTCATCGTTTCCATACAATGATAACAATATAATTAGCCCAAAGAAAAAGCTGACTCTTTGTTGCGGAGCCAGCTTTTATTTCAAGCAAAAACATTTTTCGTCTAAGTCAGTATCCGGTGTTTTTGAATAACTTACTGGGTAGAATAGACTTCAGTATCTACCGAAATAGGTTCTTCAATACTGATATGACCAGCCAGTGTTTCTTGTTTTTCTCCATCAACCAATAATTGAATCTGTTCAATACCGTCGACTTGGGCGAATGTCTGCAACAGTGTTTGGATCGCAAATCCTTCTGCACTTGAACCAAAATAAACACCTTCATGCATGGATACATCGATAACTAAGGTCGAACCTTCCAATCTCATATCATTCAGACTAAAATTTTCCCACAGGGCAATGGCCTTATCTGTCTGTGGATGTTGTAAATGATCCCAAACGGCGCGCATTTTCCCCTCTTCGTCTTCAAACATCACTTCATGTTGCTCTTCGACTAATTCTAACAAGTCTTCATCCGTATAGTAAAAAGTCATGGTCACAATTTCACCCTGTTGTTCGTTATTGCCGTTCTCGGCTTCATCCTGTTCTTCTGTACCAGCTTCCTCTTCACTTGATTCGTTTGCTACAGTTTCTTCTTCTGTTTCCTGGCCCGTTTCTTCTGCATCTCCTGCTCCCGTTTGCGTATCGATTGTTCCCTGGCCACAGGCAGCCAAGACCAGTACCATCATACAAGCGGTGAAAAAGAGCAACTTCCGTCTGCTTTCTCTATTCATTTTGTCTGTTGCCACTCCTTTGATTTAATGTTGTTTTTTATATCTCTGTTGTTCTTTTTTCAACTTATCTGGTGTTACATCTCTTCCTGTTGGGTCAATCACTTTTAAACCCATTAAATTACTTTTGAATGAAGAACGGAAGGACTGGATATATTCTTGGCGCAGCTGAGCTTGCTCTTCCTTCTCCTCTGCTGTTAGCCCTTTTTGCTTTGCTTTTTGTGCCAACTGGTTAATCCGGTCTAGTTTTGCCTTGGATAGCATATCGATCCCCTTTGCTTAAGAATGTCCATATTATTACAGTAATACTTTTAAATGATTTCGTCAATCGATAATCCACATCACTCGAACTTACGTTTGTATTCGTCCCTTACATTTGATATAATATCTCATAAGTATACATAGTTAAAACTTACCATCTTCATTCGTCCAGTTTTCTTGTGTGCATTTTATTTCTTGGTATTGAGGTGAAAATTGATGTCCACATTATCCAAACGCCAAAAGCTGATCCTGGATTTTATTAAAAAGGAAGTGCGGGAAAAAGGGTATCCTCCATCAGTCCGTGAAATCGGTGAAGCAGTAGGATTGGCTTCCAGCTCTACTGTCCATGGTCACTTGTCCCGGCTCGAGAAAAAGGGATATATACGCCGTAATCCCACCAAACCCAGAGCCATTGAAGTTTTGGACGATGACATGCGCACCCAGCCTCAACCCGAATCGATTAGCACCACTTATGTGCCGGTGATCGGGAAAGTCACAGCGGGACAACCCATCACAGCAGTGGAAAATATTGAAGAATATTTTCCACTGCCAGATAAATTTGCCACTGACCCCAGTGAGTTGTTTATGCTCGTTGTCCAGGGTGACAGTATGATTGAAGCGGGTATCTATGACCGGGACTATGTCATTGTCCGCAAACAAAATTATGCTGACAACGGCGATATTGTCGTGGCTATGACTGAGGAAGATGAGGCTACTGTAAAACGGTTTTTCAAAGAGAAAAATGTGATCCGCCTACAGCCGGAAAACGCTGCACTGGAGCCCATCATCCTTAAAGACGTGACCATCTTGGGTAAAGTAATCGGGGTTTTTCGCCATATTCACTAAATAAACCGCAAAACGATGAGGGGAACAGCACTGGCTGTTCCCCTTCATTGTTAATATTGGGTCATGTATTGATCTCTTTCCCAAGGATGGACTTGAGTTCTGAACATATCCCATTCGATTTCTTTGGCCTCAACAAAGTGTGTAAAAGCATGTTCACCCAATGCATTGACGATCACTTCATCTTGTTTCAGCTCATCAATCGCTTCTTTTAATGTGGATGGTAAGCTTTCAATACCCGCTTCAGCACGATCTTGTTCATTCATGACATAAATATTACGGTCTGTGGCCTCTGGTAAAGGCAGCTTGTTCTTGATACCGTCCAAACCAGCGGCAAGCATGGCCGCCAGCGCTAAGTACGGATTGGCAGCAGGGTCAGGATTACGCAATTCCACACGGGTGCTCAATCCGCGTGAAGCAGGAATACGAATCAACGGGCTGCGGTTTTTGGCAGACCAGGCAATGTAGCACGGCGCCTCATAGCCAGGAACCAAACGTTTATATGAGTTGACAGTCGGATTGGTAATGGCAGCGAATGCTTTGGCGTGTTTTAAGAGCCCAGCCAAAAAATGCTTTGCAGTTTCACTTAAACCCAATGGATCGTTTTCGTCATAAAAGGCATTCTCATTGCCGCGGAATAAGGACAGATGGCAGTGCATGCCAGACCCGTTAATACCATAGATGGGTTTGGGCATAAAAGTGGCGTGCAAACCGTGTTTCCTGGCGATTGTTTTAACCACTAATTTAAAAGTTTGGATGTAATCTGCAGCTGTCACAGCATCAGCATATTTAAAGTCAATTTCGTGCTGGCCTGGCGCCACTTCGTGGTGAGAAGCTTCTATTTCAAAGCCCATTTTTTCCAGGGTCAATACAATATCCCGGCGGCAGTTTTCACCCAGATCAAGGGGTGCCAAGTCAAAGTAGCCACCGTCATCATTGACGTCCAATGTAGGTTCTAAATTTTCATTGGTCTTAAACAGGAAGAATTCCGGCTCAGGACCAACATTCATCGTTGAAAAGCCCATATCCTGAGCTTGTTTAAGCACCCGTTTCAATACGCCGCGCGGATCTCCGGCAAAAGGTGTACCGTCCGGATTATAAACATCACAAATCAAACGGGCCACCTTACCTTCATCCGTAATCCAGGGGAAGATCATCCAGGTATCCAGTTCAGGATACAGATACATGTCCGATTCTTCAATACGGACAAATCCTTCAATGGATGAACCATCAAACATCATTTTGTTGTCCAGTGCTTTAGGCAGCTGGCTGACGGGAATCTCTACGTTTTTAATGGTTCCCAACAAGTCCGTAAACTGGAGACGGATAAAGCGGACATTTTCCTCCTCTGCCATTCTTAAAATGTCATCTTTGGTGTAGTTCTTAGTCACAGCAGGTTCCCCTCCCTAGTGATGATGAATCTATTTTTAAAAAATAGAACACAGAAGAAATGAGCGAAAGGATCAGGACCGGAAAAAGCGGGACAATTCCCCTTGGATGAGGGACGCTTTTTCTTTTGATAAGCCGCTTAATAACTCCTGTTTTAGCAATCTGTGAACTTCTTCGTCTGTCAAGTCACGCTTCTTTTTCTTGTTTTCAGTTTCTTCCGGTACCAGATTGGCTTCAGGCGCTTTTTTATTTTCGTAAATCGCCTTAATGCCAGCGATATTGACTCCCTGGTCAATTAACTCTTTAATCTCCAACAAACGGTCAATATCGTTTAAAGAAAAAATGCGCTGATTTCCTTTATTGCGTGCAGGCTTGATTAATCCCTGCTCTTCATAATACCTAATCTGCCGGGCGGTTAAATCGGTCAGCTTCATCACAATCCCAATGGGAAAAAGGGCCATATTGCGACGAATCTCTTGGGTCATCAAGATCGCCTCCACTATATTAAAATCCAAGCCCTTGTTAAAAAATTGTTTGAATCTTTAACCTATCCCTAGTGTACGTGAAGTAAACTATGTTGTCAATATGATGTTAAGTATTTTTACATAAAAAGAGTCCAAGTGTTGGACTCCAAAAATCTAAATGTTTAACAAATCTTTTTCCAATAGCTCGTTAAGCGCTGTAAGGATGCCGATCTTAACATGCTCATAGGTCAAACCGCCCTGGACAAAACCTAAATACGGGGGGCGCAACGGGCCATCAGCTGAAAGCTCAATACTAGCCCCTTGGATAAAAGTGCCTGCTGCCATAATAATCTCATCCTCGTATCCGGGCATTGGGCTGGGGTAGGGAACAACATGAGCATTAATGGGAGACGCTTTTTGGATCCCCTGGCAGAAGGCAATTAATTTTTCCCTGGAGTTAAATTGGATGGATTGAATCAAATCGGTTCTTTTTTCATCCCATACTGGGGTGGTTTGAAATCCTAGATCTGCCAGTAAAGCGGAGGAAAAGATGGCACCTTTTAATGCCTCTCCCACGATATGTGGGGCAAGAAACAGGCCTTGATACATCTCGGGAAGCGTATTCAGATTAGCGCCTCCTTCTAAGCCAATGCCAGGTGCGAACAGGCGGGTGCCTACCCGTTCGATCAGTGTTTGTTTGCCAACGATATACCCTCCGCTGCGAACCAAACCACCCCCGGGATTTTTAATCAATGAACCAGCCATGATATCCGCTCCGACCTGAGTCGGTTCCCGCTCCTCCACAAATTCACCGTAACAGTTATCAACAAAAATGATCACGTCAGGTTTAACCTTCCTGACCAGGGTAATCATGTCCTGGATCTGGTCAATGTTAAATGAAGGACGGTCCGCATACCCCCTTGAACGCTGTATGCCGATCACCTTGGTCCGTTCGGAGATGACCCTTTGAATACCCTCCGGGTCAATTTCACCTTCTTTCGTCAAGGAAACCTCCTGATAACCAATGCCAAAGTCGGCTAAAGAGCCTGGCACAGGTGATCCTTCAGCTGCCTGTCCAATCACCTGCTCCAGGGTGTCATACGGCTTACCAGTGATATAAACCAGTTCATCACCCGGTCTTAACAGTCCAAACAGGCAGGTCGCGATGGCATGTGTGCCTGAAATAAGTTGGGGACGCACAATAGCGGCCTCTGTATGAAAGATGGTGGCGTAAACTTTTTCCAGTATCTCCCGCCCCATATCATCGTAGCCATAACCCGTACTGGGCGCAAAATGATGATCCCCTACTTCATGGTCACGAAAAGCATGCAGAACCTTCCATTGGTTCAGTTCAACCGTGCGCCGAATCTGATCCAACACTGGCCTGATTTTGGCTTCTGCTTGTTCCACGTAAGGTTGCAATTGTTTGCCGTAACTCAGTTGCTCATAAAGGTTCATGTGTTCCTGTCTCCTTGCTAACTGTATCATATTGCCAATTATCGGATTTGATAGGAGGCTAGTTTTTCCTGTAACGGGTGATGAGCCGGTAAATACAAATGAAGTCGGTAGGCTTCCTGTTCATCATCCCAGTCAAGTCGCTCCACAAAGCCTGCCTGTCGCAGTTTGGGAATGAGATGGGCTTCACTGGCAGGAAGCAGCAGCTCATGAAGGTGCATCTCTTGTTTCAAGACAGTTTCAATACATGCCCTCACCTTCCGGCAATCGTCAGCATGAAAGGCGCTAATGTACAGATCTTCTGGACGCACCAGAAGATCAGGAGCTGGGGGAAGATCTCTTTTATTATAAATCCGCACAACGGGAATATGTCCGGCCTCAAGCTCCGTTAACAAGGACTCCACCACTTCAATCTGATCCTGATGATCCTCATCATGGCTGTCAATCACATGCAGGATCAGATCTGCCTCTCTGACTTCTTCGAGTGTGGAGCGGAATGCAGCAACGAGCGTGGTGGGCAGATCCCGAATAAATCCGACGGTGTCGGTTAACAGAACGGTGTACCCAGAAGGTAACCGCATTTGCTTGGTTAATGGATCTAAAGTGGCAAACAGCTGGTTCTCCGTATATGCCTCTGCTTGGGTTAATTGGTTAAGGAGAGTTGATTTACCGGCGTTAGTATAGCCCACCAGAGCGACTTGAAACAGATCCCGTTTTTTGCGCCGTGCCCTATAGCGTCCCCGGTGAGCCACAATCTTGTCCAGTTCATGCTTAATATCCCGTATCCGGCGGCGGATATGACGGCGGTCCATTTCCAGTTTTGTCTCACCAGGACCGCGGGTGCCGATGCCGCCTCCGAGTCGGGACAGCTCCGTTCCTTTACCCACGATACGGGGCAATAAATAGTTCAACTGAGCCAGTTCTACCTGTAACTTCCCTTCTTTAGACCTGGCCCTGAGGGCAAAAATGTCCAGAATCAGCTGAGTGCGGTCAATCACTTTGCAAGGTAGCAGGCGTTCAAGGTTGTTAACCTGGCTGGGTGACAGCTCATCGTTAAAGATGACAAGATCTGCTTCGTGGTTCTCAACCAGCTCGTCCACTTCCAGCACTTTCCCTTTACCGATGTAATAGGCGGGGTCAACCCGTTCCCTCTTCTGGATTACCGTACTCACTGCCTGGGCCTGTGCTGTTTCAGCTAATAAAGAGAGCTCATGCAATGAGCTCTCAACTTCCCGCTCATGTTGATGGGGTAACAGACAGCCAACCAATATGGCCTTTTCGTCCATTCTTTTCTTCAGTCCTTTATAAGTCATTATCCTTTATCGTATCAAAACTGGGCTGTCTTTGCTAGTTGAAGTAAGTATTGTCTTCCTGCAGGATAAAATCTTCAGCAGAGAGTGTCATTAACTCTTCACGGGTATGGGGCTCAGAAGACAGCATCCGCACAGCATGTTCCCTGATAGCCCGCTCAATCACATTGCGTACAAAACGGGCGTTGCTAAAATTATGAGGGTTAAGCCGCATATGCTGTTCCAGGATCAGACGCAGCTTTTTCCTGGCCGGAGCCGTCAACCGGTATTCCCGGTCTTCGGCCATAATGTCAGCAATGGCTAACAGTTCAACAATGGTATAGTTTTTAAACTCCAGCATAATTGGGAAACGGGATGGCAGCCCTGGATTGGAAGACAGGAAATAATCCATTTCCTGGGGGTATCCGGCCAAAATGAGGATAAACTGATCCCGGTAGTCCTCCATGGCCTTAACCAGGCAGTCTATGGCTTCTTTGCCGAAATCCTTGTCTCCTCCCCTGGCTAATGAGTAAGCTTCATCAATAAACAAAATCCCCCCCAGTGCCTTTTTAACGGTCTCCCGTGTTTTTTGTGCCGTATGACCGATATATTCCCCAACCAGATCTCCCCGCTCCACCTCCACAAGATGTCCTTTACTCAGTACCCCGATGTCCTGGAACATCTGGCTTAAAATCCTGGCCACTGTTGTCTTTCCAGTGCCTGGGTTTCCTTTAAAAATCATATGCAAGCTCTGAGATGTGGTTTTTAAACCCATCTCTTTTCTTTTTTGGCTGATATATAACCAAGCGTAAATTTCATAAATAAAGTCTTTCACATTCTCTAAGCCCACCAAGCGCTCAAGCTGTTTCATGGCCCGTTCCAAAACCATATGCTTTGGAGACTCAGAGACAGACGTGCGCTGATAGACGGCTTGTGATTGGTGCACCTGCTGGGACGCTGGCATAAATTTTATATTGATATGTCCTCCGTCGTGACGAATTACAGGCTTAGACACAATCGGTCACCTCTCCTGTGTCAATGTATAGTATCATACGCAGGAGCCCAGACAATGGTGACTCAAGGGCATAGACACTAGAATGGTAAAGTAATGTGGTATAATAGGGATTTGGTGAGGTGATGATGTATGCAATTAAAGCTGGAACGCATTGAGGACAAAGTGGAATTTTTTGAGGCAACCGACATAAAAACACTGGAGAAAAAATTGACGAGCAAATTGAGAATAACAAAGCACTGCTGTTGGAAGTCCATTCTGTCCAACATCAAGTGGCTTTTGACCCGCGCACTGGCCAGCCCTTGTATAGTGCTGTGGTTCATTTTAAAGCAAAAAAGTAAGAGATAATGCTACAGAGTGAAACGGACATGCCGCAATTCCCATCCTGCTTGCCGGTACGCTTCGGCAAGCCCTTCTTCTTTAATGGCTTGTTTGGTCACCTTTTTCAGTCTGAGACTGTAAGTGCTTCCCTGTTGTAACGGAATCCGGCCAGCTTGAAGCGATATGTTATTGTTCCATCTCCCGCTGAATACCTTCCACCATCTCTTTCAGTTCGTCATCTACAATCTCAATTGTCAAATCATAAAACTCAAACGGATCCTCTTTTATATTATTTAACTTTTGCAGGTAACGTTTCACTTCATGGCGAAGCTTTTTAACGTTAATCCCATAATGATAATCCGGATAGGACTCTAGCTTACTCAGTCCGCCCTCAAACAGTAATTTGGCCCCCTCAACGTTATCCCAGCGAAAATGGTACAAACCCACGGCTACTTGAATCAAACCCTGATAGAAGGAATAACATCCTTCCTCCAGCCACAATTCCTCCAGGACATCATGACACTCATAGTAATCCCTTTTAATGTTAAAATAGTACAGATATAAAAGGTATAAATGATGGTAGGCCATTTAGTATCCCTCATTTTAATTTCAACAATGGTGTTAAGTAATAATACCCCTATCTCACTATAACATGACGTCTATGCATCAACACACCTAGTAATACACTGATGAGTGTCAGCAATACAGCTCCCAACCATTGGAAGGTCAAAGAACCTAAGAGCAAGCCCAGCAAACTAAAACTTGGCGTAAGAAAGTATAATACTGTCTTTTGATACGCCTTGGCGATATTTTTTTCTTTCCACGGGTAAGTTTTCAAATAGGGATGCCTCATCATCTCTTTCCAAACCACGCTGATGAAGTAAACAAGACAAATATAAGACAACAGCCATAATCCCCATTTTAACCAAAATGGCAGCAAAATGATCGCCGCTCCCAAAATGAGCATCAATTGAATATACATCATAACATAAGCATCGTTCCTTAACACTGTTTTACTGAACAACTCCACCAGCATATTCACTTGATTGATCTTTGTGATTGGGAATCCAGACTTAGGGAACCATTTTAATTTTTTAAATAAGCGTCTTTCTTTTTTGAGGTTGAGATAAGTTAACCCCGTCTGCTCAGCAATGCCAACTAAGATGGATATTTTACCATTGCTGTGTTTTATTTCTCTGGCGACATCATCTCTAAACATCGCGAAACTGTTCAGTTTGCTGAAGATTTGGAACAGTAATATCGAACTTAATACACCGCTCAAGCATAAATTGAACCATGGTACAGCATGAAAAAAGAATGCGGTACCGAGAATGCTTACAGTGATCAATCGGATGGATATCCGCTTTAATGCGTTCGGCCAGAACTTGCCTTCTAACGGGATACGCTGTTGGGCCAGTAATGCATTAGGTTTAAGCAAAAAAATGACTAAAGCGAATATAATCAGCTGTTCTGACGAAAATCCCTGATAATGGAGCAAATACGGGGCCAAAATAAGCATGACTGTCATGGTTTGTAAAAAAATAACCAGCAAAGAGTAAAGCATTCCTCTTAGTCGAATCTCCCTCAACCAGTGGCTATGTTGAAGCAAAAATAACTGATCAGCTTCCTTGACAAATGTTCTAACCAAGCCTTTTGAAGTAAATATGAACAACAAAATAACTATGTATTGAGGAAGAATCGACTCGGCCCACACAGCTTGTTTATGCCAAACAGTTAAATAGTGGTGTCCGAACACCAAGGACACGGGAATTATGACGTACAGCCAGACCACCCAGTCGATGGCCGTTTTCCAAGCTTTAATGACGCTACTCCACTCGTATTTTAACCGGTTAAAATATAATTGTTTGGCCGTCATACACACTCACGACCCTGCAAGCGATCAAAACACTCATACAGAGAACCTTGACTAAGACCTGCTTGTTGACGTATGTCAGTTAAGGTGCCCTGTGCAATCAGCCGCCCTTGATCAAGCAGCACAAAGCGATCGCATACTTTTTCAGCGGTATCCAGAATATGGGTAGACATTAACACACCGGCCCCTCGTTGACAAGCTTTATCGATGTATTCCAGCAAAGTTTGAGTTGCCTGTGGATCCAATCCGACAAACGGCTCGTCGAAAATATACACATCGGCCTCAACCAGAAAAGCCAGGATAAGCATTAACTTTTGCTGCATACCTTTAGAAAAATGTTGGGGCAGCTCGTGCTTCACGTGTGCCATTCTAAACGCATGCAACAGCTCCTCTGCCTTTTCTGCATAGGTGTCCTTTTTCATTTCAAAAGCAGCAGCAGCTAACTTCATGTGTTCCCACAGTGTTAATTCATCATAAAATATTGGTTGTTCAGCGACATAACCGTAATGGCCGTTTTGACCCCCGAAATGAATGGCAGATTTGTGGTGTTTAAGCAAACCGAGCACGGTGTTGATTGTCGTACTTTTTCCTGCCCCATTTCCTCCAATCAGCCCCACCCATTCGCCTGATTTTATGGAAAAACGAATATCTTTTATAATCGGTTCTTTATCAGAATATCCAGCATAATCAATGTGTACAGATAATACATGATTCATTTCCGTTTCACCTACCATAACCTTGAAATTATTTGCAATACAACCGTCACTCTTTTATAATTTAGCACTAAAAATTAGCATGTTTTTATACTACCAGTATATAATAAAAAAGAGCAGCGGTGTTGCCGCACCGATGCTCAAACTGGCAACTATCCCGCAAGAAGTGCGGTGGCCTTTGGGCAAGTGTTAAAGTAACCTACCCTCAGCCTCCAACAGGGTGGGTTACTTTTTATTCTATTTATAATAAAAAATCTGATTGCGAATAAATCATGTAATTCTTGATTCCCATTCTATTGTGCATTTTTAAGAGTATGCTTAAGTACTTTTCCACCTGGATTTCTGGGCAGTTGGGAAAGAAATTCTATTTTCGCCGGCACCTTATAATCTGCCAACTTTTCTGACACAAACTCCTTTATATTATCTTCTGAAAGCAGTTTATTATTAGTGACAACAAATGCTTTTACCACTTCTCCATATATGGGATGAGGAATGCCAATGACTGCCGCTTCCAAAATGTCCGGATGTTGATGAAGGACATTTTCGACTTCAATGGAGTACACTTTTTCCCCACCGCGGTTAATCATGTCTTTTTTCCGGTCTAAAATATAGACAAAGCCATCTTCATCAATTTTTGCCATGTCCCCAGATCGCCAATAGCCCTCAACAAAAGCTGCTTTGTTGGCCTGCTTGTTTTTCCAATAACCCCCAATTACCATTGGACCCTTAATTAGTAATTCTCCTTCTTCTCCTAATGGTTGCTCCTCTCCATCTTCATTCACAATTTTAAGTTCAGCTCCTGGGACCGGTTTACCCACAGATGCTAACTTACTGTCATCATACTTCTGGGGCATTATCGTGGTTGGTGACGATGTTTCTGTTGCACCGTAACAATTATGAAGATGTGCATGGGGAAAGTATTTTCTCAATTTGAATATTGCTTCTGTAGGCATTGACGCCCCGCCATAAGCAATACAAGTCACTGAACTATATTCATGAAGCCTGAACTGCTCTGAAGACATCATCATAATATAAATAGAGGGGACATTAAATAAAAATGAAATTTTTTCTTTTGAAATCAACTCCAGAAATGGATCTGTTTTGTACCTTCTCATTAAAACTGAGGTCCCTCCTACTCTAACCATGTGTATAAGTTGGCCTATTAATCCTGTGACATGGAAAAGAGGGACAGCAATCAGTGTTTTTGTGAGCGCATTTGTTTTTAATACATTCTCATAACTAAGCACACTATGAATAACGCCTAAATGTGTTCCCAGGGCCCCTTTAGGCAGGCCTGTTGTCCCAGAGGTATACATAAGGAAAAAGGGATCATCTTCATGAACACTGACCGTATCCAATTGACTTTGCTGCTCTAACTGCTTGAATGACAAGTAATCTGAACTTGTTTCTTTTCCTATTAAGAAATAGTGAGCATTTAATTGATTGACTTCATTTTTTAAAGTATTCATTTTCGGCACAAATTCCTCATCCACAAAAATAGCTTTAGGTTTAGAATTAAGAATCATGTGCTTTAATTCCTTCTCTTGTAATCTGGTGTTCAGAGGAACCAGTATAGCCCCCAAGCGAGCACAGGCAAACACAATTAAAGCAAACTCGATACTATTTCCAAGCAACACAGCTATTCTGTCTCCTTTAAAAATGCCGTATTGCTTTTGTAAGTTTCCAGCAATATGTTCAGATCTCACCCAAAAGTCGCCGTAACTTAATCGATGATCATTTGATACTAGAGCCACTTTATCTTGATATTTTTGAGCAGATTCAAAAAGCATATCAGCAATATTGCCAGGTCTCTCAGGATAAACATAAACGTTCCTGCCAAAATGAGTTTCTAAGTCCATTTTCATCATTCATCACCCCTTCTTTTATCATATTTGCTAATCTCCAAGAGACGGCAGCCATGTTGATAGGAAAGGTACAAAACTTAAGATTATAAGATTGACAAAAAGTACGATGACAAAAGGAATAATTGCTTTTGTCAATCTTTCTAACTTGATCCCCGATATTTGCGAAGCGACAAATAAGTTAATGCCTACTGGTGGAGTAAACATGCCCATGGCAAGGTTAACGACCATAATAATGCCAAAATGGACAGGGTCAAGACCTAGATTAACGGCCAAAGGAAGCAGAATGGGAACAAAGATTAAAATGGCCGCAGCAGCTTCTATGAACATACCAGTAATCAACAAAAGAATATTGACTAAAAAGATAAACGCAACCACACTGGTTGTGGTACTTAAGAAAGCATCAGAGATTAGTGAAGGAACCCCAAGGCGGTTTAATATAAAGCTAAACAAGCCTGCAGTTGCAATAATACTCATCACAACAGATGTTGTTACCGCCGCACGCTTAAGAATATCAAATATGTCTTTTAACTTAATTTCACGATAAATTACAAAACCCACAATAAATGAATAGGCAACCGCAATGACTGCCGCTTCAGTGGGGGTAAAGACACCGCCATAGATACCACCCAACACAAGAAATGGCATAAACAAAGATAAAACAGCTTTGCGAAAAGCATGGATTAAATCTTTAAAACTTCTTTTTTCAACCCCAATGTAACCTCTTTTTTTGGAGATAAAATAAGCAGTGATTATCAACGAACAACCTACAAGAATTCCTGGAATAAT
The DNA here is from genome assembly GCF_030814135.1 of Caldalkalibacillus uzonensis. Taxonomy (NCBI): domain Bacteria; kingdom Bacillati; phylum Bacillota; class Bacilli; order Caryophanales; family Bacillaceae; genus Caldalkalibacillus; species Caldalkalibacillus uzonensis. The sequence goes on along the minus strand of NZ_JAUSUQ010000001.1, from coordinate 137,019 downwards.
TCCAGCTAAAAACATATCTCCTATTGATTGCTGAGCCGCAATCCCATACAAAATAAGAGGAATGCTAGGGGGGATTATGACACCCAATGCACCTGAGACAGCTTGGTTGGCAGTGGCAAATTGGGGACTGTATCCTCTGGCAATCATCGCTGGTATTAATATTGCTCCGATTGCCGCCGTTGTAGCAGCACCTGAACCTGAGATGGCTGCAAAAAACAAGGAAGTTACGATCGCGACCATGGCCAGACCACCTGTGATATGTCCGACCAATGCAGTGGCAAAGTTAACAAGACGCTGAGAAATACCTCCCGATTCCATCAAGTACCCGGCCAGAATAAAAAAAGGTATGGCCATGAGGGGAAATGAATTGATCGAATTAAACATCTGTTGGACAATAATCTTCAAGGAAGTTAAGTCTCCGAACCAAACTGTAATGGTCGTAGCCAAACCTAAAGAAATGGAAATAGGAACACTTAAAGCCATGAGAATGAGTAAGCTTATAAAGAGAAGCGTAATCATGTCTTATCTCTCCCGCCTGATAATTCCTCTATTATTAAAACGATAGAATTGAGAAAAATTAATAAGCCTCCTATAGGCAGGGCCAGCATTGGCCAGAACATAGAAATTCTTGTGCTTGGTGCTGTCTGTGAGGATACAGCTTGTGCCATATCCCAACCGAAAATAACTAAAACAACAGCAAAGATGAACGACAACATGTAAACAGCGATTTTAATCCATTTTCGTAACGTGTGACTAACTATATCTGGAAGTAAATCTACTGAAATTAACATCCCTTTTCGATAAGCATAAGCCATACCCAACAAAGTCATCCAAATCATTAGAAACCGAGACAGTTCCTCAGAAAACGTTAATGAGTTCCCCACAACAAATCGGGCAAAAACCTGCCAAAAGATAAGTATGCTCATAGTAGCTAACATGACAGCTAATGACCAACCTGTGAATTTATTAATTAGATCTATGCACCTAATGTAGTATCTTGCAATTGATCCCACATCAACTCACCTCCTGAAGGATTATGCCTAAGAGAATGGTAGTTGGTATTTACCATTCTCTTAGGTTTTTAAAAATACTTAATATTCGTAGTTAATAACTTTTTCAATCATCTCTTCCCCTACCTCTGGAGCCCATGTTTCAATCACTGGCTGTACAGCTTGTCTGAAAGGCTCAAGGTCTGGTCTAGTGACTGTCATACCTTTCTCTTCGAGTTCATTTATGAGTTCTTTCGTTAACTCAGTACTCACCTGTCTTTGATAATGAGTTGCAATAGCGGCAGCTTCCAATATGGCTTCCTGATCCTCTGGTGAAAAGGAGTCAAACAACTCTTTACTCATCATAAGTGGTGCAGGCGAATACACATGCTGGGTCAAGTTCAGATAGTCTTGAACCTCGTAAAATCGGACATCATAGATTGTCGGGATAGGGTTTTCTTGACTATCTATAACTCCTTGTTGTAATGCTGTATATACTTCTGGCCAAGCCATAGGTGTTGCATCAGCTCCCAAAGCAGTCCAAGTATCAACCTGGACTTGGCTTTCTTGGGTTCGGTGCTTAATTCCTTTTAAATCATCTGGATGGTTAAGCGGCCGAACGCTGTTGGTGTTATGTCTGAAACCGTTTTCCATCCATCCCAACACTTTTACATTCACTTCCTCTTCAATAAGCGCTGCTAACTCTCGCCCAATTTCTCCATCAAGTACAGCGTATACATGCTCCTCATTCTCAAATATATAAGGTAGGTCAAAAAGGAATAGTTCCTTGACAAAGCCACCTAGAGGTCCTGTAGAAGAAATACCTGCATCAATCGTGTTAATACTCATTCCCTCAATGACTTCCCTCTCTCCTCCTAAGGCATTGTTATAATGAGGATTTATTGTTAAACGCCCATCAGTTAATCTTTCTAACTCTTCCCCAAATTTGTGAATTCCCGCCGCATGGTGGGAATCAGGTCCAAGTGGCAAACTAACATCAATGACTCGTGTAGTCTCATTAACATTATCATTAGTAGTTTGAGCATTTTCACTACCCTGCTCTGAAACACTGTCACTTCCGCACCCAGTAATAATTAATGCTAATGTGAGGATTAAGGTTAGAAAATAAGTTTTCCTAAAGTAGCGTCTCATTGTTTGACCTCCTCTTTTTCATTTTTAAATAAAACACCGAATTCTTTATTATTGTTAAGCGCTTCCAAAAATTCACCACGAATCCCCATAGCTCCATCTTCAAAAATCCTATAATCCATTTTCTTTAGATCGGGAGAGATGACAGGAGTAAACCCCATGTGAGCTAGAATATCTTGTTCTATATCGATGCCTGGTGCAACTTCTGTTAACATTAGCCCCTGAGGAGTTAATTTAAATACAGCCCGTTCTGTAACATAAATTACTTCTTGTTCATTTTGCAGCCCTACCTTACCGCTAAATGTAATGTGACCCACATCATTAACAAATTTTCTCAACTTTCCTTCATTTAAAATATGCAGCTTTCCCCCTTGTATATCCACCTTCAGTCCTCCAGTGGTAAACGTTGAGCAAAAAACTACTTTTTTTGCATTCTGGGTGATGTCAATAAATCCACCACAACCTACCGTGCGTGTCCCGAATTTACTCACATTAACATTGCCATGACTGTCAATCTCTGCTGCTCCCATAAAGGTGATATCAACCCCCCGTCCATTATAAAAATCAAACTGGTATGCATGTTCAATGATGGCATCTGCATTTATAGTTATACCAAAATCAGTTCCTCCCATCGGAATACCACCAATTGTTCCCGATTCTACTGTTAAAATAATGTCATCTAGAATACCTTCTTCACTTGAAACAGGGCCGATGGTGTCTCCCGGAATTCCGGTTCCCAGATTAACTACAGCACAAGGATGCAACTCTTTAACCGCCCTCCGCCCAATGACCTTACGGACATTTAGGGGTATCGGTTTAATCACGTCGACCGGAATCCGTAAATCCCCGGAATACCTGGGATCAAAAAATGTGCTTGAAGTCTGACGGTGATTGTTAATAGGATCTTTGGCAATGATGACATGATCAACAAATACCCCCGGAATGACGACTTGTTTTGGATGCAAAGTCCCATATTTCGCATAATGTTTAACTTCAACGATGACAGTTCCTCCGTATCGTTTTGTGGCTTGAGCAATAGACAAAGCTTCTAGCTTTAATGCTTCGTCCTCCATGGTGACATTTCCAAATTCATCTGCTGTAGTTCCTCTTAAAACACATACATCAATCGGTATTTCTTTATAGAACAGATATTCTTCATCATCAATAGTCAATATATCGATCAATGCTTCAGACTCCTTGGCTTTGTCGTTGATTCGTCCTCCTTCAATGCGGGGGTCAAGAAATGTGCCCAAACCGACTTTTGAAATATTTCCAGGTTTACCGGCTGCCATAGCCCTAAATAAGTGGGTCAACTGTCCTTGGGATAGACAATGCGCTTCAACTTCATTATTGTGAATTAATTTTCCCCATCTGGGCGCAAGCCCCCAATGGGAACCAATAATACGTTTTACTAAACCCTTATGTGACAAATGTTCAATTCCATTTACTTTATCACTGTGGCCCGCAGCATGGATCAAAGTCAAATTTTTTGGATTTCCGTGACTTAAATAGTGATTCTCTAATGTTCTTAAAAACGTTTCACAAGCACCTATCAAAGTAAATCCACACAAAGCAAGGGTCATATTATTTTTTATGAGGCTAACAACCTTTTCTGGTGGTAATCGTTTGTCGTACACGTAACTTTCCTCCTAGATAGCAGACTTGATGATTTTTCCAGACTTTTCATAAATATAGAAACCACGACCGGTTTTACGTCCTAAATTACCTGATTCAACCATCTTCTTTAACAGTGGACATGGCCGGTACTTCGAGTCACTATAGCCTTCATACAATCCTTCCATTGTTGCTAGCAACACATCTAATCCGACAAAATCGGCCAATGTAATAGGTCCCATTTTGTGATTCGCTCCAAGTGTCATCGCCCTGTCAATGTCTTCTGGTGAGGATCCTTCCATTACACAATAGATTGCCTCATTAACCATTGGAATTAAGATTCGGTTGACAAGAAATCCTGGATAATCGGGACATTTTACAGGCTCTTTACCAATGGAATAGATAAATGATACACACGATTCATAGGTGGCTTGTGATGTTATTAAGGAAGGAATCACCTCAACCAGTTTCATGACCGGCGCTGGATAGAAAAAGTGTAACCCGATTACTTTCTCAGGCTGCTTCGTGACAGAACCCAAGGCAGCTATTGACAGTCCAGATGTATTTGAGGCAATAATTGTATTTTCAGCTACTCTACTGTCCACTTCTCTGAAGATTTCCTTTTTAATGTTCATTTCCTCTGGGACCGCTTCAATGACCAACTCTGTTTGACAAACAGAATCAAGCACCACCGATCCGTTTATTCGCTGTAATGTTTGCTCGGCATGTTCTTTTGAGCATTTCCCTTTTTTCTGTTTGCGCTCCAGATTATTTGTTATGTTGTCTAGAGCCAATTGCAAACGTTCGCTACTGATGTCAATCAACTGAACAGGATATCCCGCCTCGGCAATAACTTGAGCAATACCGGATCCCATTAACCCACTTCCTATAACTGACACTTGATTAATTCCGGATTCACTCGTTCTACCGTGCTTCACTTTATCTAGTTGAAGGCTCATAAAACCATACCTCCTCCTACATTGATCACTTCTCCGGTGATGTAAGATGCATGGTCAGAAACTAAAAAAGCAATGCAATTGGCTACATCTTCCGGTTTTCCTGCCCTGCCCATTGGGATCTTCGATATCATCATTTCCCACACTTTTTCTGGAACTCCTCTTGTCATATCTGTGTCAATGAAGCCCGGACAAATAGCATTGACAGTAATATTTTTTTTGGCCAATTCTCGAGCAGCCGTTTTTGTTATGCCTACTACTCCGGCTTTAGCAGCAGCATAATTGGCTTGCCCAATATTGCCTAACCAGCTGGCGGAAGAAATATTAACAATCCTTCCATATTCTTGTTCTCTCATGATGACGCTGGCGGGCTGCATTGTATTAAAAACACCGTTTAAATTGACCGCAATCACTTCACTCCACTGATCTTGTGTCATCTTGTGTAACATAGCATCTCTGTTAATACCGGCATTGTTAATCAAAATATCTAGATGACCATGTTTGCGTACGGTAGAATGAATGAGCTCCCTTGCCTCATCAACATTAGCAACATTGCATAAGAAAGCTTCTGCTCGCCCCCCATTTTGTTTGATGTCTGTAACAGTGTCTTGAGCTCCTTCCTTGTTGACATCACTGACAACAACATAGGCCCCCAGACTTGCCAGTTTTTCAGCAATACCTTTTCCTAATCCCCTTGCAGCACCTGTTACGATGGCTACTTTGCCATTAAGCGTTATCATCCAGTCACATCCCCTCTAGCGTATTTTGCTTATTGCAGACTATATAATCTGTTAAATTATTCCATTTCGAATATTGTTGCTATACCCTGACCGCCTCCAATACACATGGTGCAAATGCCCTGCTTTAATTGACGTCTTTTTAACTCTTCCAATAGCTTAATGGTAATGATGGCACCAGTAGCTCCAATTGGATGTCCTAAAGCAATGGCTCCGCCATTGACATTTACTTTATCTGGATCTAGCTCAAGATCTTTGATAACTGCAACGGCTTGGGCCGCAAATGCTTCATTAAGCTCGACAAGATCAATATCATCTAACGTTAAACCCGCTTTACTAAGTACCTTTCTTACAGCCGGTGCAGGACCAATACCCATAATTTCTGGATCAACCCCCGCCACCGCTTGTTCTCTAACAACAGCTACAGGTTTAATGCCAAGTTCTTCTGCTTTTTCCCTGGACATCAATACCAATGCGGCTGCACCATCATTGATACCTGATGAATTACCTGCTGTTACAGTGCCGTTTTTTTCAAAAGCGGGCTTAAGTTTAGCCAGCTTTTCTAAACTGGTTCCTCGGCGAGGATGTTCATCTTGATCGAAAATGGTGACATCGCCTTTGCGACCTTTTACTTCAACAGGGACGATCTGTTCCTGGAAATACCCATTGTCTATGGCATGAATAGCTTTTTGAATACTTTCAAAGGCAAATTGATCCTGCTCCTCTCTACTGATACCAAATCGTTTGGCTACAATTTCTGCTGTAACTCCCATGGCATAGTGACCAAATGGGTCTGTTAAAGCTGTTAACAAACCGTCCTCTAATTGATCATGACCAAATCGATAGCCATAACGCCCCTTGCGAATATAATATGGATATTGATCCATGTTTTCCGTCCCACCAGCAACCACCACGTCAGCATGACCGGTCTGAATTAGCTGCACAGCGCTGTTAATTGCTTGTAATCCCGATCCGCATAAGCGGTTAACCGCATAGGCGTTACTACTGGTAGGAAGTCCAGCTTTTAGGGCAACCATCCTCGCGATGAAAGCATTTTCAGCAATTTGCCCCACACAGCCGATAATAACCTCATCTATTAATCCAGCTTCAATTTCCGAACGTTTAAGTGCTTCTTTGACTGTAATGGCCCCTAAATCTGCAGCATGAACATCCTTTAAGCTGCCCCCCATTGTCCCGATAGGTGTTCTAGCGTACCCAGCAATAACAACATCCTTCATCTTTGTTCCCCTTTCCAACATTATTTTTTTCTGACTGCTCCACTACTTTCCCTTAGTACTAACGAAGGTTCTAAAATAATTTTTTGGTGGCTCACCTCCTCTTTTCTGGTAATATGGTTGAGAAGAAGTTCACATCCCAGTTTGCCGATCTCGTATTTTTGGACATCGACAGTAGTTAATGGCACTCTAAAGTCCTCCGAAAAATCAATATTATCAGATCCGACTATTGAAATATCACCTGGGATTGTATAACCATTATCAAGTAGTGCTTTAGCTGCACCAAAAGCCATTAAATCACTGGCGGCAAAAAAAGCAGTAGGAATTGTGCGAGAAGTTTGCATTAACTTAGTGATTTTTTCATAAGTCTTCTCCATGCTATATTCTCCATCGATGATCCAGGAAGGATTGACAGGAATGTTATGACTTGCTAACATAGCTTGGTACCCTTTTTCCCTTGATTTGCTGTTTTGACGGTTACCACCGATGAAGCCAATCTGTGTATGCCCGAGTTGTAGAAGATGTTTAGTAGCTATCTGTCCAACTTTATAACTATCAACACAAACAAGGCTACCTGTATAGTTTTCGGGGGCACGATTTATAAGAACATGTGGGATACCTTCTTTTTGGACCAGTTTAAGAGCCTTGGAATTCAAATCATCAATTGTAGCCAGAATAACACCGTCTACGCCCTGGTCTATCATAGACTCCAATAATAGGTATTCTTTCTCTTCATCATCTCCAGTAGTACAGAGCATCACATTATAACCCTCATTTATAGCGTTGTCCTCAACCCCTTCTAACATCAGCGGATAGAACGGATTGGTGATTTCTGTCACTGTAATCCCTATGATATTGCTTTCTTTTCTTTTTAAAGAACGAGCTACTCTGTTGGGACGGTATCCCAAGTCTTCAATGGCTTGTTGAACCCGTTGCTTTAAATCATCGCTTACATATTTTGATTTATTGATAACTGCAGAGACAGTTGCCACTGATACTCCAGCCTTTCTGGCTACGTCTTTTATCGTTGCCATCCCCAATCTTACACTCCTTTTCCAGTTAAACGATTAGCTAAACGATTAGCTAATCGTTTAACTGAATTATAAACGATATTCCTATACTTTGTCTAGAGAAAAATAATATTTTTTGTTTTGTTTATAAAATTTATTTATTTTGATCGTATTAACATTATTTTATTAATTCTAGTTAAATTCATCATAATTTAAGATTATGTCAACTAAAGATGCCCTGACTTTGTAGAGTTCAGGGCATAAAAACATAGTCTATACGCTTAAGCTTTAAAGAGACATAGATGTTTACTCAAAACATGCGTACATTCTCCGCCTACTACTCAACCTCTGTTTCCTGTCCAGTTGCAGATTCAGCTTCTTCATCGTCCGTTTCAGCTGCTTCGTCGGAGCCCGTTTCACCCCCTCCTTGCTGACGCTTCCAATCCGCCAGTTGCTTTTCAATCTCCGTCATCATCCGGCCTGCTTGCTCCCATTGCCCTGCTGCCATGGCGTTCCGATAAGACTCAAACAGATCAGCTAATTGTTCCACCAAGGATTCGGCAGTCACGATCAATGGTGTTTGCTCGTCTTGCCCAGGTTGTGCTCCATCGGGCCGGACAGCCCCTGCTTCCATTTCCACTAGACGTTCAATCGCTTCTGCAAAGGTGTCTTCCATCACAATGTAATCCTGGTAAGCAACAATGATCTTGCCTACTTCAGGCAAGGAGCTGCGAGAATCGGATTCAATATAGACAGGCTCGACGTAGAGAAGTGTATCCTCTATGGGAATCACCAACAAATTGCCTCTGATGGTCCGTGAGCCGCCTTGGGACCAAAGATTTAATTGTTGAGAGATATAAGGATCTTGGTTTATCCGGTTTTCAATCTGTTGCGGTCCGTACACGGTCCGTTGTTTGGGAAAACGGTACAAGAGCAGTTCACCATAATTTTCTCCATCATTCCTGGCAGCCAACCAGGCAATCATGTTTTGCCTGTTATTTGGGGTGAATGGCTGCATGAGGATAAATTCTTCCCGCTCCTCATCGGGAAGCTGCATGGTAATATAGTAAGGTTCCATGATAATGTCTTGATCATAATATTTCTCTGTAGGAAAGGCCCACATATCCTCCCGGTTGTAGAACACTTCCAAATCACTCATATGATAGGTTCGAAAGATCTCTGCCTGATAGGTGAACATATTAACGGGGTAACGGAAATGGGCCTGGATATCCTCTGGTATCTCTTCGGTAAACAAATCCGGGAAAATGTTAGCATATGTTTGCCACAACGGATCATCTGGGTCAACAACATAAAAATGCACTTCACCAGTGTAGGCATCCACAACTGCTTTGATCGGGTTGCGGATATAATTGAAGCCTGCTCCCACCGGTTCAGCATAAGGGTATTGACGGGTTGTCGTGTAAGCATCTACAATCCAGATCAGAGTACCATCATCACGCACCACAATGTACGGATCTTGATCATACGTCAGGAAGGGGGCAATGGCGTTAAGCCGCTCCATAATGTTCCGCTTTCTGAGCAGTTGACTCTCTTGGTTGATCAAACCGGAAATAAAGATACGCGGTGATCCTTCCTCCCAGGCATAAATAAAACGGTTGAGCCGGGTCATGGGAATACCTGTATCGGCTGTATAGCGGTAAGTGACGTTGGATTCTCCTTCAGGATAATTAAACTCATCCACTTTTGTGTTAATAATGACATGGGGATATACCTGCTCCCCAAAGTAGATCTGCGGCCGGGTTATCTCCGGACTGCCTTCAGGGGGCAGATTTTTAACCAAAAATTCCGGCTGACCCTGAGGCGTCACTTCATTCACATGACTGGCGGCAATACCGTATCCATGTGTGTAGCGCAGCGTCCGGTTCACCCATGTTTGGGCCTGGGAAGGCAATTGATCTGTGTTTAACTCCCTGGCCCCAATAAACACTTGCTGATATTCCCCATCAATCATATAGCGGTCTACGTCCACATCATTAAACTGGTAATAGGTGCGAAATGATTGGATCTGGTTATAGACATCAAGGAGAGGTCTGGCGTCATTAATGCGCACATTATCCAAAGTAAGGCTGTTTCTCTCCACCAAATCCCCAGAGATTGTCCCCGTGCCCGGATGAACCTGTTGGTTAATGTTATCTAAGCCATACGCTTGCCTGGTAAAAATTAAATTATGTTCAAGATAGGGTTCTTCACGGTGAAACTCGTTGGGCGTGACCATAAATTGCTGCACGCCCCATGCTGCCAGTTGGCCGAACAATAATACAATCACGTACAGTGCCGGACCGGCCACTAACAAGCGCCAGTTGCGCCTAGATAAACCGGCAATGACAGCTAAGGCAGAGATAATCGGCAAGGCAGCAAGCACGTAGGCCAAAGGAATATTAATCACAGCGTCAGTGTAGCTTACGCCATAAACCACACTCTTCTGTTGAAAGCCATTTATGGTATCGCTTAAGAGCGTATCATAGCGACCCAAAAAATGTTTGGCCCCCAAAACCACACCGAATAACAGCACGCTCAGCATGAGCTGCACTCTGGCTCCCCAGTCTGTCCAATACAACTTTGATATCCCGTAGGCACTGCCTTGAATGATTAAAATGACGACAATCAAGCCTAAGAGTGAACTGACAACAAAATTCCAGAAAGGCAGGGTATACACATAGAAGGCTACGTCATGACCGAAGACGGGATCACTCACCTGAAAAGGAACCTGATGCTGGTAAGTTAAAAATCTTTCCCAGCCTAACCCCTGCACAATGCTTGAACCTATCAAGCCATATAAAAAGGACAGTCCCCAGCTGCTGAGGAAAAACAGCTTACTGTGACGAAACACAAACGGTAATTCATCCGGTTGAAAGTTGCGCACATATGCCCGCCTGATGCCCAGCAGAGTCAAAAACAGCGTACAGCTAAACAACAGAAAGCCAACAGCAAACAAGAGTATCCGTGCTGAAAAAATAGTAACAAAAACATCGCTAAAACCCAATGAATCCATCCAAATATATTCGCTTACTAAAGCAATCCCCAGATCACTCACGATAAACAGTATAATGAGAAGTACAACTACACCGGTCCAGAATGTTTTTTTCTTATTCAAGTTTAGTTTTGGCTTAAAATCTTCATTATGATAAACTTTAAACTTCAAAGCACTGCTTCCCCCTGTTCCCCCAGTAATGACTGAGCAAAAAATTTAAAGCCCTCCCCTCCAGAGCAGGAGTATAGGAAGGCTAACAATGTCATATCATTGGATTAACATTGTATCAGCACTCTTCCGGCTTGCCAGCATCATCAGCCGTACGGAATGAAGTGCCGCAACCACAGGTGACAGTTGCATTAGGATTGTCAATGGTGAACCCGCCACCCATTAAATTTTCTTTATAGTCAATTTTGGTCCCAGCCAAATATTTTTTGCTTTCAGCATCCACCACAATGGTGATGCCGTGTTGTTCAAATACGTCATCGTCATCATTTTTTTCTGTGTCAAAACCCATGCCGTAAGTAAACCCGCTGCATCCACCATAGGTCACACCGATCCGCAGATATGGGCTTCCTTCTTCCTGGGCCAGCATTTCTTTAATTTTGGCACTGGCGCTTTCCGTAATGGTAATCATCTCAACATCCCTCCTTAAGGAGTGCTCTGTAATTATTATATCGCGACAACCCAGCAGACACAAGGTACGTTCTTCATTACCCCTCTGCGTCAATCTCTCCCGGCTCAATATGTATCTGCTTAAAAATATGATAAAATATGAACCACAAGAGGTTGTGTTTTAGATACACAACCACTATGATTAAGCGAGTTCTATTTTTATCCTGAGTGAAAGGGTGAAAAACGATGGATCTTTTAAACAATAAGAAAAAGGGCAAATCACAGTTTACTATCCTGAATAATGACTCAACTGATGGACATGGCGGATTTGGTGTAGGCACGTTGAGTTTAAACGATGTTTCTCCTGTCATCATTGATGTGGATCATGAAACAGCATATGTGGATATGGGCGCTTTACATGCCAGAAGTGAAGTGGAAAAACGGATTAAATTTCTCCCCAATAAAGATGAGGTACCGGGTGGCCGTCCTTACTGGGTGGTATGGGTCACAGTGGACCGTAATGAAGATGGCCCCTATTATGCGGGAGTGGCTGCTTGCGAGATGACGGTTGACAAGGAAGCACGGCGCGGATATAAAAATTTGGCTGAACATGTCAACAACATGGATAAAGCGATCAAACGCAAAATTGTAGTCTCCCATATGGATGACAAGTCCAAAAAGATCCTGAAAGAATTCTTACAAGGCCATAACAAAGAGATGTGGGAGCGCGCCAGTGAACAGCTAAAGCAAGAGTTGGAAGCTTAGCTTATTTTTTACCTTAAGTGGTGAGAAAACACCAGAGTAAGGCAGGCCTGTACCATATGCTTGTCTGCTACAAATAGAAAAACCTTTGAGTCCATGCCTCAAAGGTTCTTCTTATCTTAATCAAGTTTTACTGATCGTCATTGTAACATTCACTCTGTAGACCCATTTAAGCCTCATGGGCTTTGTCATATAAGGCGTGCAGCTTGGCAATAATGCTCTCCATGTCATTGTCCTCAATTTCATGACGCTGGACAATGCCTACAATCTTACCATCCTTTAGTACAGCAAAAGAAGGGGACGAAGGCGGATAACCTTCAAAATATTCACGGGCACGGGCCGTCGCTTCTTTCTCTTGTCCGGCAAAGACGGTAAACAGGTGATCAGGCTTTTTGTCATAGTTTAATGAATGAACGGCTGCAGGACGGGCCAATCCGGCAGCACAGCCGCACACAGAGTTGACGACAACCAGTGCCACACCTTTAGCCGATTGGAACGCTTCGTCCACTTCTTCCGGTGTTTTCAACTCGACAAACCCGTGACGAGTTAACTCTTCACGCATGGGTCGGATCATGAGATCCATCTGGTTTTGGAAAAACATATTCATAGACTCAAGACCTCCTTTATTCACCCTGATTGGCTTTTTATTTTTCCTGTTCGGCTTGCAGGGATACGGGACGGGCTGGTGTAAAGGTGGAAATGGCATGTTTATACACAAGTTGCTGTTTTCCTTCAGAGTCGATCACAATCGTGAAATTATCAAAAGCTCTAACAAAACCTCTCAGTTGATAACCATTGACAAGGTAGACTGTCACGGGGATATTCTCTTTGCGGATTTGGTTTAGGAAGAAATCCTGAATATTAATATTCTGTTTCATTTTATAATGTTCCTCCTCATCTTAGTCCTTCTTTAATTTATTCTAGACCATTTGCCATTTTCCTGCCACATAGTGGATAATATTTTTGACCAGGGCAGGGAATTGGTGATGATCTATCACTTCAAACCAGCGGATTTCATCCATGCGTCGAAACCAGGTAAGCTGCCTCTTGGCGTACCGCCGTGTGTTGCGCTTAATCAGTTCCACGGCCTCATCCAAAGTCAATTCATCCTCCAAATAGCGGACAATCTCTTTGTAGCCGATGGCTTGCATGGCTGTGGATCTCCTCGGTACGCCCCGGTTTAACAACTGCCTCACTTCCTCAACCAAACCTTGTGCTATCATGTTATCGACCCGCTGATTGATGCGTTCATACAGTTTTTCCCGCTGCATGGTTAAGCCAATCATGATCAGGTCATAAGGTGAAAGGCGGTGCCAATCTTGTTGATAATGGGCCATGCTTTGCCCTGTTGTCTCAATAATTTCCAGCGCCCGTATCACCCTTCTGGTATTATTGGGATGGAGCTCTTTCGCGTAGGACGGATCCCGCTTTTGTAATTCCTTGTGTAAAGCCTCTTTACCATGTTCGGCCAAAAACCTTTCCCAATTCTCCCTCAGCCCGGGATCATACTCTTCAGCAAAATGAAAGTCATGGGTGACGGCCTGAACATAAAGACCTGTGCCTCCGACCAGAATGGGTATACGTCCCCGTTCATTAATCTCCTTGATGCAAGACTTGGTTAAGCTCTGAAACTGGGAAACTGAGAAGTCCTCGTCAGGTTCAAGGATATCGATCAGATAGTGGGGAATCCCTTCCTTCTCTTCCTCGGTAATTTTGGCGGTGCCAATATCCATACCTTTATACACTTGCATGGAATCCCCTGAAATGATCTCCCCCTTCAAAGCCTTGGCCAATTCAATACTCAGTCTTGTTTTTCCGACGGCTGTAGGGCCGACAATGGCCAGTAATCTATATTTATCCATCGTAACCGGCCTCCAATTCAATGATGCCAAACCAATGGGAGGCATGAGGACGCACAATGGGTTTGAAACCCAATGCCTCAAAACGCGGGCTCTCCCGGGAATCTTTTAGGACAATGCGCTTTTTGGCCACCCGCTTGGCCTCTTCAATGGCACTTCTCTGTAATTCTTCGTAGTTAGCCAGCCGTTTCAGTGGTGCGATTCCCATTGAGCGGTGCACCGTTTGCTCAAACATAGGGTCAAAGTAGACCACGTCAAACTGATTATTGGCACATTGTTTCAGGAAAGAGAGATGATGATCGCAAAACACCGCAATGCGTCTCATTGCCTCGTTAACTGCTTTTTGTTCAGTCTCTCTTGTTCGCAGCCCGTCCTGAACGATATAGGCTAACACCGGCACTGACTCTACGCCGACAACCCGTCCTTTCTCTCCAACCAGATAGCTGGCCACAATGGCATCGGAGCCCAATCCAAGGGTGCAATCCAATACGGACATCCCCTCTTCTAGCCCTGCGGCTTTACCCAGGGGATCTTCTTCTCCGCGCAATAGACGCCGGATCCGCAGCATCGCTGAATTAGGGTGAAAGAAAAAAGGTTGCTGCTCTCCATCACAGAAGACACATTTCATCCCTTCTGTTGTGATCAAAACAATGTGATCCGCCTGGTGAATGTGACACAGGGCCCGGATCGAGTAGGATCTGCGGCGGACAAAGGGAAGACCCAATTCCTGGGCCACGTGTCTCGCCTTTGATTCGAGATGTTCCTGCTTTCGTGCTGTGGTCACTAGCATGATTACATCACTCTTTTAAACATTTTTTCGATATCATATTTAGTGAGTAAAACGGTAATGGGTCGTCCATGGGGGCAAGTGAAGGGATTGGAACTCTGGCGGAGTTGTTCAAGTAAGGCTTCCATTTCTGCTCTGGTCAGATACTGGTTGGCTTTAATGGATTGTTTACAGGCCATCATTTTAGCTACTTCGTCCCTGAAATAAATCCACTCCAGTTTGCCCTTGTGTCGGATAACAGTATCAATGATCTCTCGAATCAAAATTTCCTCTTCCCCCTCTGGAAACCAGGCAGGGTGAGAGCGGACTATATATGCATGGTGCCCAAATTCTTCTAAAAATAGACCTATTTTCTTCAACATGTCTTGATGCTTATTGATCAAGGCAGCTTCGCCAGCCGTAAATTCCAAAACAAGCGGAACGGCCAAATCTTGACTGACCCGCTCAGGCTGATTTAATTTTTTGGCAAAATGTTCATACCAGATTCGTTCTTGTGCGGCGTGCTGATCAATCATGTACAATCCTTGTTCATTTTGAGCTAAAATGTAGGTGCCATGAAGCTGGGCTAACGGATACAACAAGGGGATTTTGTCAGCCGATGTCTCTTGTTCTGGGTCAGCTGCCGATGCTGCCGATTGATCCGGTACTGTGGCTTCTGTCTGTTGTTCGATTGATTCGTCCGAGGTTTGCGCTTGCTGATCATATTGAGACAGTTGGTCATGGACTTGCTTGTGGTCATGGATCTGACCAACTGTACCAGCAGGATGACGAGTACCGTGGCTTGCTTGTTGGTCCTCTCTGTCACCTTGGGCTGACTGATCCTCCTTCTGCTCTGGCAAACGCAGGTTGAATGTTTGCTGGACCGCCTGTTGCTGATGTTGTCTCCGCCTGTTCCCACCTGACAAAGGGGCAGGAATCAGGCTTTGTTCCTGCAAAGCCTTTTTGATCTCCCCTTCCAGCCAGCCCAGCAACTCTTTTTCCTTGCTCAGCCTGATCTCCAATTTCGACGGATGAACATTGACATCCAGCAAACTGGGATCCATTTTCAAATCGAGGACAACCACAGGGTAACGATTGACGGGCAACAGGGTATGATAAGCTTGCAAAACCGCTTTATGGATACCTGGATGCTTGACATAGCGACCGTTAACGATCACAGTCAGGTAATGCCTGTTGGCCCGGGTCAGATCCGGCTTGCTCAATAAGCCCTCTGCTTCAAAATCAAGATGGGTGGCCTGAAAGGGGATCATCTGTCTGGCAGCCTGATGCCCGTAGATCCCAGCTAAAATGTGCAACCGGTCTCCATTGCCACTGGTTGAGAGCAGTGTTCGGCCATTGTGTAGCAAACAGAAGGAGATGGCGGTGTGGGCCAGGGCCAAGCGGTTCATCCAGTCGCTGATATGGCTGAGCTCTGTATGCAGTGTTTTTAAATATTTATAGCGGGCGGGCGTATTGTAAAACAGGTCTGTCACTTCCACCACGGTTCCCTGCCGCAGAGGGGCATCTTCAACACTTGTTACCTGTCCCCCTTCCAAACAGAGACGTGTCCCTGCCTTTTCCTGCCCATCCCAGGTTTGCAAGGACACCTTGGCCACAGCAGCTATGCTGGGCAAAGCTTCACCTCTGAAACCCAGTGTGTGAATACGAAACAGATCACGCTCTGTTCTCACTTTGCTGGTGGCGTGCCGCTCAAAAGCCAACTGACTGTCTTGACGAGACATACCTATGCCATTATCCGTCACTTTAATCTTTTTTAATCCCCCATCCTCTACTTCCACCTTAATCACGGTACTCTGTGCATCAATGGCATTTTCTACCAACTCTTTCACCACGGAGGACGGGCGTTCCACTACTTCTCCGGCTGCAATTTTGTTGGCCAGTACCTCATTCATCACCTGAATGCGAGTCATGTTCTCCCCCCTTTGCCTTTCAGCCGTTGTTGCAAGCGGTAGAGGGTGTTCAATGCTTCCAGGGGTGTTGTGTTAATTAAATCCAGTCCTTCAATCTCAGCGAGAATCTTCTTTTGCCACTTTGGTGTTTGCCTGGTCCCTTCTTGCTGCTCCTCCTCTGCAAATAAAGAAAGTTGGACAAGCTGCCCGGCCTCGCTAACCTTGGAATGTTCTGTACCTAGAGCAGCCTCCCCTTTAGATTCCAGCACCTCTAAAATGGCGGCAGCCCGATTAATCACATGTTCAGGCATACCTGCCAGCTCGGCTACGTGGATGCCGTAACTGCGGTCCGCCTTGCCCTCCAATACTTTATGTAAAAACGTGACACGTCCTTCATGTTCCGAACAGGCCACATGCACATTTTGAACCCGCTCCAGTTGGTACTCCAGATCTGTTAGCTCATGATAGTGGGTGGAGAATAAGGTCTTGGCCTGCACATGGTCATGAATGTATTCAATCACGGCCTGGGCCAGGGACATGCCGTCGTAAGTGGCGGTGCCCCGGCCGATTTCATCCAGTAAAATAAGGCTGTTTGGCGTGGCCTGGGTTATGGCCCGTTTGGTTTCCACCATTTCAACCATAAACGTGCTCTGCCCGCCAACTAAGTCATCGGCTGCACCAATCCGGGTAAAAATTTGATCAAAAATGGGCAGTGTAGCTTCTTGTGCAGGGACGAAGCAGCCCATCTGGGCCATGATCACAATCTGGGCCAGCTGGCGCATGTATGTGCTTTTACCAGCCATATTGGGGCCGGTAATCAGTAAAATTTGGCGGTCACGATCGTTCATATGCACATCATTAGCGACAAACTCCCCGCTGGGCAAGACCTGTTCCACCACAGGATGGCGTCCGGCTTGAACGACAAGTTCACCGTTGTGACTAAAGGCAGGACGAACGTAATGATGTTGTTCACTCACCTTGGCAAAGGAACACAAACAGTCAAGCTGGGCAATTGTCTGGGCCAGTTTCTGCAAGCGCTCGGTGTAAGTTTTGACCTGATGTCGCAACTCGCCGAATAGCTGATGCTCTAATTCAAGCGCCCTTTCACTGGCGTCGAGGATCATGGCTTCCTTTTCTTTCAGCTCCGGCGTAATGAACCGCTCAGCGTTGCTCAGGGTCTGTTTGCGTTGGTAACGTCCCTCATCAAGGAGGTGAACATTGGCTTTGGTCACCTCAATATAGTAGCCGAACACCTTGTTATATCCCACTTTTAATGACTTGATCCCTGTTCGTTCCCTTTCTTTCAGTTCCAGCTCGGAAATCCAGTGCTTTCCCTCCCGGCTGGCCTGATTCAGCCGGTCCAATTCTTCATGATATCCTGGCTTGAAGATGCCCCCTTCTTTAATGGTGGCCGGTGCATCTTCTGCCAGGGCTTTATCCAACAAAGTGACCAACTCCGGGCAGGGGTCAATCTGCTTGATCAAAGGCTGTATGTCAGCAGCCGGCAATTTGGAGAGCTGCCCCACAAGATCAGGCAACACCTGTAATGAACGTTTCAATTGCAACAAGTCCCGTGGGGTGACATTGCCAAAAGCTACCCTGGCTGCTAAACGCTCCAGGTCATACACATCTTTTAAAAGCAACATGATCTCCTCACGGACAAAAGGGTCATTGACCAAGATCTCAACAAGATTTAAGCGCTGTTCAATTAGCTCCCTGTTCAACAAGGGACGCATCAGCCATTTTTTTAGCAGCCGCCCTCCCATCGCCGTACAGGTTTTATCAAGGAGCCATAATAATGATCCTTTTTTGCTCCGTTCACGCAACGTTTCGAGCAATTCAAGATTGCGCTTGGCATGGGCATCCAATGCCAAAAAGGCCTGGGTCTCATAATAGTGGAACGGTTGCAGGTGATCGATCATCTTTTTTTGGGTGTCCAGTAAATACCCATACATCAGACCCAGCGCTTCGCTGATCGCTTCACCGGCAGATGATGCCTGTTGATGCTTCAACCATTCTGAGCTGTTCACTTCAGCGAGTGAGCTAGGTTCCCGCACAGTGACAATTCCCGGATAGTGTTGCTTCAGCCCTTTGATTTCGTCTTGACTGAAGGCTGTGGAAATGATTACCTCTTTGGGTCGAAAATGGCTTGTCTCCTCAAGTAACAATTCCCATTCCGATATCTTTGTACCGGTTACTTCTCCGGTGGACAAATCGCAGCCTACGACAGCATACTCACCATGTGTTTTCGTCAAAAACAGCATGAAATTGTTTTCGTCATCAGCCAGCATGCTCTCTTCCATTAACGTTCCCGGGGTAATGACGCGAATCACTTCCCGTTTAACAACCCCTTTGGCCTCTTTAGGGTCTTCCACCTGCTCACATATGGCGACTTTATGTCCTTGGTCGATCATCTTTTTTATGTATTGATTTGCTGTATGATAAGGAACGCCACACATCGGGATCTTTTCACCGTTTTTTCCTGCTGGGCGGCTGGTTAACGTGATCTCTAGAATTTGGGCTGCCTGCTGGGCATCCTCAAAGAACAATTCATAGAAATCTCCTAGGCGAAAAAACAAAAAAGCATCAGGATATTCTTTTTTAATCGATAAATATTGCTCCATCATCGGTGTATATTGTGCCATGGCTCTCCCCCATTAAACTAGGATCCTTCGTCTTGATTATAACATAGATCAGTCTAGGATGGAGACAGCCGCCATGCTTTGCGAATATCCTGATACTCTTCCCAGCGGTAGTTGGATTCAATCAGTTGATAGAATTGATCCAGTTCTTCTTGGTAAGACCCATAGGAAGGACAACGGTGTATGAGTTCCTGCCAAAGTTGCTCAACAATCCCTCTGCACTTGTCCTGTTCACCATGGTAAAAATCCATTTGCACCTGGGGGTTGTTAAGGGGCATCCAAACCAGATTTTGATAATCATTGGCCAGCACTTTGGCCAGACAGACAACCCCTTTAGTCACCCGTGGACGTACCAGCCAGCTGGGGGGTGAGCGGTACTCAAAACCCCCGTGATACTGTTCACGTACATCTCCTATAAACCCATACTTTGGACGGCGGGAAAGGGAGGTAGTACTTTCAAATAAAAACAAAGGCAAGGTAATATAATTGTCCAAAGTACGGACCAGACGCGTATTGAGCGGAACCCCGCTGAAATGGATATGTCCCCCTATGGGAAAGCCTTTCAGTGGTTTTCCGCCCGCAAGCCAATGAATGTCAGGATTGTTGATTTTTCGGGCAGCCAAACGCATGCACACATAAATGTTTTTAAACAGCTCCAGGGGATCAGCGCTTTCTTTGGGTCTCAGCTCCGCTATGGGATGCTTGTTGCGCTGACCAGGAATCCAAATGGCATCGTGACCTACTCTGCCCTGCTTGGGTAAATAGTTGGAAGCCAGTACGTACTTTCCGTTACGATGCCTTAAAATAAACTCCAAATCGGCCCCCACAACAGGTTCAGCATGCTGATCAAATTCTTTTCTTTGCTTGTCAATCAAACGGGTTAATGCTTCTTTACAACTGGCAGGAATATGGTTGGTAATGCGGTACACACGGTAGCGGGGTTTAATCGGGAAAACACCGAGATCGACAACCCCCAAGTCGTACCCTAAAGCATATAGACATCGTAAAGCCAACTGCCGGGCCTTCCTGACATCCCGAGTGTAGGTATTCAATGGTAAGGAACGAAAGCGCCATCGTTCTTTGGATTGGGTATTTAACAGTGGTTTGTTATCCTCTGTCCCTTTGCCCGTTTGCCAAAGACCGAAACACTCCCACTGGCAAATGGCAAAGCGTAATAGCTTTTTTGGCCGGTGACTCTTATCCCTTGCAACAGGAATGCCGTTGAGGTGTAAAAGATTTTGTTCCAGGTCTTTTTCTGCTTCAGTTGCAGGAGGTACATATAAACGAAGTTCAAAAGCTCCAGGTGTATAGCGATCGACTTGATCAAGATCAACAGTGACATTGGGAATGGATAGGTCTTCCACTCTGACGTTCATATAGTGACGAGCTCCTCTACTTTAGAAGTCGATCAACCCTCCTACCCTTCAAAATATGCACCCCCTATTGAAAAAGTGAGGAAAGAAAAATGGAGGATAAACCCTCCACTTAACATAATGTTTATTACGTTAATCCAACTCGTCGATGACGATATCAGGATCTAATTCTTCAAAGTCCTGATCGTCGTCAAAGGTAAATTCCTTGTCATCCAATCCGTCACAACCACCGGGGCATACCATGACACACACCTTGGTTTCACCGATCACTTCCACTAAAAACTCACGTTCCACTTGAACAAGTACAGAATGGCCAGAGTTAGAAATTGTCGCCTCACAAGCTGTTGGTTGCTGAGTCGCTCTGGCATCGACCTGCAGTCCGTTATCCAGATAGTTTTTATCCATCATGGTTAACGGAACCTGGTCTGCATAACTGACTGTTTCTGTTGCCACTTGTGTTTGTGTGTTGTTGTTGTATGAGTACCAAATGTTAATGTCATAAGAACCACTTACTTCAACTGTGTCTCCCTCTTTGGTAGCTGTATAGTTATGATTAATAATCCAACATCCCAGGATGTTGGTGGGAGAGTGAGATGGAGTAATGGTGTGAGTAGCTTGAGTAAATTTGCGACCTCTACCACAAACAGCTTTGGTGACAATCTCACGGCATTGAATATCTTTTTCTGTTTGAGACATTAACGCTACCTCCTCCATACATCGCGTTCAGTTAATTGTATGCATGACAATCGTCTATGGTGCAAAAAAAGGCACCGAATTTCGTTGCGAAATCCGGTGCACTTTCCATGAGGTATTTGATGTCATCGGCTATATGGCTGCAAAGAAGAGTTTCCTGTCAGGACTTAGCGAAGCGGACAGGAGAGATTGGGCCCGCCCCCTGTCTCGCCTTTGAGCACGTCACCGCCAGTCGATTCAATAATTTTATCGGTTACGGTATTAGAAATGACATTGGTCACCAGCTGCAAGAGATCATTCACATCTTTCTGCGACTGCTTAAACTCTTGCACGACGGGGATCTGATCCAGCTCTTCGTGCAGTTTCTCCAATTTAGCTTCCGTTTCTTCCAAAGCCTTACTTTTTTCATAATGTTCATAGTGAACAGCATGCTTTTGCAAGCGCTTGATTTCCGCAATTAACTGCTGGACTTTGTCATTTTTTTTAATTTGTTGCTCAGCACGCTTAAAGAAATCCACTTCTGCAGATTGGGCAATCAGTGTTGCTAGCTTTTCTGCTTGTCGAATAATTTCTTTGCGGGTGACAATTTCAGTGTTTGTCATGGCTTCATACCTCCACTGGCTGAACCTGCTCACCTTTTAATGTCCATGTTTGAGGCTCAGTGATTTTAACATAAACAAGCTTGCCAATAGAATCTTTAGATCCCTTAAAGTTGACCAGCTTATTGGTGCGTGTTCTCCCGGCCAAAATGTCAGGATTATTTTTGCTTTCGCCTTCCACCAATACTTCCACCACATGGCCCCGCAGGGCCTCGTTTTTGCGGCGGCTGATTTCGTTTTGCAGGGCATTGAGCCGGTACAGCCGCTCTTTTTTGACCTCTTCCGGGACATTGTCCTCCAATTGAGCAGCCGGGGTACCATGGCGTGGTGAATAGATAAAGGTAAACGCAGAATCAAATTCTACCTCTTTAACAAGGGACAAGGTGTCCTCAAACTGTGCTTCTGTTTCATTAGGAAAGCCGACGATAATATCGGTGGTCAGGGAAACGTTTGGAATGGCAGCTTTGATTTTCCGCACCAGTTCCAGATACTCTTCCCGCGTATATTTGCGTCCCATCAGTTTAAGCACATCATTGTTGCCGGATTGAACTGGAAGATGAATATGCTCAACCAGATTGCCGCCTTTGGCCAATACTTCAATCAGCTCATCGTCAAAGTCCCACGGGTGACTGGTGGTGAAACGCACTCGGGGGATATCAATCTTGCGGATATCCTCAAACAGATCGGCCAAACGGTAGCGCCTGTCGGTAAAATCTTTCCCATAGGCATTCACATTTTGGCCCAAAACGGTAATCTCCTGATAACCTTGGCGTGCCAGCTCACGCACCTCAGCCAGCACATCTTCCGGCCGGCGGCTGCGCTCTTTACCTCGGGTAAAGGGGACAATGCAATAGGTGCAAAACTTGTCACACCCGTACATGATATTGACCCAAGCTTTAATGCCTCCCTCCCGCTTCTGAGGAAGATTCTCAATGATATCTCCCTCTTTGGACCATACTTCGATCACCATCTCCTTGGAGAGGATGGCATCACGCAAAAGTACTGGCAAACGGTGAATGTTGTGTGTGCCGAAAATCAGATCCACATGGTGGTAACTGCGCAAAATCTTATTGACCACCGCTTCCTCCTGGGACATACAGCCGCATACTCCGATGATCAGCTCCGGCTTTTCCGTTTTCAAACGTTTCAGGCGGCCCAGTTCCCCGAACACTTTATCCTCAGCGTTTTCGCGAATGGCACAGGTATTATACAGGATCACATCCGCCTCTGTTTCCTCTTCCGTAGGGGTATAGCCCATACTTTCCAGCAATCCAGCAATATGCTCACTGTCATGCACGTTCATCTGACAGCCGTAGGTGACCAGCAGATACTTTTTGCCCTTGCCAATGCTGAGCATGTCTTCAGGGATCTCTGCTTCAAATACTTTAATATCTTCTTTACCCCGCCGGCGCCCTTCTTTAAAGTCCGGCTCCGAGTAAATGGTCACCTGACGTCCTTTTATGCGAATCCGTTTACGGTTATTCTCTTCAGAAATCACCCTAAATGAATCAAAGTATTTGCTGTAGTCTTTTGCCATCTATATCAACTCCTGTAACAAGGATGCAATTGCATTGTATTTTAACATAGTTATTATAACGGAATTTAAGATGATGAGCAAACGAACAGTTTGGCTATTTTAGCAACACATAGAAATATAAAAGGAGACTGACTGACAGTCTCCTTATCCACCAATAATGGCCCGAAACATATTTGTTGTCTCACCGGGCGGATAAATAACATAAAGTAACAGATACACAGCCACACCAGTTACAGCTGTGGAAAACCAAATCACCGATGTCACGGGACCAATCCGTTTATGTTTGCCAAACTGTTTTTTAAAGCCGTAATACAGTGTCAACAGTCCCAATACAGCGGCCACTGTGGCCAATACAATATGAAATAGCAAAAAGATGTGATAGAAGGGTGCCACGTGATCGGGGCCGCCAAAAGCGGTATTACCTACAAGCACCGTTCTGGACATATAAATGACAAAAAACAAAACAGCAAACAGCGAAGCTAGGCCCATCACCTGGATATGACGTTTCGTCTCTCCCCGGCGGATCAAAGCCCAGCCGATAGCCACAAGTATGGCACTCAGCACAATCATCGAGGTGCTTAACAAGGGCAAAATATAAGCCATTGCCATCCCTTCCCCAAATTAAGATGATAATAAAGCTGTGCTCAACAAGTAGCACTGCTTTCCCGACACGTTTAATCCTTAATTTCCCCGCTCTGTAGAGGGTTCTCTGATCAGTACTTGAGGCTGGTGTTCAGGTTCGCGGTTGGTGTTCAGATAAGCCAAGTCCGCTTCACTGACCGGATCAATATCCCGTCTGCTGCGTTCATTTCTCACCCACTGGAAGAAGATAATGATTAAGGCTGTGGCAAACGCACCTTCCTGCACCAGTTTCATGATCACGCCCCCCATTTGCTGGTCATCCAGGACAGGCAGTGGAGCAAATATTTGGGGTGTATCAATATAGGTGGTATACAGAATACCTTGGGCAAAAATAACCAGTGCACAGACAGGAGTAATCAAAACACTTCCTGTAATAATGTAGCCAAATTTGCGCAAAAAGCTCAACTGCTTTTCACCCGGCAGAGGAGTGATAATCGGCCACCACATGAAACAGGCTGCCACAAAGAGAAAAGTATGATAAACGACATGCAGCCAGTGGTTTTGCATCACTGTGTCAAACACGAAAGGCACGTGGTAAAAAGACAGAAAAGCATTAAAGTTAATCACTGCCACAACAGGATGGGTCATACAAGCAAATACGTTTTTTACAGCCCGAACACTCAACAAGGCATTCCATCCCCACTGCGGAATACCGATCATTAGCAAAGGGGCCGCGATCATATAGCTGACAGCCATCTGCAGCATATGGGCACTGAATAGATAGTAATAACCCAAAACATTCACTGGTGTCCCGTGAACAAAGTACAAAATAAGCAGCCCAGAGAGAAACATGGATTTTTTACCCCAGGATACGGGTTGTGTGAAATAAGGCAGGCGTTTTCTTAACGGACCCGTCAGTAAGATATAAAGGGTCGCTGCCAGCAGAACCATAGCCAATATATCCGGACGCCACAGCTCAACAAAGCTGTAGTTGTTCAGCACATTTTGCAAAGTCATGGCCGAGATCTCCTTTCTCCAGCCTCGCCAAAGCATTTTTGAAAAAAATTCTTAATCCTGGGTGAGTACACCATTCATCCCTTAAACAGGATATCTGCTCAACCATATTTTAAAACCCCTGCATGTCCTTTGCAAGCTATGACAAGGAATTGTCATGAATAAAGAACATGCCAGGGGCTTAACGTTATCCAGTATTGATGGATTTTACCACCAAATGAGCAGCATCAGGGAAGCAATGGTCAAAATAGCCACAAAAACGCCGCTAAATATAAACAAAATGGGGTATTCGCTTCCTTTTTCATTCAGATGCATGAAAATGAACAGTTGCAAAATGAACTGTATACAAGCCAGCAGCAAAATAAAGGGAATGGCAAAACCAGCCGGAATTTGCTCACTGGCTACTGCCACAAATGCCATCGCCGTTAGTACGATCATTAAGGCGAATGAAACATAGAGCTGAATGGTATCTTTCTTTTCAGCCTGCTTGTCTCTAATGGTTTCATCAACCGTATGCCGCCCGGGTGAGGTATTATTAACATTGGCCATCAGCTTAACCCACCTTTCCCATGAGGTAAACCAGGGTAAAGACGAACACCCACACCACGTCTACAAAGTGCCAATACAGACTGGCTACATAAAATTTAGGAGCCGTGTAGGTATTAATTCCTTGAGTACGGGAGCGGATCAACAGTGTGGCGATCCACAGCACCCCAAAGGTGACGTGAGCCCCGTGGAACCCAAGGAGGGTGTAGAAAGCAGAAGCAAAAGCACTCGTAGTATACCCGAAATCCTCATGAACTACAAATTGATAAAACTCATTAATTTCCAATCCAAGGAAGGCCAATCCCAACAGAATGGTAATCCAGAACCACAGCTGCATTCTGGCAAAGTCATTGCGCTGCATGGCTTTGATGCCCAGCACACTGGTCATGCTGCTGACCAACAGAATGAATGTCATCAGGGCCACATATTCCAGGTGGAAAAGATCCTTAGGCCCAGGGCCTCCCTGGGTTGAACCTTTGAGGCCCAGATAGGTACCGAACAGTGAAGCAAATAAAACAACGTCACTGCCGATAAAAAACCAGAAGCCAAGAAGTTTATTTTTACCTTCCAACGTCGCTTTTTCAGGATGGGCAGGAAGTGTATCAGCATGTTTCATTGCCATTATGCCCCAACCCCCTTATCCATGCCGTCATCATGCGGTTCGATGTGATGGCCGTGATCTTCAATGACAGAGCGTAATAACATACAGAACAGTGTACTGGCGATTCCGGCACCTGCAATGGTGAACGGAATAACATTGGACTCATAGAAAGAATGCAAGCAAAAGCCCAGTCCGGCAATGAACAGTCCAATGGACATAATCAATGGTAGTATTGACTGGTTAGGCATATGAATAGAACCTAAAGGTTCGGCAGGTATAATCTTGCCGTTACCTTCCGTTTTCTCTACAAACAGCGGGTCCAAGCCGCGTACTTTAGGGGTTTGGGCAAAATTATATTCCGGAATCGGTGTTTTTGTGGCCCATTCCAATGTACGTCCGTCCCATGGGTCATCTTCAGCCAGATCAGCCCGAAGCTGAGTATAAATAACATTGACCAAGAACAGGATGGTTGCCACTGCCATGAAGATAGCACCAATTGTACTGATAAAGTTTCCAGTTTCCAGTCCCAAACCTTCCAGATAGGTAAATACGCGTCTGGGCATGCCCTGTAATCCCAGGAAGTGTTGAATAAAGAAGGTCAGATGGAAGCCAATCAGGAACAGCCAAAACATCCATTTTCCTAGCGTTTCGTTTAACTTTCTGTTAAACATTTTCGGCCACCAGTAGAAAATACCGGCAAACAGACCAAATACAACCCCGCCGATAATAACATAGTGGAAGTGAGCAACAACAAAATAAGTATCATGATACTGGTAGTTAGCAGGAGCTGTAGCCAGCATAACACCGGTTACACCGCCAATGACAAACGTCGGCAGAAAACCGAGACAGAACAGCATGGCCGTTGTCATCTGAATCCGGCCGCCCCACATGGTGAGAAGCCAGTTGAAGATCTTAATCCCAGTTGGCACCGCTATGGCCATAGTTGCCACAGCAAACAGAGCATTAGCTACAGGACCCATACCGACAGTGAACATATGGTGAGCCCAGACCATAAAACCAATAAAGCCAATCAAAATGGTGGCAAACACCATCGAGGTATAACCGAACAGTCGCTTTTTGGAGAAGGTGCTGATCACCTCAGAAATAATCCCGAATGCAGGCAATACCAAGATGTATACTTCGGGGTGTCCGAAAATCCAGAACAGATGCTGCCAGATGATCACGTTTCCTCCGCCGGAAACGTTAAAAAACTGGCCATCAAAAATACGTTCGAACATCAGCAAGAACAGTCCTGCAGTCAAAGCAGGAAAAGCAAACAAAATGAGGGCAGAAGCAATAAAAGTTGTCCAAGTGAACATGGGCATGCGCATCAGGGTCATGCCAGGTGCCCGCATATTTAATATGGTCACCAAAAAGTTAATCCCGCTGATTAATGTCCCTGCACCGGAAATCTGTAAACCAAGTACATAAAAGTCAAGACCAGAACCGCTATATTGACTGGACAACGGCACATAAGCTGTCCAGCCGGCATCAGGTGCGCCACCCATGAACCAGCTCAGGTTCAACAGAATGCCTCCAAACAGAAACAGCCAGAAACCCAAAGCATTCATGAAGGGAAAAGCCACGTCTCTGGCCCCAATTTGCAAAGGAACAATCACGTTCATTAAACCGAACAAGAGTGGCATGGCAGCCAGAAAAATCATCGTTGTCCCATGCATGGTTAACAACTCATTAAAGGTGGAACCACTGATCAATGTATTTTCAGGGTACATGAGCTGCAGGCGAATCAACATGGCCTCAATTCCACCAAGTAAAAAGAAGAAAAAGCCTGCAGAGAAGTACATAATGCCGATTTTCTTGTGATCAACAGTCGTCAGCCAATCCCATATAACACTTCCAAAGCCAGTTTTTGGTCCCGCCGTGGAGACCTGACTCTGGCCTACGGCATGTGTTGACATATATCGTTACCCCCTTCATCACAAACCATATTGCTTAAGGTATAGCTTGTGCCAGTCTTATTGCAACTTTAACTGCATCAAGTATTCAACCAAAGCTTCAATATCATTTTCACTCAGGCCCAGCTCGGTTGCAGAAGGCATCTGATTTCCTTCCTTCACTTCCTCTGGGTTGGATATCCATCGAGCCAGATTCTCCTCATTGTGCTGTAAAATGCCCGCAATCATTTCCCGATCCCCAAAACCAGCCAAATTGGGATAAGGAGACTTGGTTACACCATCAGTGGCATGACAGGCAATACAGCTTTGCTCAAAGATTGCACGTCCTTCTTCAGCCAGCGCTGTTTTGGGTTTATCGTCATATTCTGTCATAGTTGCTACCCATTGTTCGAACTGCTCAGGCTCCACAGCAATCACTTTAAAGTCCATCAAGGCGTGAGACGGACCACAAAGTTCAGCACATTTGCCGTGATACACACCAGGCTCGCTTGCTTTGAGCCACATGTTGTTGGTCAGCCCCGGGTTGGTGTCTGTTTTACCTCCTAAGCTGGGTACCCAGAAGGAGTGAATCACATCTTTGGAAGTCAATTCAAAATAAACACGCTGACCGGTAGGAATATAAATATCCTGGGCAGTGACAATACCTTGGTCCGGATACTCCACTTCCCACCAATACTGATGAGCGGTTACCTTAATTAACAAAGCATCACCGGCCTCTTCTTCATCCGAATAGGATTCGGCAAGGGAAAACGTGGTGACAACCGTCGGTATGGCCAAAATAATGAGCAAAATAATCGGGATGACAGTCCAGATAATCTCCAGAGTATGGCTTCCTTCAACTTGCTCAGGATAGCCATCTTGACCGGGGCGTTGCCGAAACTTAATCAAGACATAGACATAAATGATCATAACAACAGCAAGCACGCCGATCATGATGTACAAGCTAAGCTTGATCAGAGAAAACTGCTTCTCAGCTACCGGGCCCGCCGGATCCAATGCAGACAGATATGGCTTGCCACAACCTGTTAGAACCAGTGCGAGCACTAAAAATAAAAATAGTGATCGCCACATGCTACGACTCATTAATCCATCAACCCCACTTTCTTTCTCTGTTGTGTCATTGTCCACCATTTGCCCATCTTGACGCCAGCATCCAGTCATGCAGCATCTTGGAAAGCATGGCAGAACTGCTTGTGTCCTTCATTTTTTCCATCATTCCAGCTCGGATACATAACTAGAATAGCACACCGGATACCCTCCGACAAGTTTTTCACAATTTTGTCATATATACTCGTGATGTGAGCCCGATTGGAAAACAAAAGCTGCTCCCGTATGTCTACTTTATGAGAGCGATAGGTGAAACCCCATAAGGGCGGCAGAAATTTTTCCACTAAAAAATGCTTTTGCTTCCTGCACATATTGATAGGGATCAACCTCAGGGTAAAAATGGGTTAAAACAAGGTGTTTTGCTTCTAATCTGGCGGCGATTAAGGCCGCTTCTTTGGCAGACAGATGCTTAACTCCCGTTCGTTTATTCTGCTCTAAAAAAGAGGACTCAAGAATGAGTACATCCGGCCGGAGTGGAACATGATCCCAATCCGTATCCGGGCCGCTATCAGCTCCATACACCAGGGAAGATCGTCCGTCAGTGACATGCCAGCCATAACACGGACCTTGATGATCTGTCTGGAAAAAGCGGAACCGACAAGAACCCAACTCAATATCTTGGCCTTGGCCAATGTCCTTAGCTACACTAATATCTTTATATGTTCTAATTTCTGCCTTATCTGGCGGAAGCGATGGCCCATAAATGGTAAGAGGTCCAGAACGCGATCCATTAAGTAAGGCCATATACGCTGCGTACTGAAAAACTCCCACATCTGCCACATGATCATGGTGGTAGTGAGATAAGATAATAGCATCTACTTCTTTGGGGTTAATCCATTTATGGATATGACTAGCAACTCCACTTCCACAATCAAACAAGAGCTTTGTACCAGTGTGATCCTCAAACAAATAACCTGGTGTCGCTTCACCTGCTTTGGGAAACGGGGAGTAACAACCAATGACTGTCAATTTCACTTGCCATACCTCCTGCTTCATTCAGCGTGATTTCGATTGTGTATCTTGCCGGAATGACGGTCTCTACATTGCAAAAAAGGGGGAAGCAGTGCTTCCCCCTTTCAGCGCTCACATTTATTATTTACGCATCAGTTTACATAAACTCGTGAACCAAATCATTAAATTTTTCTTCACTGATGTGGATGGATTGATGGGCCAGCGGCTCTTTCTTAAATCCTTTTAACTGGTCTTCATAAGCCGGTTTATCAAGATCTTGATAAATCAGACCGGTGACTAACCCATTGTGTTCCATGAGCACTTGCATCGCTTGCAAACGGTTGTGAGGATCATAACCTTCAATGCTGGACAGGTCAGTCAGGTTTTCTTTATACCAATCATAGGTGTTCACTTTATTGTAAGTGACGCAAGGACTGAACACATTGATGAGGGCGAATCCTTTATGTTTCATACCTTGCTCAATTAAGGAAGTTAATCCTTTCAAGTCACTGGAGAAGCTTTGGGCAACAAAGGTGGCTCCTGCCGTTAAGGCTGCTTCAAGAATGGCGATTGGTGATTCAATTTGCCCGTCAGGTGTACTTTTTGTTTTAAAACCAACCTGAGAGCGGGGAGAGGTTTGCCCTTTGGTCAGACCATAGATGTGGTTATCCATGACAATATAGGTAAGATCAATGTTGCGACGGATGGCATGCAATGTATGTCCCAAACCGATGGCAAATCCGTCTCCGTCTCCCCCTGCAGCGACAACAGTCAGATCCCGGTTGGCCAGTTTCAGCCCTTGGGCAATGGGCAGCGCTCTCCCATGAACACCATGAAATCCGTTGGCATTAATATACCCGGAGATACGTCCAGAGCAGCCAATTCCAGCTACAACAGCCAGGTCCTCCGGCTCCAAACCCACATTGGCAGCGGCGCGCTGCAAAGCGGCCTGGACGGAGAAGTCACCGCATCCTGGGCACCAGTTTGGTTTCACTTTATTGCGAAAATCTTTGAAAGTGGCCATCTTATAACAGCTCCTTTAATCCTTTTTCAATTTCGTGGGGCAAGAACGGATTACCGTCATATTTGTTTAATTGACGTATTTTTTCAGCATACCCCACGTTCAGTCGCACCAGATTGGCCAGCTGGCCGGTGGCGTTGTTTTCAACCACAAGCACTTGTTTGGCACTTTCAATATATGGTTTCAGTTCATCAGTTGGGAATGGGTGCAGCAAGCGGACGTGGACATGGTTCACTTTATGGCCCTCGGCCTCAAGCCGCTCTTTGGCTTCGGTAATGGTACCCACCGTGGAACCCATACCCAACACCAGAATGTCAGGATCTTCATACTTGGCATCAAAGGTTAAAGGCTTGTAGAATTTAAGGTTGCTTAACTTGCGCAAGCGTTTATCCATTTGTAATTTACGGTTTACGGCATCTTCGGACGGGCGTCCGTTTTCCCCGTGTTCAACGCCAGTGGCATGAATCAAGCCGTTTTTTGTTCCGGGAAGCACCCGCGGAGAAATACCGTCATCGGTGATCTCAAACCGTTTAAACAGCTCGTCTCCCTGTTCAGGAACTTCATCAAGCAATTTACCCCGGCGGATCTCGACCCGACTGTAATCCAGGGGATCAACGGTCTGTTTACCCAGTGACAACTGCAGGTCAGAAGCAATAATAACCGGGCATTGCAATTCCTCTGCAATATTAAAGGCTTCTACGGTATCATAAAAAGCCTCTTCCGCGGTACTCGGTGCAATGACCACTTTCGGGATCTCGCCGTGAGTACCGTGAATCAAGGCATTGATGTCACTTTGTTCCTGTTTGGTCGGCAAACCTGTGCTGGGGCCGCCCCGCTGAGTATCAACAATGACGACGGGTGTCTCTGTCATGCCGGCCAGGCCAATGCCTTCCATCATCAAAGAAAGACCAGGGCCTGCCGAAGCGGTCAAGGCTCGTACACCTCCAAAGTTGGCGCCAATAGCCATGGTAATCGCTGCAATTTCGTCTTCGGTCTGAACAACAGTTCCACCAAACTCAGGCAATTTCTTAATCAAATATTCCATAATTTCGGAAGCGGGTGTGATAGGATAAGCAGCCATCAAACGGCAACCAGCTGCAATGGCCCCCAGGGCGATGGCATCGTTACCAATCATAAACATACGCTTCTTGCCGTCGGCTTGCTCCAGACGCAGACTTTCCAGCTCTCCCCCGGCCTGTTCCATAAATACATCATACCCTTTATTCAGGGCTTGAATGTTCATGTCAATGATTTTGTCACCTTTACGTTTAAATATCTCTCTGACGACATCATGGAACGCATCAATATTAATGCCCAGTGCTGAGGCTGATGCGCCAACAGCCACCATGTTTTTCATTAAAGAGCTGCCTAGTTCATCTGCAATCTGGGTAAAAGGGACAGCATACAAAGTTCCATTTGCCCCTTCCGGCAGCTTGGGATTAAACTTGCTGTCAGCAATGACAATGCCGTGCTCAGCCAATTCGTGGATATTAAGATCGATCGTTTCCTGGTCAAAAGCGACTAGAACGTCCAGATCATCCGAAATGGCCCGGGTCGGCCTGGTGCTGACTCTGATTTTGTTGTTCGTATGGCCCCCCTTGATTCGAGACGAAAAATGGCGATAACCATACAAATGATAGCCCATACGCTTGAGGGCAACCGCGAAGATCTCCCCTGTACTTTCAATCCCTTCTCCTTGTTGGCCGCCAACTTTCCATGAAAGTTGATTCATCATGAACATTTCCACTCCTTCTACCCTTACCATCATGACGTTGTATTTAGAAGAAAAAGAATCATAAAAATTAGAGAATCACTTCTTAAACTTTTACAATTGTAGACCTATCGGCCTAAAATTGCAACCCTTTTCATCTAAAAAGTAGTAAGTGATTTTCTCATATTATTGTAACGTATTTTTATTAATTGCTCCATACTCTTAAATAATAGTTTTTCCAATTGGTAAATAGAATTTTATCAAGAAAGTCAGCGGAAAAATGTTTTTGGCATGTCTCTATCAAACGAGGCCACTTGCCGCTATGTTCCAATCCTTGAACTGTTGAATCAATCCCATCAAAGTCAGAGCCAAAACCGATATAATCCTCTCCCCCCAAAGAGACCATATGATCGATTTGGTATAAAACAGATTCAATGGAAACGGAGTCATCTCCGCCTAGGAAATAGGGTACAAAGTTGATACCCACTAAACCTTTCATTTCAAAAATAGCTTTTAACTGCTCGTCTGTCAGATTACGGCGGTGTTCATAAAGTTTTCTGGCATTACAGTGGGAGGCCATCACCGGCTGTCTTGAGCGGGAGATAACATCCCAGAAAGCAGGTTCAGCCAGGTGGGAAATATCGATTGCCATCTTTAGACGATTCATTTCTTCTACCACTTCTATTCCAAATTGTGACAACCCACCAGGATTAGGCTCACCCACACCGTCAGCTACCATATTGCGGTGGTTCCATGTCAGTCCCATACTTCTGACACCTAACTCATAAAACGTTCTTAAAAACAGCAGATTATCTCCAATCGGTTCTGCTCCTTCCATTGACAATATGACAAACAGGGCATCATCTTGTTCAACTCGCTCCAAGGTTTCCCGGTCTTTGATGAGACGAACCCCTTTTGCGGATCTTAGGATATGATGGTGAAAAATATCTATCATACGCAAAGCTTCCGTCAGTTTTTGAGCCTGAGGTACCTCAGGCGGAACAAAAATAGCCATGGTTTGTACTTTAACTTGTCCCTTCTTCAAACGTTGAAAGGAACAGTGCAGCTCCTCCGCCGAGGTAAAAAAAAGCTGTGCATCCCCCTTCTCCCACAAGCGGAACAACACATCACAATGGCCATCAAATACATGTCCTTTCATTGGCATGATCCTTTCTGATCCATGTTCATCGTTATAAACAGCAAACAGTGCATCCAATTTAAAACAGAAACCTGTCTGCCCAAAAAAAGGCAGACAGGTCCCACTTCATTATCTAGGTTCTACAATTAGCTTTATGGCTGTCCGTTCTTCACCGTCAATCAAGATATCAGTGAAAGCAGGAATGCAAATAAGGTCAACACCACTAGGTGCTACAAACCCTCTGGCAATCGCTACGGCTTTAACCGCTTGGTTGAGTGCACCAGCACCAATGGCCTGAATTTCAGCGGATCCACGTTCCCTTAACACACCAGCAAGTGCACCAGCTACAGAATTGGGATTAGATTTTGCTGAAACTTTTAATACCTCCATTTTTTGTTCCTCCTCATTTAGTGTGATGATTGATATCACTTCTATGTGTATTCGCGGTCGGCTGTAATAATTCCTGCTTCGGAACTAAAAAATTCTAAATATTTTTCCTATTACTTCGGACTATTGATCGGCATTGAAAGGGTGATCATCATCAATCCGGATGCGGGCTATGTCCAACGCTTTTCCAGTTTCGCCGTTGATAGTCACCAAGACAGCATTGAGTTGGGCCGGGCCTTCTTTCAATACCTCAAAGCGAGCTGGCATGGCGGTCAGAAACCGGTATAAAATCGCTTCTTTTTTCATGCCTAATATACCGTTGCGGGGACCTGTCATACCCACATCAGTAATGTAAGCCGTTTGTTTGG
This sequence comes from Caldalkalibacillus uzonensis, assembly GCF_030814135.1. Classification (NCBI taxonomy): domain Bacteria; kingdom Bacillati; phylum Bacillota; class Bacilli; order Caryophanales; family Bacillaceae; genus Caldalkalibacillus; species Caldalkalibacillus uzonensis. Next base: position 102,239 of record NZ_JAUSUQ010000001.1, on the reverse strand, counting down.
GTAAAATTCGCTCATCTGCCGTCTGAACATGGGTATGGGTACCTACCACTGCAGAAACTTTACCATCCAAATACCAGCCCATCGCTTCCTTTTCACTGGTCGCTTCCGCATGAAAATCAACGAAAATAATATCGGTCTCTTTTTTTACTATATCAATCAATTCATCTGCTTTTCGGAACGGACAATCAATGGCCGGCAGAAAAGTGCGTCCTTGCAGATTAATCACGGCAATTTTAAGCTGATTCATATTAAGGATCGTGTGTCCTTTGCCGGGCGTTCCCTCGGGGAAGTTTGCAGGACGTATCACGTTGGCGGCTTTTTCCAGAAAGTCTCCTGTATCTTTTTGGTCCCACGTATGATTGCCTAGAGTGATCACCTGGGCCCCAGCTTCAAATAATTGTTTGGCCAATTTTTCAGTGATGCCTTTACCACCGGCAGCATTTTCACCGTTGATAATCGTCACGGTTGGCTGATATTTTGCTTTAAGTTTTGGCAAATATTTTTTAACCATGTCCCGTCCGGGCGAACCGACTATATCCCCGATAAATAATACTTTCATGTATTCCCTCCTTGCTTCTGTTTTCATTTTATCATATTCTTTCACTCAAAAAAATAAAGTGGCTCAAACGCCACTTTATTATTCACACAATCTGTTTACTTTGCATATTGCACTGCCCGGGTTTCCCGGATCACGGTCACTTTAATATGGCCGGGATAATCCAGTTCACTCTCAATTTTTTTGGTAATTTCCCGGGCCAGTTGATAAGCCTCTAGGTCATCCACCATATCCGGTTTGACCAATATCCGTACCTCTCGGCCGGCCTGAATAGCGTATGATTTTTCCACGCCATCAAATGATTCAGTTATTTCCTCTAATTTTTCCAATCGTTTCAGGTAGGTCTCCAGTGTTTCACGCCTTGCGCCAGGCCGGGCAGCAGATAAGGCATCTGCAGCCCCTACTAATGCAGCAATCACTGAAGTCGGTTCCACATCTCCGTGGTGGGAAGCAATCCCGTTAATGACCACTTCAGGTTCATTATATTTTTTGGCCAATTCGATACCAATCTCAACGTGACTGCCTTCCACTTCATGGTCGATGGCTTTACCAATATCGTGCAACAATCCGGCCCGTTTAGCCAGATTGACATCTTCACCCAACTCAGCAGCCATCAGCCCTGCTAAGAAGGCCACCTCCATCGAGTGTTTCAGTACATTTTGGCCATAACTCGTCCTAAAGTGTAAGCGGCCCAGAATTTTGATAATGTCGGGATGAAGACCATGTACGCCTGTTTCAAATGTAGCTTGTTCACCGTAGTTACGAATGCGCTCATCTACTTCACGGCGCGCTTTTTCTACCATTTCTTCAATCCGTGCCGGATGAATGCGTCCATCGGCAACCAATTTCTCCAGCGCTGTTTTGGCAATCTCCCGCCGAACCGGATCAAAACCGGACAAAATCACTGCTTCAGGCGTATCATCAATAATCAAATCGATCCCTGTGAGTGTTTCCAAGGTGCGAATATTACGGCCTTCCCGGCCAATAATCCGGCCCTTCATCTCATCATTAGGCAGATTGACGACAGAAACAGTCGTTTCCGCTACATGATCAGCAGCGCAGCGCTGAATGGCTAATGATAGAATTTCCCGTGCTTTCTTCTCGGCTTCTTCCCTGGCTTGTGTTTCAATCTCCTTAGCCAGCATGGCAGCTTCATGGCGGACTTCCTTCTCCACATTGGACAGGATCATCTGCTTTGCTTCTTCTTGACTTAAATTGGCGATTCGCTCCAACTCTGCCTGCTGCTCTTTATATAAAGCTTCCACTTTGCTTTCCATCTCTTCAACTTGTCGTTGTCTTTGGTTGAGGGATTCTTCTTTTTGTTCCAAAGCGTTCAGCTTGCGATCGAGCGCCTCTTCTTTGTGAATGATCCGGCGTTCTTGTTGTTGGATTTCCTGGCGACGTTCTTTAAATTCTTCTTCCGCTTCGGACCGGATCTTAAAGGCTTCGTCTTTCGCCTCCAAGATTGTCTCTTTCTTTAACGCTTCGGCTTCTTTTTTGGCGTTTTCTATGATTTGCCCGGCAGCCTGTTCCGCACTTTTAATTTTGGCTTCGGCAATCGATTTACGAACGAAGTACCCAACACCTACACCGACAGCAACAGAGACCAGCAAAATGGAGATGCCTAGGAGCAGGTCAATCGTTAATGTCATCGTCTCACCTCCTCTTGCACTCATTGCTGGCTCAGTGTGAACTCCCTCTTCATTCAGTTGTGTCCATCCACCTGTTTTTTCCCAAAAAAAAGAAAAACAAGTCTGTCTACCCCGTTTGTCTGGCAGCACACATGATAAATGTGCATTTTAATTGTATATTTGTCCCAGCGTCATGTCAAGTTGTTTCGCCAGACTAAAAATCGTGCTCATCATCCATAAGCTGTTCATAAACAGTTTCGATTACATGTAACGGATAACCCCTTTGGCTTAAATAGGCAAATAGTTTGTGCTTTCTTTTTGTGGGTTCAAGTCCCTCATACCTTTTCATTCGCTTTTGGGCGAGCTTAAGACAGGCTTCCTGCTCAGCCCTGTGATCAATCCGGCTTAAGGCACTCCGGATTACTTGTTCATCAATGCCCTTTTCCTTCAATTCCTGACGAAGAAGATAACGCCCTTTATGCTTTGTGGAGAGACGTTCTTCAATCCATTGGACAGCAAAAGCTTCATCATTCAGGTATCCTTCCCCGACCCATTTGACAATCACTTCTTCTATCAGAGCTTGGTCAAATCCCTTCTGCTGCAGATAAACTCTCATTTCGCTCTGCGTACGGGGCCGGTAGCTGAGATAACGCAAACCGGCACGTTCAATTTTCTTTTTCTCTTCTTCTTTGACAATGGCCTCTAGCTCCGCCTCGTCTACTGCTTTGCCTTTAAGCAGCCGCTTGTCAACAACAACATCTTCGTGAACAGAAAAAGCATATTCATCATTGACATAGATGTGATAGCGGTGTGGATTGCGACTGTGTTGGATCACTTTTGTTATCTTCCTGCTCATCAAGAAAAACCTCTTTTCTTTCGGCCATTAAAGCAAGAAAAGGGGGAGTCTCCCCCTTCCAAACTTATCACTATTCCAAATCAAGGGCTAATGTTTCCTTCATCTCACTGTTCTCGTTAATGGGCTGAGTGACAGCTTCCAGGCCAAAATGTTCCCTGATTTTATTTTCAATCTCCTGGCACAGCTCAGGATGCTCAATCAAATATTGTTTGGCATTTTCCCGGCCCTGTCCCAGGCGCTCTTCATTGTAAGAATACCAGGCTCCGCTTTTCTGAACAATATCCAGGTCTGCAGCCATATCCAGCACACTGCCTTCACGGGAAATGCCTTCACCGTACATAATATCCACATCACATGACTTAAACGGGGGAGCCACTTTGTTCTTTACCACTTTAATCTTCGTTTTGTTACCGATCAGGTCATTACCTTGTTTAATGGTTTCTGCCCGGCGGACATCAAGGCGGATGCTGGCATAAAATTTCAAAGCACGTCCACCAGGTGTGGTTTCCGGATTACCAAACATAACGCCTACTTTTTCACGCACTTGGTTAATAAAAATGGCGATTGTTTTCGATTTGCTGATGGCACCGGAAAGTTTGCGCAAAGCTTGGGACATGAGGCGGGCTTGCAGACCCACGTGGGAATCTCCCATCTCTCCCTCAATCTCAGCTTTGGGCACCAGGGCCGCCACAGAGTCAATGACAATGATGTCAATCGCTCCGCTGCGCACGAGCGCTTCAGCGATTTCTAAGGCTTGTTCCCCTGTATCAGGTTGGGACAGGAGCAGCTCATCGATATTAACCCCTAAGTTTTTGGCATATTGGGGATCAAGGGCGTGTTCCGCATCGATAAAAGCAGCTTGTCCCCCCATCCTTTGGGCTTCAGCAATGGCATGTAAGGCCACCGTCGTTTTACCTGACGATTCGGGACCATATATTTCCACAATCCGCCCCCGCGGATAGCCACCCACACCTAAGGCAATATCTAAAGCAAGCGCTCCGCTGGAAATGGTGGACACTTGGTTGTTGGCTGCCGCCTCTCCCAATTTCATGATTGATCCTTTGCCAAACTGTTTTTCGATTTGACGCAAGGCCATGTCCAAGGCTGCCCGACGATCAGACATCATTCAACTCTCCTTTTTAATATTTTCCATATACATCATGACTAGTTGGTGCATATTTTTAACGCAGCTATGTACTGCTAATGCTGTTGTTTAAGTCTATCATACCCTCTTTTTCCTGATTTGCCAATAGCAAAATCGAACATTTATTCCCTTGCAGACAAGCATGCACTCACACCAATGTTTCAACAGTCTTAATGAGGTAAAACAAAGCCAATTTGGCTGCCCGCTGCTGAATGGTGTTGCGCAGCCCTCCCAAGTTTAACTTTTGAACGGTTGTATCTTGTGCACTTGCTACACCAATATAGACAAGTCCCACAGGTTTTCCTTCCTGTTGTTCCGGCCCTGCCACACCGGTAACGGATACTCCGAGATTTGTGTTAAATTTTTGGCGCACCCCTTCAGCCAACATCCGTGCTCCCGCTTCGCTGACAGCCCCATCCTGACGCAAAACTTCAGGGGAAACACCTAACTCTGCTGCTTTCACGCCTGTGGAGTAGCAGACAATCCCTCCCGGGAATACTTGGCTCGCTCCACTGACCCGCGTGATCAAATGGCTGACTAAACCACCCGTGCAACTTTCCGCAGCCGCTACTGTCAAATTTCTTTTCTGCAAAAGACGAACAAGGACTTCTTCCAGTGTCTCTTCATCCCAGCCATACTGGTACTTGCCCACCCGGGATTGAATCTCGGCAATAAGGCTTCTCATCTGTTGTTCCGCCTCGGCTTTGCTTTTGGCCAAACTGGTCAAGCGCAGAGTTACTTCCCCTTCTTTGGCCAAGGGGGCGATGGTAGGATTGGTCTGCTGGTCAATCAGGTCCTCCAGCCGGCTTTCCAGTGCTGACTCCCCAATTCCGCAAAACCGCATCACTTTGGAATGGACAATATGTTGGTCAGCCAACAGACTTTCCAGAAATGGACGGGCATGGTTTTTAAACATGGGGGTCAATTCACTTGGTGGCCCGGGAAACAAAAGATACCAGACCCCTTCATGTTTGACAGCCATTCCCGGTGCCAATCCGGTTTCATTGGGAAAGACATGGGCCCCTTCAATCACCAGGGCCTGACGCCTGTTGTTTTCGGTCATTGGGACTTGTCTGGTTTCAAAAAAGTGCTGGATTGTTTCCATCGCTTGCAGGTCAAGAGTTAATGAGCGTCCCGCATGACGGGCCACGATCTCTTTAGTCAGATCATCTTTGGTTGGTCCCAATCCCCCTGTTAAGAGCACCAGGTCGGAACGGGAATGGGCAATCGCCAGTTGGGCGGCTAACCGGTCTGGATTATCTCCCACAACTGAGTGAAAATAAACAGAAATGCCCAAGGAATTCAATTGTTCAGACAAGAACCGGGCGTTTGTATTGGTGATTTGTCCCAACAAGAGCTCTGTACCAACTGCAATAATCTCGGCTTGCACACTTTTCACTCCCTTAATGAGGCATAAAACGGACAAGGTGGTTCATCAACCTTGTCCGTTATTTGGGCATGGAACGCTTAAATTGTATCACTTTTCGGTTTTTCACAAAATAATCGATGCCTGATAAGATGGTCACAATGACGGCAACCCACATGGCAATGGTATCAAAGGGAATGCCAATCAGACCAAAGGGGAAATTGTTGAGCATCACGGTCACAATGGCTATAATCTGCGTCAATGTTTTCAATTTAGCCAAAGGACTTGCTGCGATGACATGCCCGTCAGCCGCAGCAACCAATCTCAGCCCTGTGACAGCAAACTCACGGCTGATAATCACGATCGCCATCCAGCCTTCAATGCTTCCCCTGTCCACAAGGGAAATTAAGGCAGCCGTAATCAACAGTTTATCGGCCAAAGGATCCAAAAACTTTCCGAAATTGGTCACCATTTTACGCTTGCGGGCGATATACCCGTCAAGCCCGTCTGTACTTGCAGCGATGATAAAAACAACCGTGGCGATAATTTCGGAATAGGTAATGGTCATGCCGGCAAAAGTAACGGAGCCCAGATCAAAACGGATCAGTAAAAACAGCATGACAATCGGAACCAGGAAAACCCTGGCCAAGGTAATTTTATTCGCTAAATTCATCAGTTTTCCTCCAAGTCATCGGCAACAATGATGTAGGAATGTTACAGTAGTCACAGGACTGCAGGATACTGATATCAGTATAATACATGGTCCATAGCGTGTCAAAATACGGCAACAGCTTTGCACCAATTATCTTGCACAAGAAGAGAAGAGCCATATTGACGGCATTAGCATCGCTCATCAACATGACTGGGTGTTTTTTAATCCACTGGATTAAAACTGATCACAATATGATGAACATGGGATAACCCGGACAAATCAACTGGCTCATTATTAATATACAATTGGGCGCCAGGCGTGTTGCCAAAGTGAAACCTCACTTGTTCATAGCCGGAAAGATCCCACTCTCGGTCCGAACCATGTTGCAGGTTCAACTGCTCGATTTCCGTTTCAGCTACTTCATCATTTAAGCTGTACCATACGTTCCCGTTAACTGCTTCCAGACGGACAATTGCCTCTCCAACATGCTCATATGTATAGTAGGTTCGGTTCCCTTCTGTCCTCTCTCTGGTTAAGACAGGTTCAGAATCTGGCTCTTCTGATTGCTGGGCAGATTTATTCTCATTCTGATTCTCTCCACCATTTTCAGCATCGGTTTCATGTGTTTCTTCACCCTCCTCCCCTCCAGAGACCAGTTCGTCACCTTCACTGTTCACGCCAGGGGCATCGTCCATGGGGGATTCAGCTTCAGGATTGACAAAGCTCACAAAAGCGATGTAAAACACGAAGCCAATTAACAGTAAAAAGGCATAAAAAATGAGATTGGATACCCACTTTCCTCCCTTTGGGGAAGCGGATCTTCGTGCTCTCTTGCTCCTGCGCTGTCGCGTAGGTATCTGCTCGGCAGGCGCCTGAGGAACACGGGGAAGTTCCTGGGCAAACTGCTCCAGCACTTGCTCGGGGTTAAGCCCAAGAGCTTCAGCATAACTTTTAATAAACGCTCGGGCGTAAAAAGCACCGGGCAAAGCATTATATTCCCCTTTTTCGATCGCCTCCAAATACCGTTTGCGAATCTTGGTCACTTCCTGGATATCCTCCAGCGTCATCTTCTTTTCCTTGCGGGTCTCTTTCAGATAGCGGCCCAGTTCAGACAAGTCAGTCACCTCCATTCACTGTCAAAGGTTGAGATATGAGGGTCAATGTCAGTGGGGATTTCTTCATCTTCGAAGTTACGCAATTCAATAATATAGTCAAAATCCTCCAAACTGTATTCGGTGTAACGCACGAAAATATCAGGGTGCTCCACCACTTTTGTCGCATCCAAACGTAAAATTTCCCTCAGTAATGTTTGGTGTTGTTCAGGAGCCCGCAGCGTCGATACAATCCCATCAACAATAAAGACATGATCGGTAGATCGTTCGTCATCGGCCATTTGACTGCGAATGGTTTGTTTCAATAAAGTGGACGAAACAAACGACCAACGCTTATTCGCACACACACTGGAGGCCACAATCGATTCTGTCTTGCCCACTCTCGGCCTTCCTCTGATACCGATCAACTGGTGCCCCTCTTTTTTGAAAATTTCGGCCAGAAAATCAACCAAAAGCCCGATTTCATCACGGACAAAACGAAAGGTTTTCTTATCATCGGCATCCCGGGAGATATAACGGCCATGGCGTACGGCCAGGCGGTCCCGCAGCTTGGGATGACGCAACTTGGTCAGAGAGATATTATTGACCCGCTCCAAGAGACTTCTGAGCAATTCAATGCGTTCATCATCGTCACTTTCCAATATCAGCCCCCGCCGGTTCAAGTCGACACCATTAATCGTAATGATATTTATCTTTAACATTCCCAACAGAGAAGAGATATCACCAAGCAAACCAGGGCGGTTTTCATGAATCAGATACTCCAAATACCACACTTTTTTTTCTTGCTTTTCATCAGCCACACTTATCCATCCTTCCAGCATGACAATCCGCTACCGACACTATTCTACACAATTTGAAAGAGTTCCTGCTACATTTAATTTAAAAATTTTTGGGTTAAATGTAAACAGATAAACGCCCTTTCCTGTGAAAGAGCGTTTATGCTGAGCCAACGTGTTTCCTTGGTTCAGTGAGTCGTTCCCTCATTTTGGACCAGTTTCACCATCAGCTGGGCAAGCATTTTTTGTTCTTCTTCACTGCCCACTTCCCACAAAGCCTTGAGTAAACGTTCCTCACCGTTTTTTGGATCCACTTCAGCAGCCAGATAGTCACCAATGCGGTAAGCCATTTCGTTAATGACTTCCTGGGTCATCCCTTCTTCCTGTGCTGCATGCAAGCGGTCACCTAAAAAGTCTTTCCATTGCTCAAAATTATCTAAAATAGACATATTTTCCCTCCTCGCCATCCTACGTAATAAAATGGGACTTTCATCTCTTAATATGGTTAGCTGCAGGTATTTTATGCATGCCTCAAGTTAGCCAACCGCCATTCACCCGTAAAATATCTCCCGTAATATAGCTGCTTTCCTCCAAAATCAAAAAATGGATGGCATGGGCCACTTCCTCAGGAAGACCCAAGCGTCCGGAGGGAATAGCTTCGGCCAAGGCTTGCTTTTCCTCAGGTGTATACCCCTCAAGCATCGGTGTTTCGATGGCACCGGGAGAAACAGCATTTACTGTAATGCCGGAAGGGGCCAGCTCCTTGGCCAAGGCCTTGGTCAAGGCGTTTAACCCGCCTTTGACCATGGAATAGAGGGTTTCACACGAGCCGCCGGTTTCTCCCCAAATGGAGGTAACATAGACAATTCGTCCCCAGTGATTGGTGATCATCGAGGGTAAGAGACGCTGTGTCAGCTTAAACGGTGAAGTGAGATGCAATTGGATCATGCGCTCATAGTCCCGTTCAGAAATCTCAGTAAACAAAGCAACATGAGCCTGACCTGCGTTGTGGATGAGAATATCCGGCTTCCTGGTCAGCCCCTGCAGCAACTGCTCAACACCCTGGGGATGACTTAAATCTGCACCATGAATGTCAACCTCTATGCCATATGTGGCAGCCAGTTGTTCTTGCAGACAGGCTGCAACTTGATGGTTGGAATGGTAATGTAGCTGCAAGAAATAACCACTTTGCGCCAGCTTCATCGCTGTTGCCTGACCAATTCCGCCTGTTGCACCCGTAATCAATGCCACTTTGGCCAACTCCGTTCTCCCCTTTTCCTTCCGTCGGTTACACGTTGCTGTTATTTGACGATACACACCGCAAACTGATCGTCATTCACATGTTCAGCCAGGCGCTGTTCAATATCTTCAAAGCGCAAGGACTCCAAGACCGGTATAATGTCAAATAAATCGATCTCGTTAAATTTGTACCGGGTAAATTGTGTGGCAATAAACTCAGGGGAGTTTAGCGCTTTGAGGAAATGCCCGATTTTCTTTTTACGGTTCCGTTCAAACTCGGCCTTCTCCAAACCCTCCCTTTTCACTTGAGCCAGCGTATCCTTTACCCGCTGCAGTAATTTTTCCGGATGTCGGGTATTGCCACCGATCATAGAGAAGCCATATTTTTGTTCCAGATTATAATCAATGGCAAAGGAATCATCGATTAGTCCCTCCTCCATCAGTTGTTCGTAGACATTGGAGGTGGGACCGAGAATCATTTCCATTAATATATGCGTGGACAGCTCCTGTTTCAGCATCTCTTTGCCGTTAAGCCCCACGTTGGTTTCCTTAAAGCCCATAAATATTTTGGGCATATCCACCTTCAGTTCAATCTCATGCCGTTCTTGTGCTACGGAGTCCGGTTCTTGCTCAAACAGACGTTTAATCTCCCGGGCAGGCTGAAATGATTTCTGGGCTTGATTTTCCTTAACCAGGTCAAAAATCTCCCCAGGTTGAACAGCCCCAACCACAAATAACAGCATGTTGCTGGGGTGATAAAAGGTTTCATAACAGGTATAGAGCAGTTCTTTGTTAATCCGGTAGATGGAGTCCACCGTGCCAGCAATGTCAACTTTGACCGGCAAACGGTGATAAAGGGCCTCAATAAAGCCAAAATAAACCCGCCAATCCGGATTATCCTGATACATGCGGATTTCCTGCTCGATAATGCCTTTTTCTTTTTCCACATTTTGATCTGTAAAATACGGGTTTTGCACAAAGTTTAACAGTGTGCTCAAATTTTTTTTGACGTGGTCAGTGCAGGAGAAGAGATAAGCCGTCATGTCAAAACTGGTAAATGCATTTGCTTGGGCGCCATACTGACTGAACTCATTGAAGACATCCCCTTCATCTTCTTCAAACATTTTGTGCTCCAAAAAATGGGCAATCCCGTCGGGTACCTTTATTTCTTCCCCTTGATGGGAAACAAAATGATTGTCGATGGAACCGTATTTTGTAGTAAAGGTGGCATAGGTTTTGTTAAACCCCTGTTTGGGCAGTACATACACATCCAACCCGTTCGGCAACTGTTCGTAATATAACGTTTCCTGCAGTTGGTCAAAGACAATCTCTTCTGCACTCATGAGGCGTCCCCCGTTTCTTCAGAAGTTAAAAAGTAGATGGTATCAATTTGCACTTTTTGAGCGACACGCTGGATCTCTTCTTTCGTCACCTGTCGAATGTCCTGGATCAGGGTCTCACTTCCTCGCTCCTTACCACCGACAATGCCATGAAAAAAGCGCTCCATCAATTGGAAAGGCTGGTCGTTAGCTTCCCTGATCTGGTTGATGAGCATGGCTTTGGTTTGATTCAATTCCTCATCCGTGATATGACCATTTGCTGTTTCCTGCAACTGCTGTCTAATAATCTGAACCGTTTTGTCGTAATGGTTGAAATCAATCCCCGACATGATCATCATGAAGCCTTTGTGACTTTCAATACTGGAGTTCACATAATAAGCCAGAGATTCTTTTTCCCGCACATGGCGGAAGAGCTTGGAATGGGAAAATCCACCAAACAGGCCATTGAAGACAAGCAAGGCGATGTAATCCTCATCGACATAAGCCGTTTGTGTCCGGCAACCAATATGCAATTTACCCTGGGAAATTTTTGTTTTTTCAACCACTCTCCGTTCTTCGTCCACTTCCTGTTTGACAGAGACACGAGGAATGTCTAGAGGTTCAGTACGGGGCAGGTTGAAGTGTTTGTCAACCATTTCAGTGATATATTCTTTATGTAGATCCCCTACTACGAATAAATCCACAGGATGGGTGCTCAAGACCCGTTGGTAAAACTGATACAGTGATTCAGGAGTAATGTCTGCCAACTGTTCTTTGGAGCCGTAGGCGAAAAGTCTGTAGGGTTCTTCTTTAAACATTTCCTCCGTGCACCGTTTGTTGGCATACCGTATTTTATCATCTTTGATCTGGCTCAGTTTACGCTCCAAAAGGTCTTTTTCCAGTTCAACATGACGAGGATGGAATACACCGTTTTCCAGGCGGGGGCGCATGATGATCTCGCTTAACAACTGAATGCCCCGTTCGAACAGAGGTTCCTGATCGGTCAAAAATTTTTCGTTGGCCACTTGCAGCCTGAAAATGACCACCTGCTCTTCTCCCCGTTTAACCACATCAGTGGATAACGATGCCCCATACAAATCATCCAGAACCCGGCGCACATGCTGGGCTGTCGGATACTTTTCCGTTCCCCTTTTTAAAACTGAGGGCAGTAAAGCCACCTTGGTATGATCTTCTTCTGTCAGAGGGTGGCGGATGTAGACGGAAATAAAATTGGTTTTGTATTTCGGTGTAGAGATCAAATGAACCGGAATCTGGTTAACACGAGTCGATTGAAACTGATCTGCCATCCATGTGGTCTCCCTTCTCTCGAACTACTTTCTTTTAGTGTATTCAGCTAACAGCGTCGTCATCCACCCAATAAGGTTTTCTGACATATCAATGCTTTCTGTTATGAAATATGACTTTCCTCTTTGGACACCAGCACTTCCCTCGGTTTGCTTCCTTCATACGGTCCCACAATCCCATTCGCTTCCATGGCATCAATCAAGCGGGCCGCTCTTGTATAACCAATGCGGAAACGCCTTTGCAGCATGGAAACAGAAGCAGAGCCCTGCTGAATAACCAGCTCAACAGCCTGGTCATACAGTTCATCTTCCACAGACTCCCCTGTCTGTTCATCCGCCTGTTCAGGAATCATCTCTTCATGGTATTGAGCTTTTTGCTGGTTAATGCAATAGGTGACAATCTCTTGCACTTCCTCATCGGAAATAAAGGCCCCCTGTACACGTAACGGCTTGGCTGCGCCCACAGGCAAAAACAGCATGTCTCCCCGCCCCAACAGCTTTTCTGCACCACCCATATCCAAAATGGTTCGGGAGTCGGCCTGGGAAGAGACGCCGAAAGCAATGCGGGAAGGAATATTGGCTTTGATCACACCGGTGATCACATCCACTGATGGACGCTGAGTAGCAATAATCAAGTGTATGCCTGCCGCACGGGCCATTTGTGCCAGGCGGCAAATGGCATCTTCCACATCACCCGGAGCCACCATCATCAGGTCAGCCAGTTCGTCAATGATTATCACAATATAGGGAAGCAGCGGTTTTTTAGCTTCTGCATCCTTAGCATTCTCTTTGCGGATTAAATCGTTATATTTGTCAATATCCCGCGTTCCACTGTGGGCAAACAGCTCATAGCGCCGCTCCATTTCGGCCACCACTTTTTTCAAGGCCAGGGCGGCTTTTTTGGGGTCTGTCACAACGGGAGCCAGCAGATGGGGAATGCCGTTGTAGACATTCAGCTCTACCATCTTCGGATCGATCATCATCAGTTTCACTTCATGGGGTTTGGCCTTATACAGAAGGCTGGTAATGATGCTGTTAATACACACGCTCTTTCCGCTTCCCGTTGCCCCAGCCACCAGCAGGTGCGGCATTCTGTTCAAATGGGCAACAATCGGTTCCCCTGAAATGTCACGACCCAAGGCAATGCTCAGTTTAGACTTAGATTCATGGAAAGCGGAACTCTCCAACACTTCTCTTAAAGTGACCATGGCCACATCTTTATTGGGCACTTCGATCCCAATCGCCGACTTTCCCGGAATGGGCGCTTCGATGCGAATCCCTTTGGCGGCCAAGGCCAAAGCAATGTCGTCTGCCAAGCTGACAATTCTGCTCACCTTCACGCCAACGGCCGGATGCACCTCATAACGCGTCACAGCAGGTCCACGATGAACCTGTGTGACTTTAGCATTGACCCCGAAGCTTTCCAGCGTTCTTTCCAGTTTGCGGGCATTGGCCCGCATATCCTGTATCCCTGCCTGCTGATGTTTGGACTGCTTGCGTAACAGAGAAAAAGGTGGGAGCATGTAGTCACTTTCTTCTCCGTCTTCCCGGTAAGCAATCACATCATCAGCAGTAACAGGTTTCTGTCCATCTGCAGCCGCTTCTGTCTGCACTTTTTCCTTCGGTTCCACTGCTAGGTTAGGCTTGCTTTGAACCGCATCAACGATCTCGGTCCGCTCTTCTTCATAAGCCACATCCGTAAAGTCGCGGATGACTGGGTCGGCTTGATCATGGGAAGTTTCTCCTGATGCAAATTCATCAGCCCGGTGAACCGTCATCTCTCTGCCTAAGCGGGCTTCATACTTATGGACCGATTTGGCCCTTGATTGCTGGGCTGTAATGACTTCATGGTCAGCCTCTTTCATCAACTCTTTAAACGTGAGACGCTTTTCCTTCAGCCATTCCGCACTGCGGCGGCTGAAGCGGCGCACCGCTTTTAAAATATCAACATAAGAAATCCCAAACAACAGCATCAGGCCGATTAATATAAGGAAAAAAATGACAATCAATGTACCTGTATCAGCCACCATAAAATGTAATGCGGCAAACAGGACAGCTCCAATCATGCCGCCTCCAAGATCTACCGTGGGAATCTCCGCGGTGACATCTTCTACGAACAGGTTCCACGTCATCTTTAGCACCGATTGGGGGAAACGTCCGTCATCAGTTAAGGATTGAAAAAGAGTATAATGATTGAGAATCAACAGGGAACAAATGATCAAGACAATGCCTGTCCATCGGTAATGCCATCTCGGCCAAGCACGCTTGATAACCAAATAGACAGAAATGAAGGCCATACCTAAAGGGAGGATAAAGTCCCAGTTACCGGCAAAAAAGCGAAACATTCCCCTGAATAATCTGCCAACAGCCCCCGGTTGAACAAGGGCAATGACTGAGAAAGCCAAAAGGATAAGACCATACAACTCGTATAATAACGCACGTTTGATCCGCTCTTTTCGCGCTTGTTTTCTTCGTTTACGCTTGCCTGCCATCGGGTCAACCCCTTATGTAAGATAGAATGAAAAACAGCCGATGACAAATCGGCTATTTTTCATTAGTATAGCATGATTTGGTAAAGTAGACTAGCGGTCAGGAGGACCGAAAATAAATCACAGAGCCTGGAGAATAGTTGGGGTTCAAATAATCTTGGGGATTAGCACTTAGTAAGCGCACAATTTTGGCCTGATACGGACCACTGGGCTCAATCATCATTTTAACCCCTTTATAATCAATCTCTTCAAAATGGGGATTAAATTGTTCATAACCTTCATACACCCATTCCAATGGCATTGACGTGTAAATAATCATTGCAGCATCCCTTCCTGTTGTTGTTCTTGCTGCAAGTGCTCTTCCTCCTGTTGCCCTTTTGCAGCTTGAATCAGTTCATTCAGCTTGCTGAGGGCCTGCCCCAATCCGCCCACCTCATCGATCAATCCGTAGCTGACAGCATCACTGCCGATGACATTGGTACCAATATCCCTTGTCAATTCTCCTGTTTTAAACATGAGTTCCTTGAATTTTTCCGGTTTTATATTGGAGTGGCGGGTGATAAAGCTGACCACCCGGTCCTGCATTTTATCCAAATATTCAAAGGTTTGAGGGACACCAATCACCAACCCCGTTAAACGTACGGGATGAATTGTCATAGTGGCTGTTTCAGCAATGAAACTGTAATCGGCCGCTACGGCAACAGGCACACCAATGCTGTGTCCTCCTCCCAAAACAAGCGCGACCGTCGGTTTAGACGAACTGGCAATCATCTCGGCAATGGCCAAACCAGCTTCAACATCTCCACCAACCGTATTGAGGACAATCAGAATGCCCTCAATATTGGGGTTTTGTTCCGCTGCCACCAGCTGGGGAATAATGTGTTCATATTTCGTTGTTTTGTTTTGCGGCGGAAGTTGAAGATGTCCTTCAATTTGGCCAATAATCGTTAAGCAATGTATGTTGCTCTGGAAGTTGGGTAAACCTGGAGTGCCCAGTTGTTGAATTTTGTCCATGATCCCCCCTGGTTTTTCCTGGGAAGAAGGGGGATTCTGCGGACCGGGGGGAGAAGCTGGTGCACCCGGGTCTTGTTTGGCAGGTTGGGTTTCACGTGTTGGATTTTTGTCTGTCATCTTTCCTCCTCCTTCTTCGTTTAGTATCTGTCAGTCACAAGATTACATACCCATCGTCAATAAACAAAAAGAGCCTTTTCCCAGCAAAGGGGTAAAGGCTCTCTGTTAGGTAAAACAGTCCAAAATGAGCGTCAGGCTTCCATGATAATCGGCAAGATCATGGGTCGCCGGCGTGTTTGGTCATAAAGGAAACGACTTAAAGCTTCCCTGACATTGTTTTTCAAAGTGGACCAATCATGAGTTTGCTCATCGAGACAGCGTTCCAGAGTGGTTGTGACAAGCTGAATTGCATCATCCATCAGCTCTTCAGACTCACGGACATAAACGAATCCACGGGAGATAATGTCCGGTCCTGAAATAACGGAACCATTTTGTTTAGAGAGTGTAACTACAACAATCAAAATGCCATCTTGTGATAATAGTTTGCGGTCTCTCAACACAATATTGCCCACATCACCTACACCAAGACCGTCAATGAGCACATGTCCGGCTGGCACTTTGCTGCCCAGGCGTGCTTTTCCTTTGTGAAATTCCACTATATCCCCGTTTTCAATAAGGAAAATGTTCTCCGCCGGTACACCGGTTGCTTCAGCCAGCTTGCCATGCTGGCGAAGCATGCGGTACTCTCCGTGAATAGGAATGAAGTACTTAGGTTTCATCAGGTTGAGCATCAATTTTAACTCTTCCTGGCTGCCGTGACCAGAAACATGAACACCTTCCAATCCGTAGACGACATGGGCACCGGCCTTAAACAGTTGGTCGATGGTGCGTGAGACAAATTTCTCATTCCCAGGGATAGGCGTGGCGGCAAAAATGACCGTATCTCCCGGTAAGATGTCCACCTGTTTATGACTCGCTTTGGCCATGCGGGTTAAAGCACTCATCGGCTCACCCTGGCTGCCCGTAGACAGGATACACACTTTGTGCGCAGGCAAACGGTTCATTTCGTCAATTTCAATCAGCAAATCATCTGGGGCGTGCAAATAGCCCAAATCCCGGGCAATCTGTACCACAGTGAGCATGCTGCGCCCGACGATGGCCACCTTGCGGTTTGTTTCCATGGCCGCTTCAAAGACATTTTGAATACGATGAATATTGGAGGCAAAAGTGGCCACGATAATGCGGCCTTTGGCTTTGAAAAATTGGTCGGTAATGGCCCGCCCCACTTCTTTTTCAGAACGGGTGTAGCCCGGACGTTCCGCGTTAGTGCTGTCAGAGAGCAATGCCAGAACACCCTGCTCGCCAATCTCTGCCATGCGGCCAATGTCAGCATACTCATTATTAATGGGCGTGTAGTCAAATTTAAAGTCGCCAGTGTGGACAACTCGTCCCTCGGGTGTATCTATACAGACCCCCACCGAATCTGGAATACTATGGTTGGTTTTGAAGAAGGTGAGGGTAAAGCAGCCCAGATTAATCTTGCTTCTTTTGTGAATCAACACCCGTTTGACCTGGTGCAAAATATTGGCTTCTTTCAGTTTGCCCTCGATTAAGCCAAGTGTCAGTTTGGTGGCAAAGATAGGGGCTTTGATCCGTTTTAACACATAGGGTAAGGCGCCGGTATGATCTTCATGACCGTGTGTAACCACAATGCCTCGGATGCGTTCTTGGTTCTCTTCCAGATAAGTAATGTCAGGGATGACGATGTCGATTCCCAGCATGTCTTCTTCAGGATATTTAAGTCCTGCATCGATAACAACAATGTCGTCTCCATATTCTACAACATACATGTTTTTACCTATCTCGCCCACACCGCCCAGGGCGAAGATTAGCAATTTGTGTTCGTTTTGTTTTGACAATTGATTTATCCTCCCATGTTGCCATATTCAGTTGTAGTTACACCCGAACACTGCCCCTTTCACAAACCTGAAAAACCGCACATTATCACTTGATCATATTATACAGGATGGGAGTTGGTGATCACAAGTTTATTTAACCATTTTATACCTATTTTAAAGTGTACATTTTTTTACTCACATCAATGTGTCCCATAGTTACGCTTAATAAAAGTGGGTCAGAATCTGTTGCTTTTCACTGTCTGTCAAAGGAACCAGTGGCTGACGGACAGGGCCTGCATCAACGCCTTGTTTCGCCAGTACTAGTTTAACAGGCACTGGAGATGGAGCGGCAAACAAGGCTTTGCATTTGGGGTACAGCTCACGATGAAGCTGAGCCGCCTCATTGACATTTCCCTGCACAAAAGCTTTAATCATGCGGCTCATTTCCCGGCCAACAATATGACTGGCCACGCTGACCACGCCATACCCACCAATGGACAAGACAGGGAGAGTCAGGTTGTCATCTCCGCTGTACAGCAGAAAATCATCCGGTGTACCTTTAATAATCTCTGTCATCTGTCCCAGATTGCCACTTGCTTCTTTGACCATGGTAATATTCGGAATCTCAGCCAGCCGGCAAACGGTCTCAGCTTCCATATTAACACTTGTCCGGCCGGGCACATTATATAACATCACCGGTAAGGAAGTAGCTTCGGCCACCGCCTTAAAATGCTGATACAAACCTTCTTGGTTAGGCCGGTTATAGTAAGGAGTGACCAGCATGACCCCATCCACCCCTAAGGCTTGAGCTTGTTGGGTTAAGGCTATTGATTCCCGTGTATTGTTGCTACCTGTTCCGGCGATCACTTTGACTCTGCCAGCGGCCACCTGAAGCGTATGTTCAAATAAGGCAAGCTTCTCTTCTTTGGATAAAGTAGGAGATTCACCGGTTGTTCCCGCCACGATGATAGTCTCAGTTCCAGTTTGAATGAGATGTTCAATCACGTCTGTTTGACGATTCAAGTCCAGATTTCCTTGTTCATCAAAAGCAGTTACCATTGCTGTATGCAAGCGTCCAAATCCCACCAGGGATACCTCCCTTCCGACACGCTTAATGATTTAACTTGTGCAAGTTAAACTTGCGGTGCAAGGCATTAACAGCCCGGATCATATCTTCGTCTTTGACCAGAACCCAAATAGTGGTATGGGAGTCAGCAGACTGCAATATCTGGATGTCTTCCTCTGTTAATGCTTCAACAATTTGAGCCATAATGCCCGGAACCCCAGCCATCCCTGCCCCAACAGTAGATACTTTGGCACAATGAGGAACCACTTTGACCTCATAGCCCATCTCTTTGATCAGTGCAATGGCTTGATCGGCCACATCATTAAACACCGTATAAGCCACGCCCATAGGATTAACATTGATAAAATCGACACTGATCTTATTTTCAGCCATCGCCTTAAATACTTTTAACTGCAGGTCATACTCATTGTCTTTGGCCAACACTTTAATTTGAGTCAAATGGGGGACATATGCGATCCCTGTAATTAAACGCTCGTTTAAATTCTGTTGATAATGACTGACCTTGTCTAATGTGGTCACCAAAGTGCCCGGGTCATCTGAGCTTGTGCTCCGCACTCGTATCGGCACTTGACTTTGCATGGCAATTTCAACTGCGCGGGGATGAATGACCTTAGCTCCTTGATAGGCTAAATTACAGATCTCTGTATAGGTCACCCAATTGAGCGGAGCTGCATCTTTAACGATGCGGGGATCAGCGGTCATAACCCCTTCCACGTCCGTAAAGATATCCACATACTCTGCTTTTAACGCCACACCAAGAGCAGTGGCTGTGGTATCGCTGCCACCGCGGCCCAAGGTAGTCATCTCCCCTGCTGATGTACCGCCTTGGAAGCCGCACACTATGACCACTTTGTCTCTGGCCAGTTCATCCAAAATGCGCTGGGGGTTAATAGAAATAATCTGAGCCTGGCCAAAAGTGTCATTTGTCAGGATACCCGCCTGCATGCCAGTTAATGCGACAGCCGGAATGCCTTCTGCATTTAACATGCTGGATAAGGTGGTGCTGGAGATGATTTCCCCGCAGCTGAGCAACAAGTCGCGCTCCCGGTCAGAAAGGTGGTTACCGTTTTGTCTGATCAACTCCAGCAGGGTATCCGTAGCGTACGGATCTCCTTTGCGTCCCATGGCAGAGACCACCACGACCACATGATATCCTTCTTCCTTTGCTTTTTTGATATGCTCAATCGCTCTGGCTCTGATCTCTCTATCCTTTAACGATGTTCCACCAAATTTTTGAACAATAATCTTCATCTATACATCCCTCTTTGATGGTTGCTGCCTTAAAGCCACGTCACTCTGCTCAAGATTTAAATTTAGAAATATAAGCTTCGGCGATTTGAATGCTGTTATAAGCGGCACCTTTTAACAGATTGTCGGAGACAACCCACATATGCAAGCCATTGGGTCGGTCGAGGTCGCGACGAATCCGTCCCACAAACACCTCAGGCCGTCCAGCAGCACGAGTGGCCAAAGGATACTCCTGTTCTGCCGGATTATCTTCCACAATGACACCTGGTGCTTCACGGAGAAGCTGTCTCACTTCTTCCACGTTCACCTCTTGCTCCGTCTCTACATAGACAGACTCCGAGTGGCCCGTAAAGACGGGAATACGAACGCAAGTCGCAACGACTTCAATCGTGTCATCATGCATAATCTTCTTTGTTTCCCTAACCATTTTCATTTCTTCCAGGGTATAGTCATTCTCTTGGAAAAGATCGATTTGCGGAATGGCGTTGAAGGCGATCTGGAATTTCTTTTTATCTTTCGCTACCGGCAGTACTTCAGGTGTGAACGCTTCGCCATTTAAAACTTTGGCACTTTGCTCCTTCAGCTCTTCCAGAGCCACATTGCCTGCTCCGGACACTGCTTGATAGGTAGAAACAATAATGCGTTTCAGTCCGTATTTATCCTTAATAGGTTTAAGGGCAACCACCATTTGAATCGTTGAACAGTTTGGATTGGAAATAATCCCCTGGTGCTTGGCAATGTCTCCCATATTCACTTCCGGAACAACGAGGGGCACATCAGGCTCCATGCGAAAGGCATTGGTGTTGTCAATCACCAGTGCACCTCGTTTTACCGCTTCTTTGGCAAACTGTTTACTGACACTTCCTCCAGCACTGAACAGGGCGATATCGACCTCTTCAAATGCATCAGGTGTCGTTTCCTGAACAGTGATTTGTTCTCCCTTGAAAGAGACTTGCTTTCCCGCTGAACGACGAGAAGCAAGCAATGTCAGTTTATGAATCGGAAACTGTCTCTCTTCCAACAGTTTGACCATCTGCTGTCCAACGGCGCCGGTTGCACCAACAACAGCAACATGATACGTTTGAGTACTCATCAATAAAACTCCTCCCCATGATTACCTTCTTCAATGTCACTATTCTACTATTTTAATTCATATACTTATATTTTTCTACTATCATGGGTTGAAGTTGTTTTCCATCCAAGGCCGCTTCGCATGTTTCCTTGATCAATTCCATGCGCGCCACTAAAGAGTTGGTTTTGGCCAAAGGATTATCCTGACCAAAAGGAACAAAAAAGATATTTTTGGTATTGATCAGCTTAGCCACATTTGCCGCATTCAGTCCTAACCCATCGTTGGTTGAAATGGCAACCACGACCGGACGAAGGTTGCGCAGAGTCGCTTTAGCAGCCATCAGCACCGGACTGTCCGTCAGGGCATTGGCCAATTTGGCTGTTGTATTGCCCGTCATGGGGGCGATCACCATCACATCAAGCAACTTGGAGGGGCCTAATGGCTCAGCCTTGACAATACTATCAATAATTTCCTCCCCGGTAATCTCCTTAATTTTGCTCAACCAATCCTCTGCCTGGCCGAATTTGGTATCCGTTGATTTGACTGTATGGGTGACGATCGGGATCACCCTTGCTCCTCCGTCTTTAAGCTTCTTGATTTCCGGTATCACCTCTGCGTAGGTGCAATGGGAACCGGTCAAGCCGAAGCCAATGGTTTTGCCTTTCAAATCCATTATTCTTCCCCCCTGGATTGCCGTTCTTCAATCATCAGCTGAGTGATCACATTGGCCAATATGCGGCCGGCAGTTTTCGGTGCAACAATTCCAGGCAGGCTGGGAGCTAAGAGCGCTTTAATCCCTCTTTTCTCAGCAAACCTGAAGTCTACACCTCCAGGTTTAGAAGCCAAATCAATGATTAAGGTGTGAGAAGGCAGACGCACAATCACTTCTGCCGGAACCACTTTGGCCGGAATCGTGTTAAACAGGATATCGCAGTGATGGATATATTGTTTAATATCCTGAATATGAAAAGGTGTTAAACCCATCTCATAGATACGGGCTAAATGTTCCGGTTTGCGGGCGCCTACAAGTACTTTAGCTCCGAGCGCATGCAGTGCTCTGGCCAGCGACATGCCCACTCGCCCTAATCCCAACACAACACATTTGGATCCGTGCAAAGTGATATCCGTGTTTTGGATGGCCATCATCAAGGCACCTTCAACTGTAGGGATGGAATTGTAAATAGCCACATCATCCCTGTCCAAAAGCCGGACTAACTTGATGTTGTATTTTGAGGTCAGCTGCTCCAAATATGGCGTGGCCATCCCCGTATAGATGACACAGTGCTCAGGCAAGGTCTTGATCCAATCTTCCTTTAGGATGATGGTTTGGTCGGAAAAAACACTTTCCACAATCCCGTCAGCATGAGCGCCCACAATGGGCAGGATCAGGGCATCCACATCTTCAAATATTTCTGGGGCAGGATCCACTTTCGTTGCTCCCGGGAACTGGCTTTCCAACTGGTTAAAACCAATAAGCGAAATGGTAGCGTCCAGTTCACTGCACTTTTTAATCACTTCTATTTGCCGGGCATCTCCACCTATGAAGGCGATATGACAACCTGTCAACATGAATGAACTGGCTCCTTTCCTGAAGAACATGGTATCAACTGGAATCATTACCTATCTACCTTCATCGTATGACAGGTGCCTAGAGGGAGTGCAGGATTAAATGCTTATTTTTTTGTTCCTATTCATAGACTCTTCCTCTCTGCCTCAATTCAACGATCATCATTTCAGGACCGATCTTGCGCACGGCCTGCCACGGGATGACGACCTCCGCCCGCTTTTTCCCCAGGCCAAGAAACGAGGCCGTAGGTAAAAGGAGCGAATGAATGCTGCCTGTTGTTTCGCAGATGACAAGGTCGGTCTGCCCCACCAGTCCCAAACGCTCCCCATTGTCCACATCAATAATTTCCTTTCCGCTCAGTTCACTTAAGCGCACTAGCAACATCTCCTCTCCATCATCATTCTACTACTGTCTTATTCAACCCTGGTAAACATCATGACAAGGGAGCCGCTAATAAGACATAAAAAAAACCCATCCTCAGATGGGAGAATGCAGGCTTAAACAAGCAGGTGTTCCGGATGTATGCTGCCCGGAATATGCTCCAATGGACTAACCAGAGCGAAGCTGTGTTTCTGCCTGAACAGCCGGGCTGCCAGCTCGTGAACATCGTCCAGCGTAATCGCATCAATACCTGCCACAATTTGATCCAGGGTCAAATGCCTGTTTAAGAGCAGTTCATTGCGGGCAATGCGAGACATGCGGGCATTGGTACTTTCCAAGCTGAGCATTAGATGACCTTTTAACTGTTCCTTGCCATTCCTTAATTCCTTTTCTGTTATGCCGTCTCTAGCCAGATCATGAAGAATGGACGTGCATAACTCATATACCTTTTCAATTTGTTGGGGGGATGTCCCGGCATAGATATGCAGCGAGCCTGTCTCCTGGAAGCAGGAATGGTAGGAGAATACTGAGTAGGCCAGCCCCTGTTCTTCCCTGATTTGTTGGAACAAACGTGAGCTCATGCTGCCGCCTAAAATATTATTTAATAAGATGAGAGCGTACTGTTTTGAATCACCGAAAGGTAATCCCGGTAAGCCGATGCACAAGTGGGCCTGTTCCGTTTCCTTCACTTTAAGCAAATGTTCGCTGGTAAAAAAAGGCTGGGACTGTCCTTTAGGTTTGTGATGGTTTGTAAAACGGTCAAAATAGTTTTGGGCCAGGTTGATTAATTGAGCTTCATCAATATTGCCCGCAACGGCAACCACGGTATTTTCTGGAGTGTAATACTGATCCATGTACTGGCGGAGATGTGCCGGGGTTAACTGCTGCAAGACCTCTTCGCGCCCCAAGATGTTGTAACCCAAGGCATGGTCTTTGTATGTGGCTTCAGCGATCAGATCATGGACGACATCATCGGGCGTGTCCTCATACATGTGCAATTCTTCCAGTACGACGTTTTTTTCTTTTTCCAACTCCTCTTCACTAAGCGTGGCGTTAAAAAACATATCAGACAGAACGTTAAAGGCATACTCCACATGCTGATCAAGTACCTTGGCGTAATAACAGGTATATTCCTTGGAAGTAAAGGCGTTTAAGTGTCCGCCGATGCTGTCAAATGCTTCGGCAATATCCCGGGCCGTTCGGGTTGTGGTGCCCTTAAACAGCATGTGCTCAATAAAGTGTGAAATGCCGTTGTTTTCAGGTGTTTCATGCTTTGATCCAGCACCAATCCAAATGCCGATAGATACTGAGCGCACCGAAGGGATTTTTTCCATGACGAGGCGCAAACCGCTTGCAAACCGATGTGTTTGAATCAAGATGAATCCTCCTTAAATGTTGCCAATCATACTGCTCTGTTTAAGCAATAATATACCAAAGTTATTCAACTCTCACAATAGCTATGGTTCTCTCCGGACTGAGCACTTGCGCTACGGACCCGGCCTGCAATTCCTTTTGCAGTGCACCTTCAATTAAGCTGGGGAGTGCCTCAACCGTTGGGGCAGTAGGATGCATCAGAATCAGGGAACCATTCTCCAGATAAGGCACAATGCGGGCTCTAATTTCTGAAGGAGCAGGTTTTTTCCAATCGACCGTATCCAGTGTCCACATGACGGTATGCATATTGAGCTCTCTGGCCACTTTAACCACACGGTTATCATAGGCTCCGGCAGGCGGGGCAAAATAACGGCTTCTAACCCCAAGTTCTTGAATCAGCTGCTCTGTCTTGCTGATTTCCTCATGGATCTCTGTGATGCTCAGCCTGCGCATATCAGGATGGGAATAGGCGTGGTTACCGATTTCGTGTCCCCGTGTGACGATCTCCTGCGCCACTTCTATATTCCGTGACAACCACTTTCCATCCAGGAAAAAGGTCGCTCTCACCTGATAATCATCAAAAATGTCTAACATCTGCGGCACATATTCCGTTCCCCACGCTACATTGACCATAAAGGCAACCATCGGCTTTTTAGGATTCCCTCTGTAAATAGCAGCAGGTGGCAGGTCGTCCAAGCTGACTTCCGGCTCCACTTCGTTGATCACCAGATGTTCCAGCCGTACCTTTCCTGTCTGTTTGGCTAACTCATATGATTTAGCCACATCGACTTCAATGCCGTTGTACCCCGGTATCGCTTTCCAGACCCTGTCAATCCGGGCATTGACCGGCTGTTCATTAATGGTGCGGGCCAACGCTTCTATCTCTTTCAGCAGAGGGTCTGTACGGTCCCCCGCATGTTGCCGGCCTTTATCCCCTGCATCTTGTGAGTCTGTATCCCCCATAGCTTGCGAATCAAGAACGACACTGGTTGCTGTTTCCACATGAGGATTTTTTAAAGTGTATATGTATGATTGAACAGCTGGCGCATTAACCAGGGCCAGCACAATCATGAAGGTAAGACCATAGCAGAGACCAACCAACCATTTCTTTCCTTGTTCAAATTTGGACACGGACATGCCACTTCCTCCCATGGACAACATCTCTCTCCATCATTCTATTGTCCACAGGGGAAATTGATGCAAAAAAATTGAGGCTATATCACTATAGCACTCAATTTCTTTTGCTGAGGGATTTCCGGTTTTGTTCCTTAAGCAATGCTTTACGGGATAAGTTGACGCGTCCCTGATCATCAATTTCTGTCACTTTAACCAGAATATCGTCGCCAATTTTCACCACATCTTCCACACGATTAACGCGCTGCTCAGCAAGTTGAGAAATATGGACCAATCCCTCCTTGCCAGGCAGGATTTCCACAAAGGCGCCAAACTTTTCGATCCGCTTCACTTTGCCCAGGTATGTTTCGCCTACCACCACATCGCGCACGATGTTTTCAATGATCTGCTGGGCCTTCTCAATCATGGCCACATCCGGAGAAGCAATATATAAGCGTCCATCTTGCTCAATATCAATTTTTACGCCTGTTTCATCAATGATTTGATTGATCATGCGGCCGCTGGGTCCTATCACATCACGTATTTTCTCCGGTGAGATGCGCATGGTTTTAATTTTGGGGGCGTATGGAGACAATTCTTTTCTTGGCTCTTCGATCACAGCCAGCATTTTCTCCAGAATATACAGGCGTCCTTGCCGGGCTTGTTCCAGAGCCTCTACCAAGATCTCTTTGGACAGTTGGTCAATCTTAATGTCCATCTGCAAAGCGGTAACACCTTTCTTCGTTCCCGCCACTTTAAAGTCCATATCACCCAGTGCATCTTCCATTCCCTGGATATCGGACAAGATGGTGATGTGATCCCCTTCTTTGACTAGTCCCATGGCAATCCCGGCCACAGGTGCTTTAATGGGAACCCCTGCATCCATCAAGGCCA
Source organism: Caldalkalibacillus uzonensis (assembly GCF_030814135.1). Taxonomy (NCBI): domain Bacteria; kingdom Bacillati; phylum Bacillota; class Bacilli; order Caryophanales; family Bacillaceae; genus Caldalkalibacillus; species Caldalkalibacillus uzonensis. The sequence goes on along the minus strand of NZ_JAUSUQ010000001.1, from coordinate 76,150 downwards.
ACGTACTGGCACAAATACTGGCCTGGGATGTAGACCCGTTGGACTCCAATACTTCAGATACCAAGCGGATCGTATACGGAAATTCTTCTTCAGAAGGTATGATGGGCTCCAATGCCCGTTCTCCCAATGCTCCGTGTCCGATTTCCCGGCGTCCTGGCGCCCGGGGTGCCCGTGCTTCACCCACACTAAATGGAGGGAAGTTATAATGATGCATGAATCGTTTAGATTCTTCTACTCCCAAGCCATCAAGAATTTGCACGTCTCCCAACGCACCAAGGGTGCATACGCTAAGAGCCTGAGTTTGTCCACGGGTGAACAATCCCGAACCGTGCGTACGGTGCAACAAACCAACTTCACATGAAATGGGACGGATTTCGTCGCTTTTACGTCCGTCAGGCCGGATCTTGTCAACCGTGATCAGGCGACGTACTTCCTGTTTGAGCAGCTTGTCAAACACCAACTCCACATCTTTCAGTTTTTTGTCCCGGTCCTCATCATCTTCATTGATTTGTTCGCTGAAGTGCTCTAAGGTTTGATTTTTTACAGCTTGAATAGCTTCTTCCCTAGCTTGCTTATCTTTCACTTGTATGGCTTCAAGCAGGTCTTTTTTTACATATGATTCAACAGCTTGCTCAATCTCAGCATCCACCGTATAAAGTTCCACTTCCATTTTCTCTGTGCCCACTTCTTGAGCAATTTCCTCTTGGAAGCGAACCAAGGATTGAATCTCCTCATGCCCTTTCAGCATGGCTTCCAACATGATCTCCTCAGGCACTTCGTCTGCACCTGCCTCCACCATGTTGATCCCTTGCATGGTACCAGCCACTGTCAGGTAGATGTCACTTTTCTCCAATTCCTGCCAAGTAGGATTAATGATAAATTTTCCATCTACTCTCCCCACATTAACACCAGCTATGGGGCCGCCAAAAGGGATGTCAGAGATCATGAGAGCCAAGGAAGAGCCAATCATGGCCGTAATCTCAGGGGAGCAATCCTGGTCAACGGATAACACTGTACTGATCACATGTACCTCGTTGCGAAAACCATCTGGGAAAAGAGGGCGAATAGGCCGGTCGATCAAACGGCTGGCCAAGACCGCTTTTTCACTGGGGCGGCCTTCCCGTTTAATGAAGCCACCAGGAATTTTTCCCACGGCATAGAGACGTTCCTCGTAATTAACGGTCAAGGGAAAGAAATCCAGATCCTTGGGCTCTTTAGAGGCCGTCACCGTACATAAAACAGCGGTGTCACCGTAACGGGCCAAAACAGCACCGTTCGCTTGCTTGGCCATTTTGCCAATCTCAAAACTAAGGGGCCTTCCTGCCCACTCTGTTGCAAACACTTTAACGTCATCATTACTCATCTATGTTGTTTCCTCCTCTCGATACAGGATTTATATTCGCTAATAGTCTAGTATTTCCTTCTTTTAATCTGATTAAAAATGAAAAAAAAACAGGTTAAAAACAAGTTCAAGGACGCAGAAAAAGCGGGAGATATCCCGCTTTCTGTCTGCCTTAACGGCGTAAGCCAAGTTTGTTAATCAGGTTGCGGTAGCGCTGAATGTCTTTCTTGCGCAAATAAGTTAATAAGTTTCGGCGCTGACCGACCATTTTTAACAGACCACGCCGAGAATGGTGATCTTTTTTGTGCTCGCGCAAATGCTCGTTCAGATAATTGATTTTTTCCGTAAGGATAGCAATTTGCACTTCCGGAGAACCTGTATCGTTTTCGTGGACTTTAAATTCTTCGATGATTTGCTGTTTGCGTTCTTGAGTTAATGCCATCCTTATTCACCTCCTTCATATGATCCCCTAAAGCATAGCCATGCGGTGGTGAGGCGCATAGCCAAGCAATAGGTTGCTTTTTGTCCTTGTACAGGACATCCTAAGTTAAGATACCATAATTTCAAATGTTTGTCGAGTCCATTAAAATACTTTGGGCCTTTTGAACATCACATTTAATTTGGGTTTGTAAGGCACTGGCCGACTCAAATTTCCGTTCCGGACGTAAAAAGTCGATAAATTCAACGGTTAATGTTTCACCGTATAAGTCCCCGTTAAAGCCAAACAAGTAAACTTCAATCGAAATCTGAGCCTCTGCCTGCTGAAAAGTAGGTTTTCTGCCTACGTTAGCCACCCCTGGATAGCGCTCTTGGCCACATGTGGCATAGACAGCATATACACCATATCTGGGAATGACATAAGGATAAAGGGGCTCAAGGTTTGCTGTAGGAAAACCGATCGTTCTCCCTCTTTTGTCTCCATGAACGACCTTTCCTGCTATGTGATATGAACGACCTAATAAAGCACGTACCTGGGCTACATCTCCCTCATTCAAGAGTGAGCGGATCAGGGAAGAGCTGATTTTTTGCTCATCCTGTTTCACTTTGGGGACGACATCCACTGCAAAATCAGCCTGTTCACCGCTCCATCGCTCAAGGGTGTGAATATCGCCCGCTCCCTTATGGCCAAAATGAAAGTCAAAACCGGTCACGACCTGTTTAATATTCAGCCCTACAATATACTGTTCAATAAACTGGGCAGGTGAGAGCATGGACAAGGCCGGAGTAAACTGAACCACATAGGCTGCATCAAGTCCCAAACCAGCTAACACATCCAGTTTATCCGGTAGAGGTGTCAGATAAGCAGGCATCTTTACCAGACCAAGCACCTCTTTGGGATGAGGGTAAAACGTCATCACAGCTGAACAGATGCCCTGCTCGTCCGCCCGCCTAACCGCTTGACGAATGACAGCTTGATGGCCAAGATGCACACCGTCAAAGTTGCCCAAAGCAACACTTGCCGGAGCAGGCTTTTCTTTCAGATCTGACGGATGAGTAATTTGATAAACTCTCATAGGGTACTCCTTTATGTAAACAAAACTTTTTTTGGTTTCAACAAGGTTGGTTGTGCCGCATAATAAAGGGCAATAAACTGGCCATGGGGGTCATACACACGGTACAGTTCACCCTTTTCCACCCTGTAGTTAAGGCGAATCGTTTGGCCGTGTTTTACCCGTTTAATCATCTCTTTTTCCAGTTCCACTTTGGGATAAGCGGTCAGAGCAGCATCCAGGGGATAGAGCCTCTTTGGCCAATCGGCACTGCTCCAAGTTTTGACTTCATCAAGCGTGACACTTTGTTCCAAGCTGAACGGCCCGCTTTTGGTCCTTACCAGGGAAGAAAGGTGGGCAGGGTAGCCTAAGGTCCTGCCGATGTCTACTCCCAATGTGCGTACATAAGTACCCTTGGAGCAGCGTACTCTAAACCTAATGGTAGGATAGGGCAAACCCTGGTCATAACGGAGCAGTTCCAGGTGGTGAATCACCACCCGGCGGCTTGGCCGCTCGATCTCTATCCCTTCCCTGGCCCATTCATACAGCCGCTTCCCCTTTACTTTTACGGCTGAAAACATGGGCGGAGTCTGCTCTAGTTCACCTGTAAAGCGGTTCAGAACGTCTACAACAACCCTTTCTGGGGGAGCTTCCTGTACAGGTTTCTCTTCCACCACCTGACCTGACTGGTCCTCGGTGGTCGTAGCAAAACCAAGCGTCACTTCGGCAATATATTCCTTTTCTTTCTCGGTCAAAAACTGGGCGATCTTGGTCGCCTTTCCCAGGCAAAGGGGCAAGACACCGGTCACTTCAGGATCCAGGGTGCCCGTATGGCCCACCTTTTTGGTTTTGGCCAGTTTTCTGACCGCGGAGACACAGTCATGGGAGGTCATCCCTTTAGGTTTGTTTAAGACCAGGATGCCAGTTAATACGTCCATTTTACTCAGTGTAACACCTCTTCCAATTTGGCCAGCAAAGCTTGCTTTGCTTCGGCCAGAGTCCCTCTGTAAGTGAATCCGGCTGCTTTGGCATGACCGCCACCCCCAAAAACTTGGGCAATCTCGGCCACATTGACCGTATCTCTTGAACGCAGTGAGACTTTCACCTGACCTTGCTCCACCTCTTTGAGCAGGATGCCCACCTTAACACCAGCAATATTGCTCGGATAGCCTACTAAGCCATCAATATCGTCACGGTCCACTCCCGTTTGGTGAATCGCCTCCAGCGAAACAGACATCAGCGCCACTTGCTGCTCATAGGCAAAGGTTAAGGTATCCAAAGCCTGCTTCAAAATTTTAATATGGCCTGTGGTGATTGTTTCCAGGGCGTACTGGGCAATCTTGGCCGGTCTTAGGTTATAAGTTAGCAGGTCAGCTGCCATCTCCAGCACTTTATGAGTGGTGTTGGCGTAGCGAAACCCGCCCGTATCGGTTAAAAGTCCGGTATACAGAGCCTCTGCCAGATCAGGAGCAAAGGCCTGTTGGAAGTGACGTTGGCATAAATCGTACAGGATCTCAGTGGTTGAGGCCGCTTCAGGTTGGATCACATTCACTTGACCGAAGCGTGTGTTGGTGGGATGATGGTCAATGTTAAGCAGTTCGGCATCATCACTAAACAATGGACCGATCTCCCCCAATCGTTCCTGGTCGGCTACATCGACGGCAATGACATAGCGAAACCGCTGATCGACAGGTGTTTCCGACAAGTTGATAATCTGTTCGAACCCTTTTAAGAATGAAAAGCGCCGTGGGGAAGCTCCCTCATTAACCAACATGTATGATTTACCCAGAAAGTGGAGCAAATGGGCAACCGCCAATACAGATCCTGTTGCATCACCATCTGGATTCACATGTGATACCACCAGAAACTGATCATGATCTTTTATAAACTGTGAGGCTTGGGCCAGAGCTTGCCGGTATGTTTGCATAGACGCACTCCTTTAATTAGCCTTTATCCTCTTGGTTTAATTCTTGCAGCAATTTTTCAATGCGATTACCATATTCAATCGATTCGTCAAATTTAAAAACAAGTTCAGGCGTGTGACGTAAACGTACCCGCCGGCCAATTTCAGAGCGAATAAATCCCTTCGCTTTGGCCAGCGCTTCCAGAGTTTGTTCTTTCTGTTCTTCGTTGCCCAGCACAGTGAGATAAACTTCAGCCTGCTGCAAGTCTCCGCTCATTTCCACCCCTGTCACCGTGACAAAGCCGATGCGGGGATCTTTCAATTCCTGTTGAAATATTTGACTTAACTCTTTTTTAATGGCTTCACCGACACGCTGAACACGAACATCACGCATCACTGTTCACCTCTCATCGCTTACGCTTACCGCTCAATTTCTTCCATAACGTAGGCTTCAATGACATCGCCTTCTTTAATATCATTATAATTCTCAATGGTAATGCCGCATTCATAGCCCTGGGCTACTTCTCTCACATCATCTTTAAAGCGTTTCAGGGCATTGATTTTACCTTCGTGGATCACGACACCGTCACGAATGAGGCGCACCATGGAATCGCGTGTAATTTTGCCCTCTTTGACATAGGAACCGGCAATCGTTCCCACTTTGGAGACCTTGAAAATCTGTCTCACTTCCACCGTACCAATCACTTTTTCCTGGTACTCCGGATCCAGCATGCCTTTCATGGCATTTTCAATTTCTTCTGTGACATTGTAGATAATGCGATGCAGGCGTATATCCACTTTCTCCTCCTCAGCCAACTGTTTGGCTTGGGGCTGGGGACGCACGTTAAAGCCGATAACAATGGCATTGGATGCCGCCGCAAGGGTCACATCCGATTCGGTGATGGCACCCACAGCAGAGTGGATGATCTTGACCCGTACCCCTTCTACATCAATTTTTTCCAATGCTGCTTTAAGGGCTTCGACAGATCCCTGCACATCCGCTTTCAGGATGACATTGATCTCCTTGATGTCACCCTCTTGTATCTGCTGAAACAATTCGTCCAGATTAACCCGTGATGTAGCGGCCCTCTCTTCCTGCTTCTGTTTCTCTGCCCGTGCTTCACCGATCGCCCGCGCCTTTTTCTCATCTTCAAAGACTTTAAACTGATCCCCTGCCTGAGGCACATCTTGTAAGCCGGTGATCTCCACAGGAGTGGAAGGTCCGGCTTCTTTGATGCGGCGGCCTTTGTCATTGGTCATGGCCCGCACCCGTCCATAAGTGTTGCCCACCACGATCGGATCGCCCACACGCAAGGTGCCGTTCTGGACCAATACGGTTGCCACAGGGCCCTTCCCTCTATCCAATTCGGCTTCAATCACCGTGCCAGTTGCTAAGCGGTCCGGGTTTGCCTTCAATTCTTCCATTTCAGCCACGAGCAGGACCATTTCCATGAGTTCATCCAGGCCTTCTCCTTTTAAGGCAGAAATAGGAACAAAGATCGTATCACCGCCCCACTCTTCAGGCACAAGATTGAGCTCCATCAGTTCCTGCTTCACCTTCTCCGGATTGGCTTCCGGTTTATCCATTTTGTTGATGGCTACAATAATCGGCACTTTGGCAGCCTGAGCATGATTGATCGCTTCTCTTGTCTGGGGCATGACACCATCGTCCGCGGCAACAACGATAATGGCGATATCAGTCACCTGGGCCCCTCTGGCTCTCATCGTGGTGAACGCTTCGTGCCCCGGAGTATCCAGGAAGGTGATTTTCTTCTGCTCATAATCAATTTGATAGGCGCCAATATGCTGGGTAATGCCTCCTGCTTCCTGAGCGGTCACGTTGGTATGCCGGATCGTATCCAGCAGAGTAGTTTTACCGTGGTCAACGTGACCCATCACTGTGACAACAGGCGGCCTTTCCTTGAGCAGTGCCGGATCATCTTGTTCTTCGATCAGCTCAAATTGAGTCTCATCCACTTCCACTTTGTGCTCAACTTCAATGCCATACTCTTCTGCGATCAAGGTAATGGCGTCCATGTCCACTTCCTGATTGATAGTGGCCATGATGCCAAGCATCATCAGTTTTTTGATTACTTCAGAAGGTTCCTTTTTCAGGCTTTTGGCCAGTTCCCCAACGGTCATAGGGCCGGAGACAGTGATTTTTTCAACTGACTTTTCAGCTGCAACAAATTGCTCAGGCTTGTGGGTTTTGCCAGCCTGCTTGGACTTTTTCGACTTGTTGCCCTGCGGGTCATGGCGCTGTTCTTTGCGTTGATTTTTATCTTCACTGTGTTTAGGCAGTTTCTTTCTTTTCGGTTTTTCCTTTTTAGGTACGTTGTCCGCCTCATCACTTGCCGTCATCTCGGCACGGGATGGTACAACCTTTTCATGTGGTGTATCAGCCTGCCGCGGTTTCTTTTGTCCGTCCTTTTTACCCTGCCCTTTGGAGGGTCTGTGTTTTCTGTCATTCTCTTTTTTGGCGGGAGATGCTTTGGCTTTAGGTTCTGCTTTTTGTTTCAATCTTTCCATATAGGCTTCCACTTTGCTCACCATGTCCGGATCCATGACACTCATATGATTGCGTACATTAATATTAAGACGCTTCAGGATCTCTAATACTTCCTTACTGCTCATGTTTTGGTTTCTAGCATACTCGTACACTCTCAGTTTTTGTGTCATAACGTCACCCCCGAAATAAGTTATTATGCTGTACTGTAACGTCTAAGTCCATTAGCAAATCCCTGATCCGTTACGGCCACAAGCACCCGTTCATGTTTGCCAATAGCATGTCCCAACTGATATCTATCACCTACGATAAGATAAGGTATGTTATAAAAAGCAGCCTTATCTCGGATTTTCTTGTGCGTATTGTGGGAAGCATCAGTAGCCACAAGGACAAGACAAGCCAGTTGTCTCTGCATAGCTTTTAAAACTTGTTCTTCTCCCGAAACCACCTTTCCAGCTCGCATGGCCAAACCGAGTAACTGCCAGAATTTAGTGTTCATCTTGTTCGTTTCCCCATTTTTTCACTTCTTCTTCCAGCGTAGCATAGATGTCATCACTCACCTTGACCTTTAGAGACCGGTCCAAGGCCTTTTTCTTACGGGCGAGCTGGAAACAAGCAAGAGTGGCGCATATGTAGGCGCCCCGGCCTGAGGCTTTCCCAGTCGGATCAAGCTTCACTTCATGCTCCGGTGTACGCACTACCCGCAGCAACTCTCTTTTAGGAATCATTTCTTCACAAGCGACACATTTTCTCAAGGGAACTTTGCGACGCCGCATCTGTTACCCAACCCCCCCTGTCCAATCAGGATTGCTCTCTGTCATCGATAGTCTCAGTGGTTTCTTCCTCCAGCATATCTTCATGTGCCACCTGTTCATCCCTGTTTAACAATCCTTTTTCTTCAGCTTCAGACTCGCTTTTGATATCAATCTTCCAGTTGGTCAGTTTAGCAGCCAGACGGGCATTTTGCCCCCTTTTGCCAATGGCTAATGAGAGCTGATAGTCAGGCACAATCACCTGTGTCATTTTTTGGTCATCATACACATCGACACGGACCACTTTGGCCGGGCTTAAAGCATTGGCTACGTACACAACAGGATCATCGGACCACTGGACGATATCAATTTTTTCGCCGTTGAGTTCTTGCACAATGGTTTGCACCCGCGCTCCTTTGGGACCTACACAGGCTCCCACAGGGTCCACATCTTCGTTGTGGGAATAGACCGCAATCTTGGACCGGTCCCCTGCCTCCCTGGCCACGGACTTGATCTCTACCGTTCCGTCGTAAATTTCGGGAACTTCCAGTTCAAACAAGCGTTTAAGAAAACCAGGATGAGTACGGGAAAGAAGAATAAGCGGGCCCTTGGTCGTTTTCTCCACCTTGGTAATGTATGCCTTCACACGGTCACCGTGCGTAAATTGATCAGAGGGCATTTTCTCATGAATGGGCATCAACGCCTCGGCCCGGCCCAAGTCAATATAGATAAAACGTCCATCTTGACGCTGGACAATACCGGTCACAATGTCCTCTTCCCTGTCAATAAATTCGTTGTAAATGATGGATCGTTCCGCTTCCCGAATGCGTTGAGTCACCACTTGTTTAGCTGTCTGCGCCGCAATCCGCCCAAAATCGCGCGGGGTCACCTCTATTTCAACAATATCCCCCACTTCATAGGACGGATCCATGCCCCGGGCAGCCTCAAGGCTGATCTCCAGGCGAGGATCCCCTACTTCTTCCACTACTTCTTTACGGGCAAAAACACGGACGGTTCCCGTCTCCCGGTTAATATCTACTCGCACATTCTGGGCAGAGTTAAAATTTTTCTTGTAGCCGGAAATCAGGGCGGTTTCAATCGCTTCAATCAGAACATCTTTACTGATTCCTTTTTCTTTTTCAATGGCATCCAATGCCTCCATAAAGTCCGTGTTCATTCAGTTTCTCCTCCTTTCAGTCTAAAAGGCGACAGCTAAGCGCGCCTTGGCCACTTTAGCATAGGGAATGTCAACCGCTTTTGTGGTAAGCTTTACTTTTATTTCAATCGTCAGGGTCTCTCCATCAAACTGTGTCAGGCGTCCTTCAAATACTTTTTGACCTGCAACGGGCTCATAAGTGGTCACATAAACATGTTTGCCCACAGCCCGCTTAATGTCCTCTTCGTTTTTCAAAGGACGTTCCGCTCCCGGTGAGGACACTTCCAGAAAGTAGGCCTGTTTGATCGGATCCGCTTCGTCCAGTTTGGCCGACAAAGCCTCGCTGACGGTACTGCAATCCTCTATGTCCACACCACCGGGTTTGTCTATGTATACCCGCAAATACCAGTTACGCCCTTCTTTTTTAAACTCAATATCAACCAATTCCAATTCTTTTTCTTTTAAAATGGGCAAAACAAGCGTTTTGGTCAGTTCAACCACATTACTCAAACACAGAACCTCCTTTAGTTCACCTAAAACGAAAGAGTGGGACCGACCCACTCTTTGACATTTCGCCTATTCACAGTATTACCAGTACTAAGATAGCATAGTCGTGACAAAAAATCAATCCTTTTCTGGCCACCGCTAAAAACGAGAGACTTCTGGTCAGAACAGGGACAGTTGATTGGATTCAGGCAGCTCTTTCAGACAGCCATGTTGCTCCAAAAAATCAATGACGGTCTTGGACACTTTGCTGCGGCTTTGCAAATCTTCCTTGGACAGGAATTCCCCTTCATTGCGGGCCTTGACAATATTTATAGCAGCGTTGGTACCAATCCCAGGGATGGCATTAAACGGCGGGATCAGGCCATCGCCGTCGACGAGAAACTGGGTGGCATCAGAACGGTACAGATCCACATTTTTAAAGTGAAAACCGCGCTCCACCATTTCCAAACACATCTCCAACACGGTCAGCAAACTTTTTTCCTTGGGCTGGGCTTGGTTGCCCTTTTCCAGGATCTCTTCTATGCGCTGGCGGATGGCCTGGGATCCTTTCATGGCCAGCTGCACATCAAAGTCATCTGCCCGGACCGTGAAATACGACGCGTAAAAGTGAATGGGATAATGCACCTTAAAGTAAGCAATGCGGACCGCCATCAGCACATAGGCCACCGCATGCGCCTTAGGGAACATGTACTTAATTTGCTGGCAGGACCAAATATACCAGTCCGGCACACCGTGCTCTTTCATGTAGTTAATGTCATCTTCTTCAAGCCCTTTCCCCTTGCGCACCCGCTCCATGATTTTAAAGGCGCGGGACGGTTCCAAGCCTTTGTGGATCAAGTAGACCATGATGTCGTCACGGGTGGAAATCACTTCTGACAATACGGCTTTCCCCTCGCGGATCAATTCCTGGGCGTTGTTGAGCCAGACGTCCGTGCCGTGTGACAGTCCTGAAATGCGCACCAGCTCAGCAAAGGTGGTCGGGCGGGTATCCTCCAGCATTTGGCGTACAAAGCGGGTGCCAAATTCGGGGATGCCCAGTGTGCCCGTTGTGGACATGATCTGTTCTTCGGTCACTCCCAGTGGCTCCGTGCTGCTGAAGATTTTCATGGTTTCCGGATCATCAATGGGAATCTCCTTGGGATTGATGCCTGTTAAATCCTGCAGCATGCGGATCACAGTCGGATCATCGTGTCCCAGTATATCCAGCTTGAGCAGGTTATCGTGAATGGAATGGAAGTCAAAATGGGTCGTGCGCCATTCCGAGCTGCTATCGTCAGCCGGATACTGAATCGGAGTAAAGTCATAAATTTCTTTATCGGCTGGCACAACGATGATCCCGCCAGGATGCTGCCCCGTGGTACGCTTCACGCCCGTGCAGCCCTTGGCCAAGCGGTTGATTTCGGCCTGGCGGAATGTTTTGCCTTCTAGCTCCTCATATTTTTTTACAAAACCGTAAGCTGTTTTATCCGCCACCGTACCGATCGTCCCCGCCCGGTACACCTTGTCCACCCCGAACAGCTCTTGCGTATACTTGTGGGCAACGGGCTGATACTCACCGGAAAAGTTGAGGTCGATATCCGGCACTTTATCTCCCTTGAAGCCCAAAAAGGTTTCAAAGGGAATGTCGTGACCGTCTTTGATCAGCTTATGGCCACATTCAGGACAATCTTTGGCCGGCAAGTCAAAACCTGAGCCCACTGAGCCGTCATCAAAGAACTGGGAATAGTGGCAGCTGGGACACACATAATGGGGTGGCAGCGGATTGACTTCCGTAATCTCCAGCATGGTAGCTACAAAAGAGGAGCCCACTGACCCCCGGGATCCAACCAGATAACCGTCCTGCAGGGATTTATGCACCAGCTTTTGGGAGATTAAATAGATAACAGAGAATCCGTTGCTGATAATGCTGTTCAGCTCTTTCTCCAACCGTTTTTCCACAATCTCTGGCAGCGGATCTCCGTAAATCTCTCTGGCACGGTTATAACACATACGGCGAATATCTTCGTCAGCCCCCTCAATGTGCGGGGTATACAGATCGGGCGGCACCGGCATAATCTCGTCGATTTGTTCCGCAATCTGCTGCGGCTGTTTGACCACGACTTCCTCCGCTTTCTCGCTTCCCAAGAATTGAAACTCCTTCAGCATCTCATCGGTTGTGCGGAAGTAAACGAGGGGCAGGCGATTGGGATTAAGCGGTGTGGCTCCCCCTAGCGTGGTGACTAAAATTTTACGGTAAATGGCATCTTCCGGATGGAGATAATGCACGTTGCCGGTGGCCACCACCGGTTTGCCCAGTTTGTCCCCCAGCTTAACGATGTTGGCTAAGATGGTTTGGATATGGGCCCTGTCCTTGACCAATTCTTTTTCTATCAAATGTTCATAGTTGGAGACAGGCTGAATCTCAAAGTAATCGTAAAATTTGGCGGTCTCCTCCACCTCTTCCGGTGACTTCTGCATCATACCCTCAAAGATTTCACCCTGGTCACAAGCAGAGCCTACCATCAGCCCCTCCCGGTATTGCTCAATCAGGCTGCGCGGGATGCGAGGGGTGCGGTGAAAGTATTTCACATGAGCGAAAGAAATCAATTTGTATAAATTTTTCAGCCCTTGCTGTGTCTTAGCCAATAGCGTGCAATGGAAGGGACGCTGGCGGATGACATCCCCGCTCCCTTTATATTCATTCAATTGATCTAGCTGAGTAATCTCTTTTTCCTGGCAATCGCCGATCATTTTCCACAGCAAATAGCCTGTGGCTTCCGCATCGTATACCGCCCGGTGATGGTTGACCAGTTCAATGTTAAACAGTTTACACAACGTATTAAGGCGGTGATTTTTGAGATCGGGATAGAGGAAGCGGGCCAGTTCCAGGGTGTCCAGTACAGGGTTGTTCAAATCCATGCCCAGCTGTTTATAGCCCACATGCAAAAAGCCCATATCAAAGCTGGCATTGTGGGCCACCAGGATGCTGTCGCCCACAAAATCGTAAAAGCGGCGCAGAACATCATCAATTTCCGGGGCATCCTGCAACATGTCATCGGTAATCCCGGTCAGTTTTACAATTTGCTCAGTCAATGGTTCATGGGGATTGGCTAACTCTGAAAACTTGCCGATGACTTCTCCACCCCTGATTTTGACGGCGGCCAGCTCAATGATTTTGTTGTACACGGCGGACAAACCAGTTGTCTCCACATCAAAGACAACATAGGTTTCATCTTTTAAGGTGCGGGGCTGTGGATTGTAAACAATAGGCACCCCGTCATCTACGACGTAGGCTTCCACCCCATAAATGATTTTCACTCCGTGCTTTTTACCTGCCGCATATGCTTCCGGGAAAGCCTGGGCCACGCCATGGTCAGTAACCGCAATGGCGCTATGTCCCCATTCTGCTGCTTGCTGAACATAGTTGGAAATGGACGTGACGCCGTCCATGGCTGACATGTTGGTATGTAAATGGAGTTCCACCCGCTTCTCAGGCTGGGTATCTTCCCGCCCTTTTTTTTCAATCTTGTTAATATCAGTGGCCATCAGTACCAGTTCCCGTTGGAAGGTATCCAGTTGGACACTGCCCCGCACTTTGACCCACATGCCTTTCTTGACAGCCTGAAAAGCTTCAATATCCTCTTTGCCCTTGGAAAACACCTTCACTGTAATAGAATCGGTGTAATCGGTCATGTCCATGCTTAAGAGGGTCCGGCCGCTCTTCAACTCCCTCAAATCAATATCAAACACATACCCCTGCACAACCACGTTTCGTTCTTCTTCCTGGATCGCTTTAATAGAGACAGGATCTTCTTTAATCGCATAGCCAATTATCGCTGTGGAAAGAGAAGGCTTCAATTTGGCTTTAGCCTGGGTTGCCTCTTTCTCTTGCCCCGCTTCCTGCATAGCTTTTTTAGCCCGAGCCCGGTCCTCTTTCTCCCGCTCCTCCATAAACTGCTGATAAGCTTCTTCCGCCTCTATCAGCACATAATCTGTCTTTGGATTAAAATCCATAAACTGCTGATAAAATTGTTTAAGCAATGGTTCCACTTTTTTCTGGTATAACGCCTTCTCCACTTCATTAAACACGGAGAAGCGCACAGTATGTTCCTCCCACCGGGGAGGGAAAGACTCCAGCCGTTTAAACACACCATTTAAGCGTTGGCGGTGTTCCTGTAAAAATGCTGGCCAATAATCAGTAAAGAGTGAACCTTGATCAACAGGTGTAGTATACCGCAGGCGAAAATGAATATCAGCCAAATGGGCAAAAGAGTCCCGCAGGCGTTCTGAGAAGAGTTGGTAGACAGCGGGCGGAAAAGGCTTTTCCATCATAAAATGGAAAAGCCAGCGTTTCTCCTGTTCAAACAGTTGTAATTTGTCTATATAAGCCTCTTTAAAATAGGTGTCTTGAATTTCTTGGGGAATCCCTAGTTGTTCCAAGAGGACCAACAGTCTCTCCCGCTTCGTTTCCAGGGCGGTTGTCATGGATTGATGTTCCCCCTCTCCCTGTTCCATCAATCACTAAACAGTTAAAATAGCCTCTGATTGCTATACGCTTAAATCTGTTTTCTCAGCATGGCCAAGGTTAAGCCTGCTCCAGTAAGGAAGGAATCTGCTCAATCAGCTGCTCTGCTTTCAGCTCCTGTGTTTCCCCATTCTTGCGCAACTTGCTTTCAACAATCCCTTCCCCTGCTTTTTTACCAACCGTTATTCTGAGCGGTATGCCAATCAGATCCGCATCCTTAAACTTGACGCCGGCCCGCTCCTGGCGGTCGTCATACAGGACCTCATACCCCGCCTCCCTAAGCTGGGTATAAAGTTGTTCAGCTAACTCCCGTTGAGCATCATCTTTCATGTTAACAGCAATGAGATGAATATCAAATGGTGCCAGTGCTCTGGGCCAGATAATGCCATGTTCATCATGATGCTGCTCAATCACCGCCGCCAGCGTGCGGGTCACACCGATGCCGTAGCAGCCCATAATCATCGGCTGTTCCTTGCCGTTTTCGTCCAGAAAGGTAGCACCCATGGCTTCACTATACTTAGTACCCAATTTAAACACATGGCCCACCTCAATCCCCTTGGCAAAGTGAATGGTGCCTGCGCAGCGAGGACAGGCATCTCCCTCACTGATCTGCCTTAAGTCTGCGTAGCATTCAACACTAAAATCTCGATCCACACTGACATGCACAACATGCTTGTCCTTTTCGTTGGCACCAGCTAGCGCATCGGTCATGCCTTTGATACTGTAATCAGCGATTACTTTACAGCCATCCAAACCGACAGGACCGATAAAGCCCGGCTCAGATCCCAGTTCCGTACGAATCCGTTCTTCATCCAAGAGCTCCACTACATCTGCGTCAAGCAGATTTTTCACTTTCACCTCGTTGAGTTCGAAATCACCCCGGACAAGGGCCACCACCACTTGTCCATCCACAGCCAAAGCAACCGCTTTGATAATCTGGCTAGGCGACACATTGAGCATCGCCGCCAGCTGTTCAATCGTTTTGGCTTGAGGCGTGTCCACTTTTTCCATAGGCAAGCCGCTGCCCTGAACTTGCTCATACTCCTGCTGGTTCACTTCCGCTTTCTCAATGTTGGCGGCATAATTGCACGTATCACAATAGGCAATGGTATCTTCACCAATGTCAGACAAAACCATAAATTCGTGGGTGCCCGTCCCCCCAATGGCACCGGCGTCCGCTTCGACAGCTCTGAAGTTAAGCTGGCAGCGGGAAAAGATAGCCTGGTAAGCGTCATACATTTTACGATAGCTTTCATCCAAACCTTCACGGGAGGTGTCAAATGAATAGGCATCTTTCATTATAAATTCTCTAGCCCTCAGTACCCCAAAGCGGGGACGCCGTTCATCACGATACTTGGTCTGGATTTGATAGACAGTCATAGGCAGCCGTTTGTAAGATTTCACCTCATCCCTGAGCAGCCCCGTGACCACCTCTTCATGGGTGGGACCTAGAGCAAACTGTCGTTCATGACGGTCAGATAAGCGCATGAGCTCCGGTCCGTAGACATCCCATCTTCCCGTTTCCTGCCAAATTTCAGCCGGATGCAGGGCAGGCATCAACAGCTCTTGTGCTCCCGCTTTATTCATCTCCTCACGGATAATATCTTGGATTTTTTTTAACACACGCTGGGCCAAAGGCAGGTAGGTGTACAGGCCGGAAGCCAGCTGACGAATCAGACCGGCTCTGAGCATCAGTTGATGACTGGCCACTTCCGCATCAGCAGGGACATCTCTCAAGGTCGGAACAAGATAATGTTGCTGTCTCATTTCTCCATCACCCTTCTCCAATCTTTAACAACGTGCTTTAACAAAGCGGCTAGTTGAAGAATACTCGTTGAATATCGTTCCAGGTTACGACCAGGATCAATAACATTAAGAGGGCAAAACCAATAAAATGGGCCAATCCTTCTTTTTGGGGGTCAATAGGCCGTCCCCGGACCGCCTCAATACCCAGAAAGAGCAACCGCCCTCCATCCAAGGCCGGGATGGGAAGTAAGTTAAGAATGGCCAGATTGACACTTAAGGCGGCCGTCCAGCGCAGGAGCACAGGCAGCCCCGCTTGGGCAGCCTGCCCTGTGAAATCGAAGATGCCAACCGGTCCGGCCAAGGCGTCAATGCCCAGTGCACCAGTAATCAACATGCCGATGCTTTTGAAGATAAGTGTGGACATCTCAATCATGAGATTAAATCCATGGACAAAGGCGCCCACAAACGATTGTTCAAAATGCTGATAAACGCCAATAAACCCGAACTGCTGTCCTGGTTGCATATCAAGTTCCCGTACCGCAGGAGTGATAGCCAGCTCAAACTCCTCGTTATTTCGTTCGATAAGAAAGGTCAGCTCTTGTCCGGGATTTAACATAATGGTTTGTTCCAGTTCACTCCAATTATCCATAACCTTTTGATTAATCGCCAGAATACGATCTCCGGCCTCTAGACCTGCTTCTTCTGCCACAGACCCCGGCATGACATCACCAACGATAGGCTCATCACTGGGAACTCCGAAGCTTAAGGCCAATCCGGTGAACAAAACGAAGGCCAAGATGAAGTTAGCTAACGGACCGGCCAAAATGGCGGCTGCCCGCTGGCCCAATGTTTTACTGCCAAATTGGCGGTCATAAGGGGCAATCAACACTTCCTGGCTGTCATAGACCAACAGGGCCTCCCGGTCAACCTCATACCGGACCAGTTCTTCTGCAGCATTGTAACCTTCAATGTATAGATCATGCTCCAGGTCAATGCGTTGAACGTTTAAGGGCTCAGCATGGGCAGGCCTGGTCTTTCGGTTTAAAATTATTTTAGAAACCTTACCTTGTCCGTTAAAAACTAAGCCTACATCGTGACCCGTTTTAATTTGAACCATTTCCGGGTCCTCCCCAGCCATCCGCACATACCCTCCAAGGGGGAGCAAACGTATGGTATATAAGGTTTCACCCTTACGGAAAGAAAACAGCTTAGGGCCGAAGCCAATGGCAAATTCCCGGCACAAAATGCCGGCCCTTTTGGCCATGATCAAATGCCCCAGTTCATGGACAAAGATGATCACACCAATGACCAAAATAATGCTACTCACCGTTTGCATATCAGCACCTTCTTTCTATCGATTTTGCCCTTTCTCTTGCCCATCGGTCAACTTCTTCTATCTCTTCCAATGTGGGGTTGGCAATCGGTTCATGCTGGTTCATTGTTTCCTCAATCACTTTTTCAATGTCCAGGAAGCTGATTTCCGAACGTAAAAACTGTGTCACGGCAATCTCGTTGGCCGCATTTAAGACGGTCGGCATGGTACCTCCTGTTTTCCCTGCTTCAAAAGCCAGCCTTAGACAGGGATAACGGTTGAAGTCGGCCTCTCTGAAATGCAAACAGCCAACCTGAGCCAAATCTAGCCGCGGTGTAAAGAACGGATAACGTTCCGGATAAGTTAAGGCATACTGAATGGGCACTCGCATATCAGGGGTTCCCAGCTGGGCCATCACCGCACTGTCTTGAAAAACCACCATGGAATGGATAATGCTTTCATCATGTAAGAGAACCTCAATGTTGTCATAGGGCATGGAAAACAGCCAGTGAGCTTCAATCACTTCCAGCCCTTTATTCATCATGGTGGCTGAATCAATGGTTACCTTCGGTCCCATAGACCAGTTGGGATGCTTGAGCGCATCTTCAAGGCTTACATTTACAAGCTCTTCTCTACTTTTATGTCTGAAACTGCCCCCTGATGCCGTTAAAATGATTTTTTCCACTTGACTCTTGTTTTCACCTTGTAAACATTGGAAAATGGCTGAATGCTCGCTGTCAACAGGCAAGATGCTGACTTGGTGTTTAGCTGCCAGTTCCATCACAATCTGGCCTGCCGTCACTAAAGTCTCCTTATTGGCTAAAGCAATCTGTTTCCCTTGCTCAATCGCCGCCAAGGTGGGTTTTAGTCCAATACTGCCCACAACGGCTGTCACCAGCGTATGTACATCTTCATGAGTGGCGACTTCGATCAATCCTTCCAGTCCATACACCACTTTAGTATGGGCTGGGATATGTATTTTGACCCTTTCGGCCAGCTCCTTTGTACTTACTGAGACAAGCGCTGGCTGAAACTTGTTGGCCTGTTCAATAATTAAGTCTGCGTTTGTACCGGCTGCCATGGCCACCAGTCTAAACGAACCGGGATGGGAAGCAATCACTTCTAATGTTTGTCTGCCAATAGAACCTGTTGAACCCAAAACTGCAATATTTTTCATTGTTCTAACCCCTGTTTCTATCTTTTCATTTTCAAACTATATCAATCATTTTGCCTAATGACAACGGTCTTTGCAACATATCGTCCCTAAAGGAGATAGAGCAGGACAAAAACAAAAATTAAGCTGTCGAAACGATCCAAAACACCGCCATGGCCCGGAAGAAGCATTCCTGAATCCTTCACGCCGTAATAGCGCTTTAATGCTGATTCCACCAGATCCCCTATCTGACAAGCAATGGACACGAACAGTACCAAACTGAGCATTTTCCCGTAGTTGGCAAAATGACCGGTCAAAAGCTGGAAAAGGAGAGCAACAGCCACTGCAACCCCAATCCCCCCTAGAGCGCCTTCAATGGTTTTGTTGGGACTGATACTGGGCCACAGCTTATGCTTGCCCAAAGACCGTCCAATAAAATAGGCACCGCTGTCGGTTGACCAGATCACAGCCAGAATAAAAAAAATAAAAGTGAGTCCTTCCGCTTCCCGGGCATAGATAAATTGGGCTAAACCAATGCCAACATAAAAAACGGCAAGCAAAAAAGGACCAAGGTGTTCAATAGTGACCTGATTTTTGGTCATAACTGTCATGACCAAGAACAGGATCAGAAACAGGACAAACAGTGCTTCCAGGGAGATCATCAAAAAGGACGGAACCGGGATGACATTGGCACGATGCAGGAAGGACAACAAGAGAGCCAGCAGAAAGGCCAGACCCAAGAGAGAGGGAGCGGAATAGACAGGAATACGGGCCATGTGGATCATCTCACGATAAGCCAGCACAGCCAAGACAGAAATGAGCAGGGCAAACCACAAGCCTCCCAAGATAAGAACAACGATAAACAGAGAACCACCAATTGCTGCTGTAATGATGCGCTGCTTCAACACACACCCTCCTCACGTTTGTCATCTTGAGTCTCGGCCTCTGTTGTTAAACAGAGCCGTAACGTCGAGCCCGCTGTTGAAACTCACTAATTGCTTCTTCAAAGTGCTTCTTGGTAAAATCAGGCCAATACACATCGGTGAACCATAGTTCGGTATAAGCCAGCTGCCAAAGCATAAAATTGCTTAAGCGAATCTCTTTGGTACGGATCAACAGATCAGGATCGGGTAATCCTCCCGTCTGCAGAGACTGGCTGACAAGCTGCTCGTTAATATCGTCGATGCTCAGTTCATGACGCTCAACTTTGGCGGCCAGCATTTTGACCATTTGGACAATCTCAGAACGGCTGCCATAGTTTAAGGCAAAATTAAGGATTAGTCCCGTATTGTGGCGTGTTTTATGTACGGCCTCTTTGACAGCCTCAAGGGTATGGGGTGGCAAACCTTCTTCCGAACCCAGCAAGCGGACCTGCACATTGCGCTGATTTAATTCGTCCAATTCGGTTGCCAGATACTCCTGCGGCAGCTTCATCAAGTAATCCACTTCTTCCCTTGGCCGCTTCCAGTTCTCTGTGGAAAAAGCATAAAGGGTTAATATTTTAACACCGATTTCATCAGCCGCTTTAGTAATTTCTTTCACGACTTTCATGCCGGCCCGGTGCCCGGCTACCCGCGGCAAGCCGCGCTGATTGGCCCAGCGGCCGTTGCCGTCCATAATAATGGCCACATGTTGAGGGATATTGGCTTGATCTATTCGTTGACTTCCTTTTGTCTCTCTAAGTCGGTTGGTAATCTTGTGTAACATGATAATTCCTCCAAGCATTGATGAACAAAATCACCCTCTTAAGTTGAGGGTGATTTCAAGTCACCTTCCGCGTTACACTTCCATAATTTCTTTTTCTTTCTTGGCAACAATTTGATCCACCTGGGCGATATGTTCATCGGTTGTCTTTTGGATGGTTTCCTGATGACGACGGGCTTCATCCTCAGAGATGTCTCCGCCTTTTTCAATCTTCTTGATGGACTCGTTGGCATCCCGGCGAACGTTACGAATAGCCACTTTAGCCTCTTCACCGTACTTTTTAACCATTTTAACCAATTCCTGACGTCTTTCTTCCGTTAGAGCTGGGATGGCAATGCGGATAATATTTCCATCATTGTTAGGTGTCAGACCCAATTCAGATTTTAAAATCGCTTTTTCAATGGCATCCAGTACGCTCTTGTCCCAAGGCTGAATGGTTAGTAAACGGGGCTCAGGCGCACTGATATTAGCCAGCTGATTAACTGGTGTTGGGGTGCCATAATAATCAACGTAAACTTTGTCAAGCAAGGCAGGAGTAGCACGGCCTGCACGCAAACTGGCCAGCTCCGATTTTAACTGGTTGACTGCTTTTCCCATTCTCTGTCGTGCATTTTGAATCACATCATTAACCATCAGGAATTCCCCCTTACAATTGTCCCTATTTCTTCACCGCAGACAGCTCGTTTAATATTTCCTTCTTCAGCAATAGAAAAGACGATCAGCGGAATGTTGTTGTCCATACACAAGGATGAAGCTGTAGAGTCCATCACACCCAGCCCCTCTTTCAGTACGTCGAGAAACGAAAGATTATCATACTTTTTCGCCGTCGGATCAACACTTGGGTCGGCAGAGTAAACGCCGTCCACTTTGTTTTTTGCCATCAGGATCACTTCAGCTTCAATTTCTGCTGCTCTCAACGCTGCGGTGGTATCTGTGGAAAAGTATGGATTGCCGGTTCCAGCGGCAAAAATGACCACGCGTTTTTTCTCCAAATGGCGAATGGCACGGCGGCGTATGTATGGCTCGGCAACCTGGCGCATCTCAATGGAGGTTTGGACCCGGGTCTGCACACCTTCTGCTTCAAGGGCATCTTGTAAGGCCAATGAATTCATTACGGTGGCCAGCATACCCATGTAGTCTGCAGTAGCCCGGTCCATACCTTGGGCACTACCTGCCATACCTCTCCAAATGTTACCACCACCTACAACAACAGCCAATTCAACACCAAGTTGAGTCACTTCTTTGAGTTGTTTGGCAATCGACTGAATCACCGATGGGTCAATTCCAAATCCTTGCTCCCCTGCCAGGGCTTCTCCACTTAACTTGAGGACGACCCGTTTATACTTCGGCTGCATAAGGGTTCCTCCATTCTGATATTCTACGCAACTGTCTTGATTCCTGCTTCATTTTTTCCTCAAAAATAGGGAACACAACGTGTTCCCTATATGATTGACTGGCCAGGCATATTGCGATTATTTTTTGACCTGAGACATCACTTCTTCAGCGAAGTTCTCTTCTTTTTTCTCGATTCCTTCGCCAAGCTGGTAGCGATAGAATTGTTTAATGGTGACGTCCTGTCCTTCTTTTTGCAACAGTTTGCCAATGGAGAGATCAGGATCTTTAACAAATTCTTGTTCTAAGAGACATACTTCTTTATAAAATTTACCAAGCCGGCCTTCTACCATTTTTTCTACAATATGTTCAGGTTTCCCTTCATTAAGGGCTTGTTGTTTAAGGATCTCTCTTTCCTGATTAACCACATCTTCAGGCACATCATCTCTGGAGATAAAACGTGGGTTCAAGGCAGCAATATGCATGGCTACATCTTTAGCCAGGTTCTCATTGGTGGTGTTTTGGAGAACGGTTAACACACTGATGCTGCCACCCATATGAATGTAGGCACCAAATGCATCTTTATCGGTTTTTTCAACCACTTCGAAACGTCGCAGCTTCATATTTTCACCGATTTTGGAAATTAAAGCATGCAAGCGCTCCTGAAGTGTTTCTTCTCGACCTTCCAGTTTTTGGGACAACGCTTCCTGTACACTGCTCGGGCGATGTTTGATGAGATGTTTGCTAACCTCAGAGATAAAGCTTTGGAATTCAGCATTTTTGGCCACGAAGTCGGTTTCACAGTTCACTTCCAACAACACGGCCACGTTACCTTCCACCTCAACAGAGGTTAAGCCTTCAGCAGCAACACGGTCCGCTTTTTTGGCTGCCTTGGCCAGTCCTTTTTCGCGAAGGTACTCGATCGCTTTCTCCATATCTCCGTTTGTTTCCGTCAGTGCCTTTTTACAATCCATCATGCCAGCACCGGTTTTTTCACGCAATTCTTTTACCATGCTTGCTGTTACAGACACAGCAGTCATCCTCCTTTAAGTCCGTTATCAATCCGTTAGTGGGTTTAGCTATATTTTTAGCATATGTATTTTCTATAATTAAAGTTTTTCCAAGCTTACTGTTTGTAAACCTTTAAAAAAAGGGGGCTAAGGGTATTCCCTCAGGCCACCCTTTTAAGTTTTTAAACAGGCAAGCTAAATTCCTGCTTAGGATACACTGGTTTGCTCCCCTTGATTACCTTCTAAAACGGCATCGGCCATTTTGGAAGCCAAGAGTTTAACGGCACGGATGGCATCATCATTGCCGGGAATCACGTAGTCAACCTCATCGGGGTCACAGTTGGTATCAACGATAGCCACAATAGGAATGCCCAGTTTACGCGCTTCGGCAATGGCGATCCGTTCTTTGCGGGGATCAACGACGAAAAGAGCATCCGGAAGCTCTTTCATGTCTTTAATTCCGCCTAAGAATTTTTCCAAGCGTTCTTTCTCCTTGCGCAGCAAAATAACTTCCTTTTTAGGCAGTACATCGAACGTACCGTCCGTTTCCATTTGTTCCAGTTCATGCAAGCGCTCAATACGCTTGCGAATGGTTTGGAAGTTGGTTAATGTTCCACCCAGCCAGCGCGTATTGATATAGAACATGTTGCAGCGCTCAGCTTCCTCTTTGATTGACTCTTGCGCTTGCTTTTTGGTGCCGACAAACAAAATCTTTCCGCCGTTTGCGGCCAGATCACGCACAAAGTTATAAGCTTCCTCAACCTTCTTCACCGTTTTTTGCAGGTCAATAATGTAAATGCCGTTACGTTCAGTAAAGATGTAACGGGCCATTTTGGGGTTCCAGCGGCGGGTCTGATGTCCGAAATGAACCCCGGCTTCCAATAGTTGTTTCATTGAAATGACTGCCATGTAAACA
This sequence comes from Caldalkalibacillus uzonensis, assembly GCF_030814135.1. NCBI lineage: Bacteria > Bacillati > Bacillota > Bacilli > Caryophanales > Bacillaceae > Caldalkalibacillus > Caldalkalibacillus uzonensis. The sequence goes on along the minus strand of NZ_JAUSUQ010000001.1, from coordinate 52,817 downwards.
TATCCTCCTTTGGGTTTTTTCCTCCGACAGCCGCTTTTTTAGATGAAACCTGCCTGATGGCAAGCACCCTCACCTAAATTGGCTGTCGTGTGTGATCCACACCAACAGATAATATATCACACTCAGTACAAATTAGCAATGCTTTTCAAAAAGACGGACCAACAGCTGGGCCTCTCCTATGCCGATGTTCAGCTGCCTGGCGATTTGTTCCGGAGTATAGCCCTGTTGATGCAAATGAATGGCCCGGTCAAACACTTTTTCCCCATATGTATCCGGCTGGGGAGGATCAGCCGCTTCACGGGATGATGCCTGATTTAACTGGTTTACTTTAATCTCCCACTCTGTCTCCAGGTCCTTTAAATGAGCCAGCATGTTTTGATAATAGGCTTCATTCTCCTGTTCAATTTGCTTAACAAAGGCGTCCAACTGCTCAGTGAGCGCTTGAGGGTCATAGGTTGGCTGACTTCTGTCAGCAGAGGAAGACCGCTGGTATAAAACAATAAGAGCAAAGAGGGTGATCAGATGCAGAAGAAAGCTAAGGACAAGCCATACAGTCACTCGACCATCCCACCTTATTAAAGTAAAGTGTTTTCTTCAGATTGGCTCAATCTAACGTCATGGATTGCAAATCAGTTCTTGTTCCTTGCTCAGGGCAGCTTTTAGGCGCAATAAAGCTTTGGAGTGGAGCTGGGATATACGGGAGGTAGATAGATTAAGCAACTGCGCAATTTCTGTTAAAGTCAGTTCTTCAAAATAGGCCAGGGAAACAACCCATTTCTCCTTCTCAGGCAATCGGTCAATAGCATGAGCCAGGGTTTCTTTCTTCCATTGTTCATCCACGTACTGCTCTGGATTGTCAGCCTGGCTGTTTTCCAAAACCGTGGACCTGACCATCTGCTGGGTCTCCTCATCATAAACCACCTCGTCAATAGAAAGCATAGCCGATAACGAAACATCAGCCAGCGTCTGTCTCAGCTCATGAACACTAATGCCCAGATACTGACTCACTTCTTGATCAGTGACCGATCGTTGTTTTTCCTGTTCCAATTGAAGATAGGCCTCTTCGATCTTGCGGGCTTTTTCCCTGACAGAGCGGGGCAGAATATCGGACCTGCGTAATTCGTCAATGATAGCCCCTTTTACTCTTAACCTGGCATACGTCTCAAACTGCAAACCTCTTTCCGGTTCAAACTTATCGAATGCGTCAAGCAAGCCGTCCAGGCCCCAACTTTTCAATTCATCTTTAGTGATACTATCAGGCAGTGTCAGCGATATGCGGCCCACCACATAATCAACGACCGACATATATTTTAACACCAGACATTGTCCTGCTTCAGGGTCTCGCCCGTCTTTCCATTTCCTCCAATTTTCCCAATCTTGTTTGGTCCACTTTTTTGTGCTCAATGGGCTCACCCCCTACCTTTTCACTTACAGCTCTTTGATACCCCGGTTTGCTGTACGTATATAAAGTACACCGTTCAACGTATCCAGCTCGATGGTACGTCCGAAATTTCCGCCGGTATCTTCAGCCACAACAGGGATGTTGAAGCGTTCAAGCTGACATTTGCACGCCTCCACATTACGCTCACCGATACGCATCACCTGGCTTGATGATTGAAACTTAAACATCTGTGCACCGCCTGCCAGTTTGGCTTGAAATTGACTTCTGTTGGCACCACAAGCTATCATTTTTTCTATTAAAGCAGGAATGGCCGTATCTGCATATTTAGCCTGATTTGTATCTCCCCTGGAAAACTCCTGGCTGGGCAGCATCACATGGGCCAATCCTGCTATTTTCCTGGAAGGATCGTAGATCACAACCCCTACACATGAGCCAAGACCGGTTGTTCTGATTTTGTCCGGTGCACAAGCGACATTAAGGTCAGCCATTCCGACGTTAATCACCTTTGTCATGTTCAGTTACTCCTAATGCTTGAAATAATATTGAAAAAGAATCAGGGTCAGGCAAAAGGAAGAAATGTCCTTCTATTGGTCTCTCCTGACCGGGTCGGTCGTAAAAGCATGTATCAATCACCAATGCATGATCTCCCACTTTCCCAACTTCAAGCAATCCGTAACTTAAAATGGCAGCCGCCATATCGATGGCTACTTCGGGGACCGAAGGCTGGATGTTAAGACCGGTTAAGTCAGCCAAAGCTGATAGGTAGGAACCGCTTAAAATATTGCCTACTTCCTGCACGGCAGATAAATGAAGTTCATTACACGAGTCAGCCTCCTCTTGGTTAAGTAGGGAGTGGATCAGCCTTTTTGCACCGTCTTGCTGGAGGATAAAAAACATATATCCTGTCACATCACCTTGAATGGTAAGTAAAGTGGTGACAACAACCTGCTCCGCTCCACCCAACCGTTCAGAAATCTCATTAAAGGAAACTAAACGAGCGTCAGGCACCTTCATTTCAACCGGTTTTTGTAACAATGATGATAACGAGGTAGCAGCATGTCCAGCCCCAATGTTGCCAATTTCTTTTAATATGTCCATGTGCATCTTGCTGAATTGCTTCCAGTTATTCATGATGTCGCCTCAATCGTTTTAGTTGGTTGAAATTCATCTCTGGCTAAGACACAATCAAGATTAAGCAAAATCAACAACCTGTTTTCCAGCTGGACCACGCCTCGCAAATAATCGGCCACCTCGCCCCCCACAACCTCCGGGGGAGGTTCAATATGATCAGCGGGCAGGTCAATTACATCATTGGCTGCGTCAACAATCAGGCCCACTTCCATTTCATCAACCACAACAATAATAATACGAGTGTTGTTGGTATACTCTATTTCTTCCATGTTAAACCGGCGTCGTAAATCAATAATAGGCGTGACCACTCCCCTCAGATTGATAACCCCTTTCACAAACGGAGGCGTGCGCGGCACCCGGGTAATCGGCTGCATGCGCTCAATTGAACGAACCTGAGCCACATCAATGGCGTACTCTTCGTTAGCTAAGCGGAAAACAATGAGCTTATTTTCCCCACTGATATCATAGTTGTCCACCATGTCTAACCCTCCCTGCTTTACTTAATCAGTGCATTGCAGTCAATAATCAAAGCCACTTGTCCATCCCCCAAAATGGTCGCTCCCGATATGGCGAATACCTGATTAAGATATTGACCTAATGTTTTCAGAACCACTTCTTGCTGACCAATCAATGAGTCAACAATCAAACCAGCCATTTTTTCGCCTTTTTTGACAATCACAATGGAAAGGATGCCATCCTCCTCCACTTCACCGGGAACTTCAAATACATCTTGCAATGAAACAAGGGGGACCACTTTGCCTCTAAAATCGATCACCCTTTGTCCTTGGACGGAACGAATATCTTCCTGTTTCACGGCAGCAACTTCAATAATCGATGTCAGTGGGATGGCATAGGTCTCATCCATTACTTTGACAAGTAAGGCGGAAATAATTGACAAAGTTAAAGGCAGTTGGACCGTGAAGGTGGTGCCAGCTCCAGGCTGTGACAGGACGGACACATTGCCGCCTAACGATTCAATTTTGTTTTTCACCACATCCAGCCCGACTCCCCTGCCGGATATGTCTGACACTTTTTCGGCCGTACTGAAACCTGAGGCAAACAATAACTGGTAAACATCCTGATCGCTTAACTCTTCACTCCGTTCCCGGGAAATGACTCCCCGTTCAATGGCCTTTTTTAACACTTTGCTGCGGTCAATACCCCTGCCGTCATCCCTGACCTCGATAAAGACGTGATTGCCGCTGTGATAAGCCTTTAATTCCAGCCGTCCCTGTTCCGGCTTGCCTAGGCGTTTTCGTTCCTCCGTTGTCTCCAGTCCATGATCAATGGCATTGCGCAGCAAATGCACAAGAGGATCACCAATTTCGTCAATCACCGTGCGGTCCAGTTCGGTTTCTGTACCGCTCATGGCCAGTTCAACCTCTTTGCCTAATTCCCGTGACAAACTGCGGACCATTTTGGGAAAACGGTTAAACACCTGTTCTATAGGGACCATGCGCATATTCAAAATAAGATCTTGCAAGTCGCTGCTCATACGGCTCATATGTTCCACCGTTTCGATTAACTCTTGATGCTGAAGTTCTTTTGAGATCTTCTCCAGACGCCCCCGGTCAATGACCAGCTCACTGAATAAATTCATCAAAGCATCCAGACGGTCGATATTAACCCGGATTGTTTTATTCAATGTCCGTTGTGATCCGTTTCTATGCGGCGATGTTTCCGGTTGCCCAGACTTCAATTGCTCACTGTCAGCACTTGGAGCGCTGGCAGCTGCTGTTTCTAAGGCTCCTTCCGCTATCTCCTGAGACTGATGGTACTTCAACTCCTCTGTTTTTACCGGCTGAACATGCACCTGTTCAATCTCTGAAACTTTATGAATAAGCTGTTGAACATAATCTGTGTCTTGTTTCGTAACATAGATCAGTTCAAAAGCAGATTCAAAGGCCTCCTCTTCTATATCTTGAACAGGGGGAAGGGTCTGGATGATTTCCCCTTCACTCTCCAAAAGCTGGAAAACCATATAAGCCCGGGCCGCTTTTAATAAACAGCCTTTATCAAGAGTGACTTGGATGTGATAGATGTTAAACCCTGTTTCCTCAGATTGAGTTAAAACCGTCAGGGCAAATTGGTCAACCGCTTGCAAAATAGCCCTGGGCACGCTGCTTGAGCGGTCCTGTGTCTGCTCTTCTCCGCTGGATGATGCCCCCTTAGAACCGTCTCCCTGAATCCCGTTTAAGGCCTGTATCACCTGTCCAACATCAACTTGTGCATTTTCCTCGTTGATCAGAGCATCAATCATTTTTTCCAGCGCATCCACACTGAAAAACAACGTATCCATCATGGGTGTGCTAACGGTTAATTTTCTGTTACGCACTTGATCCAGCACATTCTCCAAGTGATGGGTGAGCTCAGCCACTTCTTCAAAACCCATTGTGGCTGCCATGCCTTTTAAAGTGTGAGCAGAGCGAAAGATCTCCTGAACCAGTTCAAGGTTGGCCGGCTCCTTTTCGAGCAACAGCAAATTTCCATTGATTGACTGTAAATGTTGAGTAGCCTCATCTATAAAGGCATCCATGTATTGATTCATATCCATCGTTAAGCTCCCCCCAGTTCTTTTATCGCCTGTTCAATCGCCCCCGGCATGCCTTCGAGCGGTACCACCTTGTCAACCAGACCGGCTTCGATCGCCGTTTTTGGCATGCCGTATACAATACAGCTGGACTCATCTTCGGCTAACGAGTAAATGTGTTTTTGCTCCTTGAGCCATTTTAATCCTTCTGTTCCGTCCTTACCCATGCCAGTCATGATCACAGTGATTACACTATAACCTACGGCCTGAACAGCTGACTCGAACAACACATCCACGGCTGGACGATGTCCTTTACGAGGTGCTTTCTTGGTCAAGTACACCACAGGAGTACCTGCTTCCATCCTGATCTCCAAGTGGTAATCGCCTGGTGCAACATACGCATGAGCTCCCTTAATGGGATCACCATGCTTAGCTTCCTTCACTGAATATGACGACAGTTCATTGAGCCGCTTAGCCAGCGAATATGTAAAATTAGGAGGCATATGCTGAACAACAAGCAAAGCGGTATCCTTTCGTGCAGTTAAGTGTGAAAATAAATATTGCAGTGCTTTTGGCCCACCGGTGGACACACCTATTAGCACTAAAAATTTAAGTTGTCTTTGTTGACTGTACAGCGTAATGTGTACTCCCTCCTCATACAACCAGACCCTGCTGTTATCCCGTTCCCTTTTGGAGAAACGGGGCGATCAACTGCTTGAAAAAGGAACGTAACCCTCTACCTTCCCGCCTGGCATTATCCTGCAAGGGTTGGTTAAGATACCTGGCTGTCAGCACAGCGATGGCCTGTGCAGCTTGACAGGCAGGAAACAATTTGATAAAAGGCGTTTGACTGAGAACCGCTTGGTGGACGGACGGGTCATTGGGCAGATACCCTAAATAACGGATCTCCTTATTTAAAAATTGCTTGGCCACTGTTTGTAACCTTCGGGCTGTTCGTACTCCTTCCACTGGTGTGTAACAGCGGTTCACGATGACATGCAAGTTGATCTCCCCATTGTATTTGCACAATGCCTTAATGACGCCATAGGCATCAGTCATAGAAGTAGGCTCAGGTGTGGTGACCAGCCATATATCGTCAACAGCCAGCATAAGGCGGAGTGATTCGGCCGACAGTCCTGCCCCTGTATCCAAAATGATATAGTCAAGCCGCTTGGATAAAGTGTCCAGTTTATCCAACATATCATTGATTTGGCCTTGATCGAGGTGAAACAAACTGCCAAGTCCCGAGCCCCCAGAGATTAACTCCAAACCATACGGTCCTCTCTCGATCACGTCATCTAGGGACAGCCCCTTTTCCACCATGTCAATCAACGTCAAACGGGGCGTGTAGCCTAATAACACATCAAGATTGGCAAAACCAAGGTCAAGGTCAAATAACAGTGTCCGCTTACCCCGTTCCATTAAACTTAAGGCAAGATTAAGTGCCACATTGGACTTGCCCACCCCGCCCTTGCCACTTGTCACCGCGATGGTGCGCGCGACAGCTGCTCCCTGACTACGGCGAACCTTTTCTCTTAAACGTTCAGCTTGATCTTTCAACTTCTATCCCCTCACTCAACAGGGTATTGGCCAGCCATTCCGGTGACGGAGAGAGCAAATCATCTGGCACATTCTGGCCATTGGTTACATAAGCCAAAGGCAGCCGGTATTCACTCAGCAGGTTAACCAGCGAACCAAGTGTGTGGGTCTCATCCGCTTTGGTTAAGATTAAGGTATTAATTGGCAATACTTTGAAATTAACCACCACTTGCTTCATATCTTCATACTTGCTGGTTAAACTGAGCACCAGGCAAGTGTGTACATCTTGTTGGTCTGGGACCAACTGTTTGAGTTCATGAATATAGTAGGCTTCCATGTAGTTGCGGCCGGCAGTGTCCATCAAGATGTAATCACAAGAAGCCAGCCTGCTCATCGCTGCTTTTAAATCCTGTGCCGAGTAAACCACCTCCAGAGGCACATTCAAAATTTGGGCATAGGTTTTGAGTTGATCCACAGCGGCAATGCGGTATGTATCCGCGGTGATCAAGCCCACATTTTGACGCCTGGAAAGCAATATTTCTGCTGCCAGCTTAGCGATGGTCGTCGTTTTGCCCACACCTGTAGGACCAACAAAACACATGAATTTGGACAACTGTCGTTGCTGTCCTAAGGGCAGAGTTTCCAAATAATTGACCAAAAACTTCCGTATCTGCCGGCTGTCCAGCTGATCATTGTGCCCCTGGTAGTGTGTGAGCAGCTGTTGCAGGAGCTGGGCGCGGATGTCAGGCAAGACACCATGCTGTTTCAGTTTTTGATCCACCTGTCGTAAGGCAGGCGGCATCTGAAGCGGCACGCCGTCCATCATATTCAGCATAAACTGCTTAATTTCTTTTATTTCTTGGGTTAGAACCAAATGCTCAGCAGCAGGCAGAGCATGATGAGCACCTGGTGAAGCAACTGCTCCTTTTAAGCGTCTCTCTCTTCTGAGCCTGACGGGTTGGCTGTTAAAGTGCTGGTTTTGATTTACGCCTTGATCTGCAGCGGCAATCACTTCGATCTGTGTTTTCTTGCCAAAGAGGCCTAAAAATCCCCTTTTTTTCACTTTTTTTGTATCCAGAATGACCGCATTGTGCCCTAAATCCTGTTTAATTTCCTGCATGGCTTCAGCCAAGTTGTCCACAATATACTTTTTGACTCTCATCACACGTTCACCACCCCTACACTTTGCACCTCAAGATCAGCTTCCAGTTCGTTATAGGACAGAACCGGTAAATCAGGCATATAGCGGGCCAGTAAATGGCGCAAATGCATTCTTATCGCCGGTGAAGTTAAGAGAACAGGCTCCAGGCCCAGTTCCTGCACGCGTTTGACTTCAGCCAACACCGCCTGGGAGATTTTCTGGGTGGTTTCCGGATCCAAAGCCAGGTATGGGCCCTGCTCCGTTTGCTGGATGGCATCAGCAATGCACTTTTCCAGGGATGCACCAGCTGTGATCACCCTTAAGGATCCGCTATCTCCTGCATATTGCTGTGTGATCTGTCTGGCCAGGCTCCCGCGGACATATTCAGTTAACAGCTCAGGATCTTTTGTATGCGGAGCATAATCGGCCAGGCATTCCAAAATAAGTGGCAAATTACGGATAGAGACTCGTTCCTTTAGCAGGTTGCGCAATACTTTCTGCACGTCCCCTATGCTGAGGAGATCCGGAATCAACTCCTCCACTACCGCTGGAGCCGATTCTTTTACATGATCAAGCAATGTTTTCACTTCCTGGCGACCCAGGAGCTCATGAGCATGGCGCTTAATCACTTCCGTTAAATGCGTAGACACCACCGATGGGGGATCCACAACCGTGTAGCCAGCCAGCTCTGCCCGTTCTTTCATTTCCTCATTAACCCACAGGGCAGGCAAGCCAAACGCTGGCTCTACAGTTTCAATACCCTCTACAGATTCATCTTCCACTCCGGGGCTCATGGCCAGATAATGATCAAGGAGCAATTCCCCTTGTGCTACACGGTTTCCCCTGATTTTGATCACATATTCATTGGGTTTTAATTGAATATTGTCTCTTATGCGTATAACAGGTACAATGATACCCAGCTCCAAGGCACATTGACGGCGGATCATGATCACTCTATCTAGTAGATCCCCTCCCTGATTGGCATCGGCCAACGGAATCAGGCTGTAACCAAATTCAAACTCGATAGGGTCCACCTGCAAAAGGGGCGTCACGCTTTCAGGACTTTTCACCTCTTCAATGGCTTGTTCTTGTTGATCATTTTCCTCTTGTTGTTGCTGCTGTTCCAATGCCTGCTGCATTCTAAAACCGCCAAAAGACATGAAGCCGGCAATCGATAAGGTCAAAAATGGGTTAATCGGTGTGACAATACCTAATAAAGCAATGGTGCCCCCAACCACATAAAGGAGTTTAGGATAGGCAAAGATTTGACGGGAGATATCCAGGCTCAGGTTACCGTCTGAAGCGACCCGCGTCACCACGATACCTGTTGCAGTGGAGAGTAAGAGAGCCGGAATCTGACTGACCAATCCATCACCAATAGAGAGTAAGGTATAGGTGGACACAGCATCGCTGAAGGCCATGCCCATCACCATAATCCCGATCAACAGACCGCCAATGATGTTAATAATGGTAATCACAATAGCGGCAATGGCATCACCTTTGACAAATTTGGCCGCCCCGTCCATGGCCCCATAAAAGTCTGCTTCTTTCTCAATTTTCTCCCGTCGTGCTCTCGCCTCCTGTTCATTAATGATCCCCGCGTTCAAATCAGCATCAATGCTCATTTGTTTACCTGGCATCGCATCCAACGTGAAGCGGGCTGCCACTTCAGCGACACGCTCCGAACCTTTGGTAATCACAATAAATTGGATAATGACTAAGATCAGAAAAACCAAAAAACCAACGATGACACTCCCCCCAACCACAAATTCACCAAAGGTCTGAATGACACTGCCTGCATCTGCACCGGTCAAAATGGCCCGGGTGGTGGATACGTTTAAGCCGAGCCTAAACAAAGTGGTTAACAGGAGTAGTGCCGGAAAGATCGAAAATTGAAGCGGCTCATTGGTATTCATCGCGACCAGGATAATCGTCAGCGCCAAGGAGATATTGATAATAATCAAGATATCCAGCATCCAGGTTGGAAGAGGAATGACCATCATCACAATGATCATAATGACGGCCAGTAATATACTATAATCTCTTAACACCAATGATAATCCTCCTCCTTAAACTTTGCCCTTCAGGCGATACACATAAGCAAGCACTTCGGCCACGGCCTGAAAGAGATGTTCAGGAATTTCTTCACCAATTTCCACCTGAGCATACAGAGCACGGGCCAGGTGTTTGTTTTCCACTACAGTGACACCGTGCGCCTCACCAATTTCTTTAATTTTTAAAGCAACAAATCCTGTGCCTTTGGCTACCACCCGTGGGGCATCCATTTGCTCTGCATCGTATTTTAAGGCTACAGCATAATGGGTGGGGTTGGTCAGAATCACATCAGCCAGAGGAACTTGCTGCATCATTCGTCTCATGGCCATTTGCCGCTGCCGCTCTTTGATTTTAGATTTGATCAAAGGATCCCCTTCTGTCCGCTTATGCTCATCCTTCATTTCCTGTTTGGACATACGAATATTTTTTTCGAACTCATATTTTTGGTAAAGATAATCAAGCATGGATAAAACCAGTAAGACAATAGCCACACTCAGACCGAGCTGAAAGGTGTACCTGCCCAATAAGGCCAGTGCTTCTCCCACCCCTGCTTGAGAAAGTTGAAAGATGTCTTCCCGGCGATACATAAGCAGCGTAAAAACCACGGTTCCGACCAGTGTGACCTTAATCAGTGATTTTAACAACTCGACCAGGGCCCGGGTGGAAAAAATACGTTTAAACCCTTTAAGGGGATTGATACGTTCCAATTTCATTTTCAATGGCTCTGTGGAAAAGAGAAACCCGACTTGGATGTAATTGCCCAGGACTCCGGCCACCAGCGCCATCAGCATCACCGGTGCTGTGACTTTAGCTGCTTGAAAGGAAAGTTCCTGAAAAATAACGGGAATCATCTGCACTGTGACTTCCTGGTGGATATATTGAGTGAGGCTTTTAACATACAAGGCCTTAAACTGGGTCAACATCCATTCTCCAATAAAAAAAAGTAAGATAAACACAAACAGTAAAATAAGGGCTGTTGGCACTTCAGAACTTTTGGCCACCTGTCCTTTGCGCCGGACTTCTTCCCTTTTTCTGGGCGTTGCTTTTTCTGTTTTTTCTTGTGAATCCTCAGCAAAAAATTGCAGTGGCAGGCGCTGTTTGTCCATCAGTTGTCACCCTAACACTCTTAACAGTTGGCCCATGGTGTTAACCATCTCCCCAACCAGACGATGCAAAAGATAGAAAAAACCTGGCAATGTAATTAAGATCAACACAAAACCGCTAAATATCTTTAAAGGCAACCCGACCACAAACACGTTGATTTGCGGTACGGTTCGGGCCAGAATGCCCAGTGAAATATCAACGAGAAATAAGGCACCTACGACTGGCAAGGCAATTAAGAGCGCTACCACAAACATCTGTACAAACACATGGGTCATTAATTGGGCTACCCCTGCTGAACCTATCTCCACCATATACTGATCAATGGGTACCAACTGATAACTGCGGATAACCCCCTCAATCAATAAATGGTGTGCATCTACAGATAATAAAAACAAGAGGGTCAAAAAGTATTTCAGATTACCAATAATGGGGACCTGGGCCCCCGTTTGGGGATCAACGAGATTGGCAATGAGAAAGCCCATCTGAAAATCGATAAACGCTCCAGCCACCTGAACCGTATAGATCACAAGAGCGGCAACAAAGCCCAAAGCCAAGCCAACCAGTGCTTCTTTGCCAACATAGAAAAGGAAGCTCAGGTCCCAAGGAATCGGGTCACCCACTTCAATGGAGGTTAAAGAGACTAAGGCGATAAAACAAGCCAGCCCGATTTTAAACATGTGCGGCACCCCTTGCATGGAAAACAGAGGGGCCGCCACAAAAAAGGTGGTCAGACGAACCAGGATCAACAAAAAAACCGGCAAAAGATTAAGCCACTCTAACAGCATTGATCACTCATCCTACAATGAGGTGTAAGTTTTGCCACAACTGATTGGTAAAGTCCAAAATCACAGACAACATCCAAGGTCCAAAAATAACTAATGATAGAAGCACAGCCACAATCTTAGGAATAAAAGCTAACGTTTGTTCCTGAATCTGTGTTGTCGCTTGAAAAATACTGACCAACAAACCCACCCCAAGCGCCATCAGCAGCATGGGGCCAGCCACTAGCAGAATGGTGAAAACCGCATTTTGGGCCAAATCCAAAACCAACTGGGGTGTCATCCGTTTCGTGCACCTACCTTAGCGAAAGCTGAACAGCAGCGATTCTACCACGAGGTACCAGCCGTCAACCAGTACGAACAATAAGATTTTAAACGGCAGGGAGATGATTACAGGCGGCAGCATCATCATGCCCATTGACATCAGGGTGCTGGCCACAATCATATCGATAATCAAAAAAGGAATAAAAATCATAAAGCCAATTTGAAAAGCAGTTTTCAACTCACTAATGGCAAAGGCAGGAACAAGGGCGGTCAAAGGGATATCCTGGACTGATTCAGGTTGTTCCTCATCCACATATCTGAGAAACAGAGCCAGATCTTTTTCCCGTGTATGTTGGGCCATAAACTCCTTAATGGGGCCGACGGCCAGATTAAACGCCTCCTCTTGACTAATCTCACCTGATAAATAAGGCTGTAGAGCATTTTCATTAATTTCCCCAAATACTGGTGCCATGACGAAAAAAGTTAGGAAAAGGGCCAAGCCGATCAACACTTGGTTGGGCGGCATGGTCTGCGTGGCGAGTGACATTCTCACAAAACCCAGCACGACCACAATCCTGGTGAAACAGGTCATCATGATCAAAATGGCAGGAGCCAACGACAGAATTGTCAATAATGCTAAGAGTTGCAGTGTCAGTGCAACATCTTCAGGATCTGTTGATGCGCCAATTTCTAGATTAAGACCTGGGATCAGTGCACCGGTTGTTTGTGCTATTAACATGTCTATCACTTACCTCAACCCTCTTTTTTTCCCCGGCCACTTACATCAGCGGAATGTCCTTGATGCAAATGACGCTGGTACTGTTCGCGCATCACTTGCTGGTTCTGTAAACTCCTCTTCAGCAGTGAATGGAAATGTGAATCTTCTTTTTGGTTTCGCCATTGATCCAGCGAGTACTTCCACCGCTCTAAAACAGGCGTCTGCAAGAATACCTGCTGTTTCTCCCTGTCCGCTTCGATCCGTTCAATTTCAGCGGGATCATCTATCTCTTTAATGAGCGTTATCTGCTCACTAACACCAAGCAGATAGATTTTATCTCCCACTTTGATTAGTTGAAGGGATTTATTGGGCCCCAGCGAAGTGCCCCCCATGTGCTGAAACAACTGGTGGTAGCCTAACTTCTGCTGCCGTTTACCCAAAAAACGGACGAATAACACAATGAGGCCTATAACAAGCAGGGTGTAAACCACGACCTGAATCATCATCCGGCCCAATGCTTTGCTTTGGTCAGGCAATTCAATTTGCTCGCTTGTTTCGCCCACTTGTGTTGTTTCTGAGGTGGCTTGCACACCTTCCGCCAGAACAAAAGTAATCCCGCAAGCCACTACTACAAGTAAGCACAACCCCAAATAACACTTGCTTAGCATCTGCTATCCCTTATCCTATCACTTTTTTTATGGCTTCCAGCACCCGGTCTGCCTGAAAAGGTTTGACAATAAAGTCTTTTGCCCCTGCCTGGATAGCATCAATCACCATCGCTTGTTGTCCCATTGCTGAACACATGACCACCTTTGCTTCAGGATCTATCTCTTTTATTTTTTTCAATGCTGTGATGCCATCCATTTCGGGCATAGTAATATCCATTGTGACTAAATCCGGTTTTAATTCCGAATATTGCTCTACAGCCTGTTGGCCGTCAGCGGCTTCTCCTACCACTTCATAACCGTTTTTGGTCAAAATATCTTTGATCATCATGCGCATGAAAGCAGCATCGTCGACAACAAGAATTTTTCCCATTTCAGCTTCCTCCTTACCTATTTCATCCCGTGTTAAAGCTTATATTTTTTTGAGACGGTCCCACTGGCTTAATATTTCAGTTACCCGTACACCGAAATTTTCTTCGATAACCACCACTTCACCCTTGGCAATGGGTTTGTTGTTAATGAGAATGTCCACAGGTTCACCTGCCAGCTTGTCCAATTCGAGGATAGAACCGGGAGACAGTTCTAAAATTTCTTTAATAGAGCGCTTGGTCCGTCCCAGTTCTACCGTAACCTGCAAAGGAATATCCATCAATAACTCCAGATTTTTGGGCTGGGAAGTAAGCGAAGCTTTACTGTCAAATTCGGCAAATTCAACAGGTTGGACTGAGGGTTGTTGAGTCCTGTTATTCTTTTGGACTGAGCTGGACATTTGAGAACTGCCTAAATTTGACTCACTTACATGCTTTTCAGCTTGAGTGGCGTTTGGACTTCCTGTTTGCCGGTCACCATTATGTATGGTTTGGTTAGGTTCACCTGCAGATGACACCTGTTTTTCTTGAGACTCTCCCGGGTTCATAAGTAACTGAACCATCTCTTTGGAAAAGGGGATAGGGATTAATTGCATAATCTCCGAGTCGATCAGCTCCCCAACACACATTTTAAAAGCAACTTTAAGCAATATCTTTTCTTCCAGGATTGGATGCTTAAAATCTGGACTGGATACATCAAAGATATCAATGCCAGGAGGGGAGATATCAATCCGTTTGTTAAAAATGGTGGACAGGGATGTTGCTGCTGACCCCATCATTTGGTTCATCGCTTCCTGAATGGCACTGGTATGAATCTCATTCAGTTCCGGGTCAGGGTTGGTCCCGTCACCTCCCATCATGAGATCTGCAATAATACAAGCATCTTCCATCTTTATCACCAGCAAATTTAACCCTTTAAATCCCTCTGTGTAATTCACATGAACGGCCACATGAGGCTTAGGAAACTCTTCCTCCAAGCGATCAGTATGCAAAAGTGAGATCCGAGGTGTGGTAATATCCACCTTTTGGTTCAACAGCGTTGACAAAGCTGTAGAAGCACTGCCGAAAGATATATTTCCAATCTCCCCGAACGCATCCTGTTCAAAGGAAGACAAATACTCGTTTACTTCTCCACTCATCCCCTTTTCATTCTGATCTTCATTGTCCTCATTCTGTCTTAGAAGGGCGTCAATCTCCTCTTGGGACAGCATATCACTCGCCATCTTCGTCCTCCTCTCTGATCAATTCCGTAATGCGAACAGCCATCCTACCGCGGCAGGTGCCAGGTTGGGCCCTAAACTTTGGTTTTTGACCCACTTTGACAATCAGTGGATCATCCACTGTTTCATTCAAACGGATCACATCGCCCACATCAAGTTTAAGAAATTCTCCCACACTAAGCAGTGAATAACCTAAATCCACGACTAAGGGAAGGGACGTTTTTTTGACTTTTTTGCGCAGCAGTTCAACCTCTTTTGGTTCACGGGCCTTCTTTTGGGCAGCAAACCAGTGCTGGGCCGTCAGTTTGGGAATAATTGGCTCCAGTACCACATGAGGCAAACAAAAATTAATCATACCGGTCACTTCACCAATTTTGGTATTCAAGGAGACCACTGCTACCGTCTCATTAGGAGACACAATCTGTAAAAACTGAGGATTAGTTTCCATGAACTCTATCGTTGGTGCCAGTTCAACAATTGATTTAAATGCTTCCGGCAAGCGCTCGATAGCCCCGTTGAAGATGCGCTCCATCACATTGCTTTCAATCTCAGTCAAGTTGCCAATATTGGACGGACTGGTACCAATTCCCCCCAGTATCCGGTCCAGCATCGTATAAGCAATATTGGGATTGATCTCCATCAGTAACCGTCCTTCCAAAGGCGAAGCATGAAACACATTCAGGATGGTCATACTGGGCACAGAACGGATAAACTCCTCGTAGGGCAGCTGCTCCACAGATTCAACAGAGATTTCAACAAACGTGCGCAGCTGGGCTGAGAAGTAAGTGGTTAACGTCCGGGCATAATTCTCATAGATTCTGGTCAAGCTGCGGATTTGATCTTTGGAAAAGCGGAGTGCCCGTTTAAAGTCATAAGTTTTTATCCGTTTCTCCTCTGTTTTTTTTAACTCATCCACATTCATTTCTCCCGTAGAAAGGGCACTCAGCAAATCGTCAATCTCTTTTTGTGACAAAACATCTGACAAGGGATTAACCTCCCTTTGACCTAGTTTTGAGCGTCATCTTCGTGAAGGCTGCTGGAAGGCAACCCTTCTTTGATGATCTGCCGGATCATACCGGCCTGACGATAGTATTCGGTGACGAGCTGGGTCACCTCTCCAGCTGACTCCAAGACAATGATTTTTCGGCCGTTGATCAGTGTAATCACTGTATCCGGCGTGGAATCAACCCGCTCAATATAGATGGCATTGAGATAAAACGTCTGTTTGTTCAGCTTTGTTAGCTTTATCATGGGTATACAGCAAACCAGGCTTGGGTCCCTGGCTCACCCCTCCTTTACAGCAGTCATGTTTGTACCCTGCGCCAAAAATGGCCTATCTTAGCGCTTCAGATTGACAACTTCCTGCAGGATCTCATCTGATGTGGTAATAATGCGGGAGTTGGCCTGGAACCCGCGCTGGGCAATGATCATTTCCGTAAATTCCTCTGTCAGGTCCACATTGGACATCTCCAGCATACCGGAGATGATCTCCGTCGTTACACCAAGACTATCAATCGTTCCTAGGTTTTGTCCCCATACTAACGCTCCATCGGGATGGGCGTTTGCAGTCATCTCATAAAGTGAACCGCCTATCTTTCTCAGACCGCCAGGATTATTGACTAAACCAAGGGCAATAACAGCAATGACCTCAGATGTACCATCCTCAAGATAACCTATTACATTTCCATTGCGTGTAATGTCATAAGCAACAAAATCAGCATCCGGATCGATTCGGATGGAAATAGGGCTATTAATGGCGTTTCCATCGTCATCAACGTCAAAGCCAAGCACTAGATAACCATCAGACGTCACCAACTGTCCTTCCGCATCAAGAGTAAAATTACCGGCTCTGGTTAGATAATAGTTTCCGTCATTAGGATCCATTCCGGGAGGTACCACCAAAAAGAACCCGTCTCCGGCAATGGCTAAATCAGTTAATACCCCTGTGGTCATAGGTGAGCCCGGTGTGTGAAGGGTATCGATTGCTCCAATTTGGACACCTAAACCCACTTGCCGTGGATTAACCCCTCCGCGGGTTCCCTCTTCTGGGGCGGAAACACCCGATAAATTTTGACTAAGCACATCCTGAAACATCACCCGGCTTTTTTTGTAGCCAACGGTATTGACGTTAGCAATGTTGTTCCCAATCACATCTAGCTTGGTTTGGAACCCTTTCATACCTGATACACCAGAATACATGGAACGTAACATGAGACATAACTCCTTTCATCACTGTAATAAAGTAATCATCACTCTGCCTGTTCTACCCGGTACACATGTTTAAGCGCAATTGTTTTACCACTGTCCAATTCAGCCATGACTTCTCCATCTCTCACAAACACAGCGTTGACATATCCCTCTCCGCTTTGCTTGTTATTGTTACTGTCTGTCTCCCAGTAAACTTTTTTGCCAATGAGATGGGAATAATGAGTTAAAGTTTGTTGAAGTTGAGAAAAGGTCAAGTCCTGCATTGTCTGATTGATGGCCATAAGCTGTTCCAAACTGCTGAATTGGGCCGTCTGGGCAATAAAATCCCGGTCTTCCATCGGATTTAAAGGATCCTGATAACGCAATTGGGCAATTAAGATTCTTAAAAAGGCATCTCTGCCCAACTCACTTCTCTCTTCAAATGTTGGCACTTGTCTAAAGTACGGGTGAGTCGTTGATTGTACGGATGCCGTTTTCTCCATTGTTCTACTCCTCCATCTCGTCATCGCCTAGACGACATAATCCACAGTAGCCGAATCCCCCAGGACTCTATAATGGGCGATATAATCTCCTTGTTCAGGTGACTTATCACGAGCTGTTTCTTTTGCTGTGCTTTGTTGGTCTTGACCCTGGTGGGCATGTCGGTGGCCCTCCTTATCGTGCTGGCCGGAAAGCTCTTGAGATAACAGTTGCTGATGGATGACTTCTATACGCTCAACCTGCAAACCTTGTTGGGCAAGGACCGCTTGCAGTTGGTACATATGCCGGTCCAGGGATTCTAAGGCGAACCGGGTAGAGGCCAATATTTGTATGGTCATCTTTCCTTCATTGGAGGTTAAGCGAATATCCATCTCACCCAAATGTTCGGGATGGATTTGTATACGTATTTGGGTTACATTTCCTTCCTGCACGCGGTTCCACTTCATGCGCAGCACCTGCTCAAGATCTTGTACCATGTAGGCATAGCGGACAAGCGTGGATTCCTTTGTCCCGTTCTCCTGAACACTCTTAGTGGCTTCCGTTGCACCAGATGTTAATGTACTGTCAGTGGAGAGGTTCAGAGTGTTTGTCCCGGTGTGCTGCTCTCCAAATGAATGATTGGTTTGGGATGAATGAAATCCTTTCTGATCAGCAGATTGAGCAGACGGGGCTAGTCCCTGGTCAGCACTCCAGCCAGCCAGTAGTTGATGCATCCCTGGTTTTGCTTGGCCTACGTTGCCAGCGGGAGCAGCTTCTTCTCTTAGTGAATCATAGACACTGTTTTCTTGTGTAAGAAGGTGACGTGGATAGCCATGACTAATTACTTTGAACAGGCTGTTTTTGTCAGATTGAGAGATGAGAACCTGCTGTTGTTCTGGACGAAAATGATCAATAAATACAGCATCCTTCAAGATGTTCCCACCTTCTCCGGACTCTGCAATTGTTTTAACCTGCAGTTGAACCGATTGGGAGACGCCTTCGCTGTGTGGGAACTCTGCCGTCTCAAAGCTTACAGGCATCACCTGCTGAGCAAAACGGGGTTCTTGTTCCTCGTTGGAAACCTCTGGTGAAGCTGGAGTTACAGCCCCAGTGTGTGTATTTTCTTCAAACAGGAGGTCACCAGTTGTGTCAGTATTAGATTCTCTGACCTTAGGCCATTCCCGCGTTGGAGAATAGCTGTTAAATGGAAGTGAAAAATCCCCTCCTCTTTTTCCAGCGGAGTTGTCAGAAGCAGAATTTTCCTGTTTCCTCGCCCTGTCAAAGCTGTCACCTTCTAACTCCCCTAGAAGCCGGACAAATTGCATGGAAAAGGAAAGGGGTGTATCCGCGGTACTTGGCCCCTCTTTTGCTGCCAGGCCGGGCCGCTCACCTTTGACAACTTTGGCTTGCCCTGACCTTTCTTGATGCTGGGTAAACAAGGTTAGCATATCCAACATTTCCATCACCTCCTTCCGTAGATGATCTTACATTTATCCAAAAGTTATTCAGCCAGGGCCCGGACATAAACTTTAGCCATATCCGGTTCCATGTTCTCTAGTATGTGAGAGCGTGGTGTATCCCCCATGTTGGCCATAATGGTTACAGCCAAGGCAAACTCAGCCGGATCCTCTTCCATGGCAGTGAAAATTTGAGCCGCTTGGCCGGGGGCCATTTGTTCAAAGGTGGAGACCATCTTCTGGATAGAGATGCGGCTTTCTGCTTGTTCCACCGACTCCATTAATAACACAATCCGTTCTTGCAAGGCCGCCATATCCGGGTTTTCCACCTGTTCGAAGTCTTTCAATACCACGGTAAGATCAGCGGCAAACGGAGGTGTCATGCGGGCCAAAATCCGGGCTTGTTGTTCGTGATCCATGCGCTGTAAAACCAGCGCGGCTTCAGTCAGGGTCAAATTTTCAAGAATGGATGCTGCCCGTGAGGCAGACATGCTCGAATAGACGTCAGCAAGCTCAGACAACTTCTGTTCCCTTTCCTCATCGGTCAGGGTCTTCTCTTTCAACTCAGCTTCCAGTTCATCATTTTGTTCCCATAATGCCCTGACTTCCTCCTCTTTCTCCAGTAATTGCTGTTCCATCAGGGCCAGCACGGTTTCTTTTTCCTCGAGTTGCTCCTCTGCTTCCTGTAAACGCTGCTCCAGGACCTCCACCCGTTTCTTTGCCTGCCGTTCTTCCAGATCAGGAAGGAGGGCAGAAAGCACGGGAACCTGCTGCGCCCTTGCCATCAGCTCCCCTACACCTTGACCTCCCATCCACAGAACAATGGCGGCGGTGATGAAGAGGATAATCAGAAAGAGGCCCAAAAACAAACTCAGTTTTTTCCATTTGCCGAATGAAGAACGCTCATGCTCTGTCAAACTGTTCACTCCTCAGTGCTGCCACTCCCCAATACTTGTGTCTGGCTACTTCATCTGTTTCTTTT
The DNA here is from genome assembly GCF_030814135.1 of Caldalkalibacillus uzonensis. Lineage (NCBI taxonomy): Bacteria > Bacillati > Bacillota > Bacilli > Caryophanales > Bacillaceae > Caldalkalibacillus > Caldalkalibacillus uzonensis. Next base: position 32,795 of record NZ_JAUSUQ010000001.1, on the reverse strand, counting down.
TGTTCTTTTCTCCGCTGTTCTAAAACATAGGCCTTCAATTGCTTCTCTTTCAATTTCAACCACTTTTTTTCTTCCGTCATAAACTGGCGTACTCTGTGCTGAATTGTAGAAGTATAGTGCTTGGCGCTCAGCAATGCTCTCTGTTCTGTCATGAGCTGTGAGTGGAGATAATGGGCATATTGGGAAAACTGTTGCAAATCAGTGCTGGATATCCCCTGTTGCTGCTGATTGACCATGTGCTGATTCAATTGTTCAATGGCCTGCTGGGTCTTATGTAAGCGTTCCTCTGCTTGGTTTTGACGGTCCATCGCCTCGGCCAATTGAAGCTGAGCCTGTTCTTTTTGCTTGGTGTTAACATCGAGAAGCCTTTGCCAGAGATCGTTATATTGAGCCATGGTCGGTCTCCTTTCCGAAGTGCTCGATCAAGTGCTGTCTGCTTTCCTCAAAGCTCGATCGTTCATTTATCCCCTGCTGCAAATAGCGAATCATATCTGGATACATTCTAACTGCCAGGTCAATATTGCGGTTAGAGCCTCTCTTGTAGGCCCCGATGTTGATCAAATCTTCTGCCTCATTGTAGTAACTCAGCATACGTGCAAACTGCTGGGCAGCCTTCTGGTGTGTCTCACTGACGATCGCTTTCATCACACGGCTGACACTGGCCAGCACATCAATGGCCGGAAAGTGGCCTTTTTGGGCCAGTTGACGGTCAAGGACGATATGACCATCCAAGATACCACGCACGGCATCACTAATGGGGTCGTTAAGATCATCCCCGTCTACCAATACGGTATAAAAGGCAGTGATCGAGCCCACCCGAGAGGTACCCGAACGTTCCAGCAGTTTGGGCAACAGGGCAAAAACACTGGGCGGATAGCCCTTAGTGGTTGGCGGTTCACCAATGGCCAGCCCCACTTCCCTTTGGGCCATGGCAAAACGGGTCACCGAATCCATCATCAGCAACACGTCTTTGCCCTGGTCGCGGAAGTATTCGGCGATTGCCGTAGCTGTAAATGCCCCTTTGATCCTTTGTAAGGCAGGCTGGTCAGATGTGGCCACAACCAAAACAGTCCTTTGTCTGCCTTCAGAGCCTAAATCCCGCTCAATAAATTCGCGGACTTCCCGCCCCCTTTCCCCAATCAGGGCGATCACATTCACATCGGCTGTGGTATGGCGGGCAATCATACCCATTAAGGTGCTTTTACCTACACCGCTGCCGGCAAAGATACCTACACGTTGTCCCTTGCCTATCGTTAACAATCCATCAATGGCCCGGATACCTACGGAAAGGGGATCCTTAATGGGCGGTCTTTCCAGTGGATTGATCGGAGATTGATTGGTTGAATAGCAAATTAGCCCTTGAGGGAGTTTTCCACCAGAAAGGGGTTGTCCCAAACCATCCAAAACTTGTCCCAAGAGAGGGCTGCCCACTTTAATGTGCAGAGCGCCCCCAGTGGCTTCTACAGAGCAACCAGGCCCAATTTCGTCCATGGGACCCAAAGGCATCAAAATCACATGTTGGCCTCGGAATCCAACCACTTCCGCTTGAATTGGAGGCTTGCCCTGACCTGGATTGATCAGGCAAATATCTCCCAACCTGGTATGGGGGCCAACGGATTCAACTGTTAAGCCAATCACCTTGGTCACTTTGCCGTATTTGACTATTGTCTCAGTGCGGGCAATGACCTGCGTATACTCTTCAATATTGTTAATCACGGGCCATTCTCTCCTCGCAGCAAACCAACAACTGCTTCTTAATCTCTTCCAGCTGTCTGTCGATACTTAAATCATAGGAACCATGAGGGGTATGTAACATACATTGCTGAGCCGTGAGGGTACTGTCAGGTATCAGCTTCAATTCCCCTTCAACTTCAGCAGCCCACTCATCTATATAGGCTAAAAAGGTGGTATACTGTTCAGCTGGAACGTGAAGACGAAGCTCATCTCGTTCAAGGACATGTTGCAAACTGTGCTGAATTAACGATTTAACGACCTCAGGCGACTGTTTTATCTCCTCTCCTATCACCTTCCGGGCAATAGCCACACTCAGCTTTAACAAATCAGGTTCAGCACTTTTTAACAATTTGTCCCGCTGTATATAAGCCTCTTTAATGATGTTCTCCACTTGCTCAATTTTATCCTTAAACTGTTCTTCTGCATCCTGTTTGCCCTGTCTGAAACCTTGTTCGTACCCGTCCCGGTAGGCATTCTCCCTCACCTGTTCCAGCTCTTTTTCTTGTTGCTCCCACCATTTCTGAATCTCCCGCTGTGTTTCTTCTTGCAAAAGACTAGCTTCCTTTTGCAGTCGTACCTGTTCTTGTTCGAGCCGGTTAATCTCTTCGATCAGACTCTCCTTTTGCTGCAGTAATTGTTCCAGTTCTGTTCGGACCGTATTGTTATCCTCAACCCTTGTATCAGGTTCGAAGCAATCAGGCAAGTTTTGATTGAACAATTTTCGCACCTGAGCAGAATGATAGGCTGACTTTAGCAGGTTAGACAACGATGTCGTCCCCTCCTCCACGGGCGATCACGATCTCCCCGGCCTCTTCCAAACGGCGTATGGTGGCCACCACCCGGGTTTGAGCTTCTTCCACATCTTTTAAGCGGACCGGACCCATCAGCTCCATCTCTTCCTTGAAAGTTTCAGCCATGCGCTTGGACATATTGCGGAAAATCACTTCTTTAACTTCTTCACTGGCCACTTTCAAGGAGAGCAGCAAGTCATCATTTTCAATATCCCGGATCACCCGCTGAATAGAGCGGTTATCGAGGTTGACAATATCTTCAAAGACAAACATGCGTTTCTTGATCTCCTCAGCCAATTCCGGGTCTTGGACCTCCAACTCGTCCAAAATAGTGCGTTCCGTGCTGCGGTCCACCCCATTCAATATTTGAACAACTGCCTCTATCCCGCCAGTGGCTGTAAAATCCTGGGTCAATGAAGAGGAAAGTTTTTGTTCCAAGATATATTCGACTTGGCTGATCACTTCCGGTGATGTGCTTTCCATCAGTGCGATACGCCTGGCCACCTCTGCCTGCTGTTCCGCCGGTAAGGCCGAAAGGATTTGGGATGCTTGTGGTGGTTCTAGATATGAAAGAACCAGGGCTATCGTTTGCGGGTGCTCATTCTGGATAAAGTTTAAAATCTGATTTGGATCCGCTTTGCGGGCAAAATCGAAGGGGCGCACCTGCAGTGTTGCAGTTAGACGGTTTATAATCTCGACCGCCTTTTGTTGGCCAAGGGCTTTTTCCAACACCTCTTTAGCATAGGAAATCCCCCCCTGGCTGATATAATCCTGTGCCAAACACAGATGATGAAACTCTTCTACAATCGCCTCTTTCGTTTCACTGTCCACCTTACGCACATTGGCAATTTCCAATGTCAACTGTTCAATTTCTTCTTCATTTAAGTGTTTAAATACTTGAGCAGACACTTCCGGACCAAGGGAAACAAGCAAAACGGCAGCCTTCTGTTTACCGGTTAATTCTTTTACCGAACGCATGGCTCCCCCCTCCTAATCTTCCGCCATCCATGATTTCAACAGTTTGGCAAATTCATCAGGCCGTTCTTTGGCCAGTTGCTCAAGCTGGGAACGTTTGGTGGGTTGCTCATCCAGCTTGGATAACAGATCGTCTTCCGGCTCTGCAGACACTACAAGTTCCTCTTCGTTCTCTGCAGATTGCCTTCTCTGACGGATGATGACAAAGGCAAGGCTGCCAAGGGCTAAAGCAAGAGCAGCCCCAAGGCCATAAACCAACAGGTTGCCAGATCCTCCATCAGCGTCTTCAGGAAACAAAGGCTCGCCCTGAAATGCTTGGGAGAAAATCGTGATCCGCTGTTCCAATTGTTCCTCGTCCAATTCGGCTCCGCTTGCACTCAGGGAGGTATGTAACACAGATATAAGCAGCTCCTGAAGAGCACCTTCCACTTCCGGCACGTTAATGGAGTCATCCAAACCCACATTGATAGATAAATCTGTCACTTTATAAGGACTTGATTCAATTTGCCGGTGAATTCGGTTAACTTCTTGGTTAATTCGTTCTTCAACACGTTCATATTCGGATTCCCCACCGGCCAATGTCCCCTGGTAACCTGTAACATCAGCATCACCTGTACCAGCAATGCCACCGGGCGGGGTACCCTGTCCTTCAAACATTTCCTGAATCCTTTCTATGCTGATGGCAATCCCTTCATCATCAACCACCGGCTCAACGAAGTGCTCTTCTCTGTTTTCTTTTGAAAAATCAACATTAGCAAAGACGGAGACAACCACGTTCTCCATGCCAAAGATACGGCCAAGCATCAATTGCAGTTCCCGTTGAATATCTTGCTCAATATCCCGTTTAATTTGCCTGTGCTGCTGATGAAGAGCTAAATTGTTGCCCGCATCATCCTCTGCTCTTAACTCCAAAGGCTGCATATTTTGATCCATAATCACAATATTTTCAGGAGGCAGCTGTGGCACACTTTTGCTAATCAAGTGGTACAAGCCGTTGATCTGCCCTTGGCTTAAACTCAGCCCAGGCCGGGTCTTTATGACCACTGAGGCAGTGGCTGTTTGTTCTTCATCAGCCAGCCAGACGCTCTCTTTGGGCAAGGTTATCATCACCTTGGCCTGGTCGATGCCCTCTATTTGCTCAATCAGATAACGCAGTTCATTTTGCATCGCATCCCGTTCAACAACATCAAGCTGACGGTCTGTTGTTCCCCAGCCCATGTTCTCACTAAAGACGCTGTAATTGATATTTCCGCTGCGGGGAATGCCGGCATGGGCCAGCTCCACTTTCAGGCGGCTTGCTTCCGATTTCGGCACGCTGATGGTACTCCCGTCTGCCGATAACTCGGCAGGAATGCCGCGCGATTCAATCGCTTCCATAATTTCACCCGCTTCAACGGGGGAAACATTGGTATAGATGGGAACAAATTGGGGGCGGGAAGCCCAGTATGTAACTAAAGCCAGTGTAAGGCAGATCAGGAAAAACGAACCAAAAACCATCCATTTTTGTTTTCTGGTTAATGATTGCCATGTTTCAATGAATTGGTCCTTATACTGTCGGATTTTTTCTTTCATCATTCACCTCATCCTATACACAAACAGACTACATTTGCATCCGCATGATGTCTTGATAAGCCTCAACCACTTTATTGCGCACCTGGATGGTTAATTGAAGCTGCAGATTCGCTTTTTCAGCGGCAATCATCACCTGGTGTAAATCATCAACTTCTCCAGTCACAAGTTTTTGTGTTAATTGATCGGCTTCCTGTTGCGAGCGGTTCACCTCGCGGAGGGCCTGCTTTAACAGCGCGCCGAAGTCAGTGGAAGAAGCATGGTGCCGCTCGGGCTGAGCAGCTTTTATCCCGGGAAGAAACCCGATTCTGTCGATACTGTTCATTCACACCATCCTCCTTTTGACTATTTACCGATTTCCATCGCTTTCATATACATCTGTTTGGCCGCATTCAAAGTGGTGACATTGGCCTCATAAGCCCTGCTGGCTGACATGAGGTCCACCATTTCTCTGACAATATCCACATTGGGCATCTGTACATATCCATCCTGATTGGCATCAGGATGGTCAGGATCATAGACCAATTTAAAAGGGCTTGGGTCATGCCGGATGGCCGTCACCGCCACCCCTCCGGTCGCATCACCGCGCCCGCTGACCTGGTGGCTCAACATTTGCCGGAAAGAACCCTGGATTTGCGGCCTGAGCTCAACTAACTTCCGCCTGTAAGGCTGCCACTGGCCATTAACCAACTGGGCCCTGGTCGTTTGGGCATTGGCGATGTTAGCAGAAACAACATCCATTCTGAGCCGGTTGGCTGTTAATGCTGAAGCACTTATGTTCATACCCTGAAATAATCCCATTCTCTACCGCCCCTCATTGATCACTGTTCTTAGTTTCTGGAGATGGCCGTTAGCCCGGTCTATCAAGGCATGATATTTAATCTGGTTTTTGGCCAACTCAGCCATTTCGAAATCCATATCGACATTATTGCCGTTATGGTTGTACATAGTATGCTGGTCGATGATGACCCTGGGCTCAAGTGAGGTTTGATGTTTAAACGGAAGGTGACGGCGATCTGTCCGGTAGGCAGATAATGATTGGTTGCGGCGATCAACTGCCTTTTGCAATTCAGCTGCAAATGATACATCCCGCCGCTTATAATAAGGTGTGTCTGCATTAGCAATGTTACTGGCTATCGTTGTATGTCTCAGCGCGGCGGCATCAAGCGCTTTTTCAACCAGCCCAAAGGTGCCGGAAAACAAATGCATGCATGATCCTCCCCATTCTTCCAGTTTATTCATTGATATTTGACAAAGTTTAACATAATTCACACTTAACTATTCGACAAATTCCCGGTAAATCCTTCCTACGGGAAACTAAATGCAACAAAATAGTACTAAGGTACCATCCATAAAAGTAAGGTTTTTGCCGAATTGAGGGATGGGAAGAAATTGTCACAAAATATAACCTAAAGCTCACGAAAAAAGCCCGATCTTTGATAAGATCGGGCTTTTTTCACAGGAGTCCAGTGTTGAAATCTAACGAACAACTGGCTTGAAGTTGGCCTGTGCCATGTCATTGGTACAGGCTTTATTTAGCTTAACAACGCTTTTTCTGGGTTATGAGTTTTTAATCTTCTCCAGCTCAACCAACAGTTTTTCGTTTAAAACTTTGATATACGTCCCTTTCATGCCCAGAGAGCGAGACTCGATGACGCCTGCACTTTCCAGCTTGCGTAAAGCATTGACAATGACGGAGCGGGTAATGCCCACTCTGTCAGCAATTTTGCTGGCAACTAAGAGCCCCTCTTTGCCTTCAAGTTCTTCAAAGATGTGTTCCACAGCTTCTAATTCGCTGTAAGACAAGGAGCTGATCGCCATCTGCACGATCGCTTTACTGCGAGCCTCTTGCTCAATTTCTTCAGAACGCTCGTGCAGAATTTCGATTCCGACAACTGTGGCGCCATATTCAGCCAGAATAAGATCATCGTCTTCAAAACGCTCATTGACACGACCCAGGACAAGAGTGCCCAAACGTTCACCACCACCGACAATGGGAACCACAGTGGTCAGTGCATCTTTGAAGACATCCTTCATTTCCACCGGAAATGCCGTATATGGGCTGTTAATATCCAAGTTGGCAGACGTTTCCTGGATTCTGAGTAACCCTTCGGTGTATTCGGCCGGGAATTTACGCTCTTCCAGCATGCGTGTGTAACGCTCATTTTCAATCTCTTGAGCGATGGAGAACCCCAGCAATTTGCCTTTGCGGCTGACGACAAACACATTGGCACCAATCACTTCGCTTAATACTTCGGCCATCTCTCTGAAGTTAACAGGCCCTGCTACTTTTTGCAGCATTGAGTTAATTCGTCTTGTTTTTGTTAATAGATCCATTTTTTATTCCTCCCTTAGCATTATAAAATATACTGAGACAAGTCTTTATCTTTGGTGATAGTGTCCAGTTTTTCGCGCACATACTGAGGGGTGATTTCAACCTTTTCCAAATGGATGTCAGGCGCTTCAAAGGACAGGTCTTCCAGAAGCTTTTCCAGGATCGTATGCAATCGCCTTGCCCCAATATTATCGGTGTTCCGGTTGACTTGTTCTGCCATTTTTGCCAGTTCATAAATAGCATCGTCAGAAAATTCAACTTTTATACCTTCAGTTTCTAAAAGTGCAGTATATTGCTTTAACAAGGCGTTTTGCGGTTCGGTTAAGATCCTGACAAAATCCTCCACACCCAAATCAGTCAGTTCAACCCGGATTGGAAAACGCCCTTGCAATTCAGGTATCAAATCAGACGGTTTGGCTGTATGGAAGGCACCTGCGGCAATAAATAAGATATAATCGGTCTTAACAGGTCCGTATTTGGTCATCACTGTTGAACCTTCCACAATGGGTAAAATGTCTCTTTGCACACCCTCCCTTGACACATCAGGTGATTGGGAGCCTTGTTTGCCAGCAATTTTGTCAATCTCATCAATAAAAATAATTCCAGACTGTTCAGCGCGTCGAACTGCCTCTTGCTGGACCTCATCCATATCAATTAATTTATTGGCTTCCATCTGGGTCAATATGCGGCGGGCTTCTGACACAGGCAGTTTGCGCTTTTTGGTTCGCTTGGGCATCAAATGGCCAAACAGATCCTGCATGTTGATACCCATTTGCTCCACACCCTGACCGGAGAAAATTTCAAACATATTAGGTGACTGATCTTCCACCTCAATTTCAACGATCCGGTCTTCCAGCTCTCCTAAAGCCAATTGATGGGCGACCTGTTTGCGCCGCTGGGCCAAGGCCTGTTCTTCCTGCTGCTTTTGGCCAGCGTCCTGATTCTCTTCCTCTCCCTGAGCCCCGAAAAACATCTCCAGCGGGTTTTTGACTCCCCTTTTTTGCTTGCGCTCAGGAGCCAACAACTCAACCAGCTTTTGGTTGGCCATCTGCTCGGCGCGGTCCTTGACACTTTCCATCTTTTCTTCTTTGACCATGCGGATGGCGGTTTCGACCAAATCTCTGACCATCGATTCCACGTCACGTCCAACATAACCTACTTCGGTAAATTTTGTGGCCTCCACCTTTACAAAAGGGGCATTAACCAATTTAGCCAGCCGCCTGGCGATCTCGGTTTTGCCAACACCGGTCGGACCGATCATCAGGATATTTTTAGGCACAATTTCATCCTGCAGATGGGCAGGCAACAAACTGCGCCGGTAACGGTTTCTAAGGGCGATGGCGACAGACTTCTTTGCTTGCTGTTGGCCAACAATAAAACGGTCAAGTTCTTCCACAATCTGACGTGGGGTTAATGCCTTTTTATCCAATTTAGAACCTCCAACTTTTTCTTTGGGTTTAGAACACGCCTCACTTAACCTTCAAATGACCAGCTTTACTTCACTTCTTCAGTGACCAGTTGCTGGTTGGTATAAACACATATTTCTCCAGCAATTCTTAGCGCTGCCTCCGAGATATCCTTTGCTCTCAAATGGGGGGCATGCCGTTTCAATGCCCTTCCTGCAGCCAGCGCATAAGCACCGCCGGAGCCAATAGCCAACATACCATCGTCCGGCTCGATCACTTCTCCGTTGCCGGAAATAAGCAGCAAGCCTTGCTGATCCATGACAATCATCATCGCTTCCAGCCTGCGCAGATATTTATCTTGCCGCCAGGCTTTAGCCAGTTCAACAGCGGCCCGCTGCAAGCTGCCATTAAACTCTTCCAGTTTGCCTTCAAACATTTCAAACAGGGTCATGGCATCGGCCACCGAACCGGCAAAGCCAGCTACGACTTGGCCTTTGTAAAGCCGTCTCACCTTACGGGCGGAATGTTTCATGACCATGGCATTGCCAAAGGTCACTTGTCCATCACCGGTCATGGCCCCTTCTCCTTGATGATGAATGGCAAAAATGGTTGTGGCGTGCAAATTGGAACTCATCATTTCCCCTCCTCATTGTTATATCCAGGCCTGCCACTGGACATGATGTTAAGCATGTGCTCACTTGGAACGGGGATGAGCCTTATAATAGACAGCTCTCAAATGTTCATTCGATACATGAGTATAGATTTGTGTGGAGGAGATCTGAACATGCCCAAGCAGCTCCTGAACCGTTCTCAGATCAGCGCCGCCTTCCAAGAGATGGGTGGCAAACGTATGGCGTAACTTATGGGGCGTGATCTTCTGGGTTAATGACGTGCTTTCGATCAGTTGGTTCAAGATCCTGCGTATGCTGCGGTCAGTCAAGCGTCCTCCACGGTAGTTTAAAAACACAGCCTTTTCGTTTGCCTGCCGCATGAGAGAAGGGCGCCCCTTCCGGAGATAGTCCTCCAGTGCTTGCTGGGCATAATGGCCGAGGGGAACATACCTTTCTTTGCCCCCTTTCCCGTAGACAAGCACAACGCCCAATTCAAGATCCAGCGCATCCATGTCAAGCCCCACCAGTTCACTGACCCTCATTCCCGAAGCGTACAGCGTCTCCAGTATAGCTAAGTTACGCAGCCCCAATGGTGTTGACCTGTCCACCGCCTGAAATAATTGTTCCATTTCAGCACAGAAAAAAAATTGCGGTAATTTTTTTTCCAACTTTGGCGTTGATACCAGTGTAACCGGATTAGCGGCGACGTAACCCTCCCGTTCTAAAAAGCGGAAAAAACTACGCAAACTGGACAACTTTCGTGAGACGGTGCGTCTTGCGTACTCCTTATGGTGAAGCAAGCTCAAATATCTCCGGATATGTACATAAGAAACAGCAGCATAGTCCGCAACGGCTTGCTGCTTTAGAAATCGTGTGAAATCTTCAATATCCTGGACATAGTAGCGCAGTGTATAGGGAGACGCATTCTTTTCCAACTGCAAATAGTCTTGAAATGCTAGAACCACCGCATGGTTTATGCTCAAGCCCACCACCTCACTTGCGCAAGCAACATTATCTTAGCACATCTTTCAGAGCAAAAGCAAGGTTTAAATGTGACAATTTTGTATAAGATTCTGAATTGATCTCAATGCCCGTTCAGCCTGCTGCTCCTGGCGCTCTGTTTTATTTTTGACCTTCTTAGGCAGTGGAGGGAACAAACCGAAATTGGCATTCATCGGCTGAAAATTGGCCGGGTCCGCCGTGGTAATGTAATGGGCTAAGCTTCCTATCGCCGTTTCCTGGGGAAAGACAAGGGGCTTCTCCCCTTTAGCCAGCCGGCTGGCATTAATGCCGGCGACCAGTCCGCTGGCGGCAGACTCAACATATCCCTCAACACCTGTCATTTGCCCGGCAAAGAACAGGGTCTCCCTGTCTTTATACTGATAAGTGGGTTTTAGCAATTTGGGTGAATTGATAAACGTGTTGCGGTGCATCACCCCATAACGGACAATCTCAGCATGCTCCAGTCCGGGAATGAGCTGAATGACCCGCTTTTGATCCCCCCATTTCAGATGGGTCTGGAAGCCGACAATATTATACAAGGTACCGGCGCTGTTGTCCTGCCTTAATTGCACCACGGCAAAAGGCTGCTTGCCGGTTCGCGGATTCACAAGTCCCACGGGTTTCATTGGGCCGAATAAAATTGTTTGCTTACCCCGCTTGGCCATCACTTCAATGGGCATACAACCCTCGAAATAAATCTCTTTCTCAAATTCCTTTAAGGGTACCGATTCAGCCGAAATCAGCGCCTCGTAGAAGCGGTCAAATTCCTCCTCGCTCATCGGACAGTTGATGTAGGCGGCTTCTCCTTTATCATAGCGGGAGGCGATAAAAACCTTGTCCATATTGATGCTCTCTTTTTCCACAATGGGAGCTGCTGCATCATAGAAGTACAGATACTCTTCACCTGTAAGATCTCTCAACTTTGCTGAAAGGGCATCAGATGTGAGCGGACCTGTCGCTACCACAGTGATCCCTTCGGGAAGGGAGGTGATCTCTTGCCGGTGAACCGTAATGTTAGGATGTTCTTCAATAGCCCGAGTAATACGTCCGGCGAACTCGTCCCGATCCACAGCCAAAGCACCCCCAGCCGGAACAGAGCAGTTGTCTGCAGAATGGATAATTAAGGAATTTAAGTGCCGCATCTCCTCTTTTAAAATACCTACCGCATTGGTTAAGCTATTGGCCCTTAATGAATTACTGCAGACCAGCTCAGCAAAACGGTCCGAGCGGTGGGCAGGGGTCATTTTCACCGGGCGCATCTCGAATAAATCCACCTGGATCCCTCTGTTAGCTATTTGCCAAGCTGCTTCACTCCCCGCCAAGCCGGCCCCGATGACGGTGATGCGAGAGGCTGTCATACGATCCCTCCTCTTCATGATGCTCGTTACTGTGATGTTTCTTCATAGTCACATTGGGTACATTGTACTTTAATATGTTTTTTCGAGCGCTTCTCCACCAAAAGGCTGTTACATTTGGGACATGGACGGGGCAAAGGTTTATCCCAGGAAACAAAATCACAGTCCGGATATTCACTGCAACCGTAGAAAACCCGGTTCCTCTTACTTTTTCTTTCCACAATCTGTCCCTTTGTACACGTCGGACACTGAACCCCGATTTCTTTAACAATGGGTTTGGTATTGCGACATTCCGGGAATCCCGAGCATGCTAAAAATTTGCCGTAACGCCCAATTTTGTAGACCATGTGGCGACCGCATTTTTCACATTCTTCATCAGCCACCTCGTCCTCAATCTCCACATTTTTCATTTGTTCATCGGCAACCTGCAGCCTTTTTTCAAACCCGGCATAAAATTCATCCAAGATTTTTTGCCAGTTTTCTTTCCCCTCTTCAATTTCATCCAGATGCTGCTCCATCTCTGCTGTAAAGCCCACATCCAAAATCTCGGGAAAAAACTCCTCCATTAATTCAATCACAATTTCCCCTAATTCCGTCGGCACAAAGCGGCGGTCTTCGAGGGTGACGTAACCCCGCTTCTGAATGGTATCAAGTGTGGGCGCATAAGTGGAGGGACGGCCAATGCCTTTTTCCTCCAAGGTTTTGACCAGTCTCGCTTCCGTATAGCGGGGAGGCGGCTGGGTAAAATGCTGTTTCGGTTCGATCTCTTCCGCTTCCAAACGCTCACCTTCAGTTAATTCGGGGAGAAAGCGGTTCTCTTCTTTTTTGCCATCATCATTATCTTCAATATACACCTTCATGAAACCAGGAAACTTCACTTTTGATCCTGTGGCACGGAAAGTGACGCCGTTTGCCTCTAAATCAACGGTCATGGTATCCATCACAGCCGGAGCCATCTGGCTGGCCACAAAACGCTCCCAGATTAAGCGGTATAGCCGAAATTGATCTCGTGACAAATACTTTTTCACTGATTGAGGGGTACGCATCACTGAGGTAGGGCGGATCGCTTCGTGGGCATCTTGAGCTTTTTGATTTTGTTTGCCTCCTCCGCTGCTTTTGCCCAGGTATTCTTCACCGTAGTTCTCTTTAATAAATTGGGCAGCTTCTTCCTTGGCCAAGTTGGAAATACGGGTCGAATCGGTGCGCATGTAGGTAATAAGACCGGTTGAGCCTTCTTTGCCCAAATCAATCCCCTCATACAATTGCTGAGCCAGCATCATGGTTTTGGCTGCTTTAAAGTTTAATTTGCGGGCTGCTTCCTGCTGCAACGTAGAGGTAATAAACGGGCTGACCGGGTTGCGCTTCCGCTCTTTCTTCTGAACCGACCGCACCACCAGAGGCTGGCCCTCGATTTTCTCAAGAATTGTTTTAACGTCAGCTTCGTTTTTTAAGTCTTGCTTGTGGCCTTCCACTCCGTAAAACTTGGCTTCGAAACGCTGATCGTCCTTGGTTAAGTAAGCGGTAATACTCCAATACTCTTCCGGTTTAAACGCCTTAATCTCATTCTCACGATCGATGATCAGTTTAACCGCAACAGATTGGACACGGCCAGCACTTAATCCTTTTTTTACTTTTTTCCACAAGAGCGGACTGATATTATAACCCACAAGCCGGTCGAGGATCCGCCGTGCTTGCTGGGCATAAACAAGATCCATATTAATGCTGCGGGGATGCTTAAATGCTTCTTTAATCGCCTGTTTAGTGATTTCGTTAAAGACAACCCGGCAGTTAGATTGAGCATCTATCTCCAGGCTGTGGGCCAGGTGCCAGGCTATGGCTTCCCCTTCCCGGTCAGGGTCGGCGGCTAAGTAGACATGTTTTACTCTTTTGGCCGCATCACGCAGTTCCTTAAGGACTTTCCCTTTTCCTCTGATCGTAATATATTTAGGGCTAAAACCATTATCAATATCGACACCCATTTGACTTTTTGGCAAATCGCGAACGTGTCCCATTGAAGCTTTAACAACATATTTTTTTCCAAGGTATTTACCGATTGTTTTCGCTTTAGCGGGAGACTCGACGATTACAAGTGCGTCAGGCATCAAGTGTCCTCCCCCTTCATGATGAATCAAACTTTTTTCATTATGAAACAATTCCCTTCCCCTTGTCAAACCTTTCTGCTATTAATCAGAGCCGGAAGGGAGTCCTTGCTTTTGGTAAAAGGAACCGGGCAGGGATATGACCAGCTTCTTCATTTCCAGCTTAAGCAATATACGCTGGATGTCACTTAAGGAGAGTCCGCTTTTGAGATGTAGTTCATTAATATGCACCTTTTCTTCATTTAACAACGCCAGTACTGTCTTTTCTTTATCATCTGCCACTTGGTACTCCTTTAATCCTGCTCCCTTGCCCGAATCCGGCTGTTTATTCAGGGGGAGGATATGGTGCAATTCTTCCACAATGTCCCGATGAGCAGTCACTAGTTTGGCCCCGTGCTCCTGAATCAGGTTGTTTGTCCCCACCGATTGACGGCTGAAGATAGAACCAGGAACAGCGAATATCTCCCGGCCATGTTCAAGGGCATAGTGGGCCGTAATCAGTGAGCCACTTTTTTGAGCTGCCTCCACGACAAGCACACCGTAGCTCAGTCCGGCAATAATGCGGTTCCGTTGCGGAAAAAACCCGGGATGGGGGGCTGTTTGAGGCGGATATTCGGAAAGAATCAGACCGTGCTCTACCAGCCTGTGATACAAACGCCGATTTTGTTCAGGATATATCACATTAATCCCGGCTCCCAGCACAGCAATGGTGTCACCCCCAGCTTCAAGGGCCGCTTGATGAGCATAAGCATCAATCCCTAGGGCCATGCCGCTGACGATACACAGCCCTTCTTCGCACAATTTGGGAACGATTTGTTTGGTAATTGTCTGGCCATAAGCGGTGGTTTTCCGTGAACCAACCACAGCCAAGCAAGTCCTCTTTAAAAGCTGCAGATTCCCTTTGGCAAACAAAAGCCAGGGCGGCTGGGCTATCTCCTTCAACAAGGCAGGATAATGTTCATCGGTAATGGTAAGGTAATCAATATCATTGTTAAATAATTGCTGTTTAATACTATTTATCTTATCTAGGTTCAGTGTCTGGCTTAATGCTTGTGCTTGTTTATTTGTTAAACGTTGAAATGCTGCTTTCCACTGCGCTGCGCTTAAGTTGAATCCTGTCTCATCCACCCCCTGCCGCAGCAAATCATAAATCGTTTTCCACCCGATACCAGGTGTCATGACCAGTCCCAACAATAGATCCCGCATTCTGTTACCCCCCTTTGGCCTGTATCATGCTGGAATGTAAAAAAAGCTACACCAGCACTTGGTGTAGCTTCTTAAGATGACCGCTGTATCGAACGCCTTATTCAGCGTCATGTGTTTTACATTTGTCAAGCAGGCCGTGTTCCTCCAGTACAGAAACAAGCGTTTCACCGATCACAGCCGGGGTGCGGGCCACTTTCACATCGCATTCTTCCAGCTTGGCGATTTTGCTCTCAGCTGTTCCTTTACCTCCTGAAATGATGGCACCGGCATGACCCATGCGTTTTCCAGGAGGTGCAGTTTGCCCGCCGATAAAGCCGACAACAGGCTTTTTCATGTTGGCTTTAATCCATTCAGCTGCTTCCTCTTCGGCTGTGCCGCCAATTTCACCGATCATAATCACGGCATAAGTGTCGGGATCCTCGTTAAACAATTTCAGAACGTCGATAAAGTTGGTGCCGTTAACAGGGTCGCCGCCGATGCCCACAGCGGTGGATTGACCAATGCCCCGTGTCGTCAGCTGATGCACAGCCTCGTAAGTTAAAGTTCCACTGCGGGAGACAACCCCGATGTGACCTTTTTTATGAATGTAACCGGGCATAATACCGATTTTACACTCTTCCGGTGTAATCACACCCGGGCAGTTGGGGCCAATGAGGCGTGTTTTCTTTCCTTCCATGTAACGCTTCACTTTGACCATATCCAAAACAGGGATGCCTTCCGTAATACAAATCACCAAGTCCAGCTCAGCATCCACAGCCTCCATGATGGCATCAGCTGCAAAAGCAGGAGGAACATAGATAACTGAAGCTGTTGCCCCTGTTGCTTTTTTGGCCTCCTGGACAGTATCAAAGACCGGCAAGCCTTCTACTTCTGTCCCCCCCTTACCAGGGGTAACACCGCCAACCATTTTGGTTCCATATTCAATAGCCGCTTTGGTATGGAATAAACCGGTTGCCCCAGTGATTCCTTGAGTAATCACTTTTGTGTCTTTGTTAATCAGAATACTCATACCTTTCCCCGCCTTTCTCCTTCATCTCTTAGTCAGGTCTTAATGGCTGAACACGAACTGAACGCTCGGTCAACTTTATAACGTGTTTGTGCCAACCACTTCTTATTTAACAAGTTCAACGATTTTTTGGGCACCATCTGCCATTGATTCTGCAGCAATTATATTGAGGCCGGATTCACTTAAAATCTTTTTACCCAGTTCCACATTGGTGCCCTCAAGACGAACCACAAGCGGAACATTGAGGCTGACTTGTTTGGCTGCTTCCACAATGCCATTGGCAATGACATCGCATTTCATAATGCCACCAAAAATGTTCACAAAAATGCCTTTGACATTAGGATCAGACAATATAATTTTAAACGCTTCGGTCACCTTCTCTGTGGTTGCGCCACCGCCTACATCCAAGAAGTTGGCCGGTTCACCACCGTAATATTTAATAATGTCCATGGTGGCCATGGCCAGTCCAGCACCGTTCACCATACAACCGATGTTACCGTCCAGGCTGATGTAACTGAGATCATATTTGGAAGCCTCGATCTCCTTTTCATCTTCCTCGGATAAATCGCGCATTTCCACAATGTCAGGATGACGGAAAAGGGCATTGGAGTCAAAGTTTAATTTGGCATCAAGCGCCAATACTTGACCATCACCGGTGGTCACCAGCGGATTGATTTCCGCCATAGAGCAATCTTTATCAACAAATGCTTGATACAAACCAAGCATAAATTTCACAGCTTTATTGACAAGCGGTTTAGGAATATTGATGGCATAAGCTAACTTGCGTGCTTGAAAAGGCATCAACCCTACGGCAGGGTCAATCACTTCCGTAAAGATTTTTTCCGGTGTTTGAGCAGCCACCTCTTCAATCTCTGTTCCACCCTCTTCAGATGCCATCATCACCACACGCCCGGTGGCCCGATCCACAACGGCCCCAATGTAATATTCTTGCTTAATGTCACAGCCCTGTTCAATCCAGAGACGCTTCACCTCTTTTCCTTCCGGTCCTGTTTGGTGTGTCACCAGGACTTTGCCCAGGAGTTCGGAAGCATATGTACGCACTTCATCCAAGCTTTTGGCCACTTTAACACCGCCAGCTTTTCCGCGGCCTCCGGCATGGATTTGGGCTTTAACCACGACAACATCGGTCCCCAGCTTTTCGGCCGCTTCCACTGCTTCATCCACAGTGAAAGCAACATGTCCTTCGGGAACGCTTACACCATATTGTTTGAGCACTTGTTTTGCTTGGTATTCATGGATATTCATTCATTATCCTCCCATCCAAACCTGTCTCTAAAATTAAAATAGACTCCCTATAACAGCTTACATTAATCTTGCCCCTTTGTCGATTTTTTCAGCAAAAAAAGATGGGATATTCCACTTTAACTCCCTCTTTTTCGAAAAGAACTGACATTGTGCGTCAAGTTTAGAGCTTCTGTATAATTTCCAATGTTGAATCGTGCGAATTTTCTTATTTTCGGGGAAATACTGGGCAAGCCTGCTTTATATACAAGCCTTGGTTCCGTTTGCTCCAGTCCTGAAACGTTTAGAAAACGCCGGTGATGACGGGCACCTTATCTCCCAAGATCACTTCACTGAGCGTGATTTGACACTTTCGCCCCAGCAAACGGACACCGCTCATTGCTGCTTTTTCCAATTCCTCGGCGAAACGAGGATCAATGTCATGGGCTGCCTCAATCCTTATGGCATCCTCTCGCTGAACCACAAACAGAACAGCCGCTTCCATCTGCGGCTTTCCAGCAAGTCTGGCGAGCTCTCGAAGATGCTTTGTCCCACGCACCGTGACAGCATCAGGAAACAGGGCCACCTTATCCTTGACAAGGGTGACGCTTTTCACTTCTAAGACCAGTTTGCGGCCATCCCGGCTATGGGTTAATAAAAAGTCCCAACGAGAGCGTCCCAGCTTAAATTCAGACTGAACCAGAGACCAGTCCCGGAGTTCCTCTATCGCCCCGGCTTCAAGGGCCGCGGTAATTAAACGGTTTGGCAGAGTCGTATCCAGAGAGACCAGCCCCTTCCCATCAGGTGTCTCACATAAAACGACAGTCCATTTCGTTTTACGTTTAGGTTTAGTGTTGCTTCTAAGCCATAGTGTGCAGCCGGGAACAAGAAGCTCTTTGAGCCGACCTGGATCGGGAAGGTGGGCTTCCACTACGCAGCTTGCTAACCCTGGATCAGCACATCGTGCGCCATGAAGAGGCTGGCCTAATAATTCACAACGGACCACGAAGCGATTGAGCCGCTCTATAAAATGGGCTTGGTGTAATTGGCCGTTATATGGAATAGAGATATTGTTATTTTTCTGCATTGCTATGCCTCCTTACATATCCATTTAATGGAAGGTGAATACTGCCTCTCTTTTAAATAGCATTGCCCTATGTAGTAGTCAACGGTCACTTTGTGTTACCAAATCACCAGTTGTGGTGGATTGTGAAAAAGAAACGAATTGGGGTAATATGATATTGAATAACTGCCGGATCCTCAAGATGGAAGGAGTATAACAATATGAATAAAACACTGAAGCCTTTGTTTGAACAAGATCCGTATGCTCGATACCTAGGGATTGAACTCGTGTCCTTAGAGAAAGGTGTTGCCCAAACGAGAGTGACCGTAACTGAACAACACTTAAATTTTAACGGAGCTTGCCACGGAGGGCTAATCTTTTCCTTGGCTGATTATGCTTTTGCTGCAGCCAGCAATTCCCATGGCCAGGTGGCCGTTGGCATCAATGTTCACATGTCCTACCTCGCTCCCGGTCAGATAGGCCAAACCTTGACATGCACGGCCACAGAGATAAAAAAGACCCCCCGCCTGGCCGTGTATGAAATGACTGTGACGAATGAAGAGAACGATATTGTGGCACGCATGGAAGGAATGGTATACCGGAAAAAAGAGGTCCATGAAGTACAACATGGTCTCTTTTGATCAACCTTGGATTTTGAATAAGAGCGAGACATTGTCTGGCTCTTTTTTTACATGTTTTAAATAACGGCGGTTAACCTAATGACTAAAGCTGATAGTTGGATAACATTCTTTAAACTAACGGGAATGGTAAAGGGAGACCTCTGTTGGTCTCCCTATTAAGGTGTTACTCGTTTTCATGGTTGTTAGTCGGTGAAAAGTTGCACAAACATTTTGCCGTATGGACCACCATCAATAATCCCAATTCCCACTTTACCAAATTGTCCGTTTAAAATGTTAGCCCGATGTCCGTCAGAGTTCATCAGTGACTGATGGGCCCCTTCGACTGAAGGATTGCCAGCCAGATTTTCTCCCGCGGTGCGGAACTGGACGCCAAAGTGATTTAACATGTCAAAAGGTGAACCATATGTTGGAGAATGGTGGCCAAAATAATTGTTATCGATCATATCTTGCGCCTTGACACGGGCCACTTTAACTAGTTCTGCATCTACTTTTAATGGGGATAAGCCGCGCTTTTGACGTTCTTGGTTTACCAGATCTACCATTTTTTGTTCATCGGCGCTTAAAGAAACCTCTGTATCTGTTTGGATTTGACGCTCATTATCATTTTGTGGAGCTTGATACTGTTGCTCGGGTTCCGACTGCTGCACCCCATCTTGACTGCCTTGGGCAGGAGGTGTTTGCTGTGAAGGTTCTGCTTGCTGAGGTTGTTGAAGATTAAACTGACCGAGCACATTTTCTATGAGTTGGGCAACTTCCTGGTTAAACTGAGAAGTATCAACACCACGGACGAGCTTATCACTCCACACATCACAACCTGAAGTAGCCGCTTGGGCATTGATCACACCTAATGATCCAAAGACGAGTAACGATATACTGAACAATAAAGCAACTTTTCTAAACATTGTTCCCCTCCCTGGTACCTTTTGTTTTAAAGCCAATATCATGGCTCTCACTATACTAGGTTCGTAGTGTTTAAGAATAGGAGGGGGTATGGAAAAACTTAACTGTGCCCAGCTGATTCTTGTCAAATTAATGATACGTTTTGTCCAACGACTCAGGATCCAAAACCTAAATTCCAAATTATGAAAGACTTTCACCACCCTCTTCTGGCAAAGTATGAGCGCTTTCTCAGAGATAATGGTATTCATTTTGCAGGCATTGAATTTATCCAGGATCAATATGGTCAGATTTATACCTATGACGTGAACACCAACACGAATTATAACCCCCAGGCGGAGCAGGCAGCTGGGGTGTCAGGCATGAGAGCTATTGCTCAATTCTTAGCTCAAGCGCTTAAATCACTCTGAAGAAAAAACCAGGAAATAGTCTTGTAGAGTAGAGAATTTCAATTTTCTGGTGACCTTGCGGTCGCCATAATCTTTCTGGTCCTCGTTTCAATATATTAAAAAGAGGTAGTCGTAGATAAGAAAAACCGACTGCCTCTTAAATAAAGTCATATTATACTTAATACTGGATTCCATTGGTTTTGTTGTTGAACCACTGCTTATGTTATCCCTAAAATAATCGCCGACGGCGAAATAGAGCAAAAAGTAAGAAAATAAAGAGTATGATGTCAAATGAAAAGGGGGTTGGACAATCAACATTGGCCAATAGTTTTAAAATGTAATAAACCTTACGGTGTAGGGTTGTGTAGAAAAGCAGATTAACTGTCATGTCGTTTAATGTAAGCCATTTTTTATTTCTTCTAACTCAATTAATAACTGTTTTATGTCATCATGACTAAGTCTTATTGGCATCTGATCATTAACAGTTATAACATAGTCTTCACTACTGTTAAGCACTTTTGACAAATGCTTATAAATTGTTTGAATTTGCTCAGGACTAATGACAGATTGGGTTTCCAAATTTTTAACCTTTTTTAGGACGTAATTGTTTGATACTGGATCTATCTCCCCTTCAAAGATATGTTGAATGTTTTGGCTACCCAATTTTATCCCTCCAGATTAAAAATAACATTATAAGAATAAAAATGTCTCATTGCAATACACTGTTTCATGTTAAACGAACACTTATATTTTCTGGAAGTACATTCGAAAATATACACGTTTGTGAATTTAAAAAATGAATGGATGCCCAAAAACCTCCCTATCTTTAAAAGGCTGTGTACTTCCTCTTTGTGGTAATCCCAGCCTACTGCTTAAATATTTCTGTTTCTGCTTCATTTGTCACCCACTTTTTGTCCAAAAAATGTATGTTAAGCATAATTTGTCAAAAGTTTGACGAAGAAACTCCTGTCTCAATACAGACAGGAGTTTCTTCGTTTGGTTTATTTATCTATAAAATAGCGGACTGGCTTGTTTCCATTGTTCTTCCACTTCTAAAACCTCTAATATATCTTTAACAGTTTTCATTAGAGATTTTTTTGCAGTTTCTGAGCAATTTCATACAAGTCTTCCGGTGTAAAGCCTGGAGCATAGGATTCAGGCTGCTCCTCCATTTCCAGAACAGGTCCCCCTTCAGGCAATGTGTCTGAGACAATTAACTCTTGGCCATCATCTGGATGTTTTCCGTTCCAGATCAGTTTAATATCTTTGTAGTCATCTGGACTGAAGCGATACAAGGTACGATGGCTTCCTTTTTCCTCAAATTTTCTGGCTTCAGGGAATTTGTTGTTATCGATGTCTGGAATAGGGAGCATTTTCTTCACATCAACACCAGTTAACGTTTCCAGTGCCTTGGCGTATGCCAGGGCGTGAACACCTCCACGGACCAGCAAATAGCCAATCATTTCGCGGGCCACGGGGTTGTCCGTCATTTGATAGACCCGGATTTTCTGGGTGCGTGCGCCCACTTCAAGGAAGAAATTATGCAGAAGATCAAGAACCAAGTTACCGCTGTTAAAGACATAATCTCCTTGCCAAGCTTGTCCCATGGAATTACCTACCAGCGTTGCTTGTCCAGTAGCTATATAGTGATGGGTATTGCGGACATCTTTAGCAAAGCCAAAAGGCGTTTGATCTGGAGCCTTGTTAGGTGCTGTGTTTTCCAGTAACGCATTCACCGTGGCGGAAACCAGTTCGATATGCCCCAGCTCTTCTGTGGAAATATTGGCAATTAAGTCATAGTAAGGTTTTAGTTTCTTCTTTTCGCGGAAATTAAAAGATTGATACATATAATTCATTAACGTGGACATTTCCCCAAAGCGCCCACCTAGCAACTCCTGCACTGCTGCTGCTGCATTGGCATCCCCTTCTTTTGGTTTGGGCAACTCAATTTGTAACTTGTCAACACGCATGAACATAAATTATCTCCTCCTCCATTTTCTAATTTGACAAGTGTCCCGGGATCACTCACCTACCAATAGATTAAATGATAATTATAATCATGTCAATATTATACTAATAAGTTTATAATATTTATTATTATTAATTAAAAATTCTGATATTAAATATTCTGTTGAAATTCCTTCCTAATGCTCAACGTCAAAATGGTCTTTCTTATGTTACAGACCCTAGGTCCCTGACTGGATTAACGTGGAAATGTTCATACTATATAAAGCTAGGAGGATTTGTAATAATGATTCCAAACAGATGGCTTATGATAATGTTCTGTTTATTAGCATTCGTTTTAAGTATATTTGACAGCCAACCTTACGGAGCAACACAACAAAGTGTACATCATGAAGAAGCCCTTGAAAAGTTAGCAAATCAACTCAATGCCGTGTTACAAGACCCCAGACTTGATGGCGCTTTGGTTGGAGTCAGCGTTCGTTCGGCCAAAACGGGAGAGGTTTTATATGGTTACCAGGACCATGTGCGTCTTACGCCTGCATCAAACCAAAAATTATTAGTTGGTGCTGCAGCATTAGAGGTGCTAGGACCAGACTATACCTTTGAAACGCTCGTGCTCACAGATGGTGAAATAAAAGGAAAGGTTCTCCATGGCAATTTGTATTTAAAAGGAAAAGGGGATCCAACACTTTTAACAGAAGACTTTGATCGATTTGCTGAGGGGCTTGCAAAAAAAGGAATACATATCATCCGGGGAGATCTTGTCGCCGATGATACCTGGTTTGATGATGTCAGACTTTCAACGGACATGGCCTGGGATAATGAAAGCAGTTATGCCGGGGTGCAAGTTTCCGCATTGACCGCTTCTCCAAATGAGGATTACGATGCTGGTACAGTCATCGTAGAAGTTCATGCGACAGAACCGGGAAAACCTGCTGAATTGCAGGTGATTCCTGAAACAGATTACGTCACCATCATAAACAATACTGAAACGGTAGAACAAGGCGGACCCAGGAGCATTTCCATCCAGCGGCAACATGGACATAATCACATCGTAGTCGAAGGAACCATACCGCACAACGGTCTGCATGACAGAACCTGGGTGAGCGTTTGGGAGCCGACTGGATATGCTTTGGATTTATTCAAACAGTCTCTTCAACAAGTTGGAATTCGCATACTTGGAGATGATCAAGTTTATGCAGCCACTCCAGAAGATGCAACTCCTTTAATCACCAGGCAATCTATGCCTTTATCTGAGCTTTTTATTCCTTTTATGAAGTTCAGCAATAACGGACATGCCGAAATCATGGTCAAAGAGATGGGGAAGGTGATCCATGATGAGGGAAGCTGGTCAAAAGGACTAGAGGTCGTATCAAATTATCTTGCCTCACGTGGTTTAAATCATGAAGCGATCCGGCTCAGAGATGGTTCCGGAATGTCTCATTTGAACATGATTGCGGCCAAAGATTTAACTCAGCTGCTCCATGTGGTGCAAGAGGAGCCATGGTTTGATGTATTTTTTGGGTCGTTGCCAGTTGCTGGCATCAGTGAACGAATGGTTGGCGGAACCCTGCGCCATCGTATGCGGGATACAGCTGCTGCTGGAAATGTGAGAGCCAAAACAGGCTCATTGACGGCCAAAACATCATTATGCGGCTATGTGACCACAGCTGATGGACATCCATTAACATTTGCCATTTTATTGAATAACTATATGGGCAGTAGTCCAAAGGATCTTGAAGATGAAATTGCGATCAGGCTGGCAGAGTTTTCTTTTGAGTGATGCTTGGATTAAACAGAAACTCAGAGACCCTGAACGCAGTTGACAAAAGGGGCAAGTCCAGTCGTCGGTTCATCAAGAAATCGGACGCCTGTACGCCAGGACCGAGCAACAATTCAACATCTTGTTCACGACCCACGTGAAATATGGGTTGTAAAGGTCAAGAATGGATGGATTTTTTTAAAAAAGAGATCTTAGTCATTGGAAATAATGACTTTTAATGCTTTTTCTTTTGCTGCGTTGCCAAAAACCTCATAAGCTCTCATAATGTCGGAAAAGGCAAAGCGGTGAGTAATTAATTGTTCCGGTTTCAATTTGTCCGATTGCACCGTTTTCAATAACATCGGTGTAGAAGTCGTATTGACAAGACCGGTTGTTAACGTAATGTTACGTATCCATAATTTTTCAATATGAAACTCAACACTTTTTCCATGAACACCTATATTGGCTATATGGCCGCCTGGTTTTACAATTTCTTGACAAATATCAAATGTTGCTCGAATTCCGACGGCTTCCATCGCGACGTCTACCCCTTTTCCGTCGGTTAAGCCCATAATTTTTTCAACAGTCCTACCGTCAGCGCTATTGATCACTTGAGTTGCACCAAAAGTTTTGGCAACTTCTAAACGGTTATCGTCTAAATCAACCATAATGATCTCTGCAGGTGAATAAAACTGAGCTGTTAATAACGCTGCCATACCTACGGGACCAGCTCCGATAATGGCAACTGTTTGTCCAGGCTGAACCTTACCGTTTAACACACCAATTTCAAATCCTGTTGGCAGAATGTCACTCAGCATGACGAGAGCCTCTTCATCTACACCCTCCGGAATAGGATAAAGGCTATTGTCTGCGTAAGGAATTCTTACATATTCTGCTTGGGTTCCATCAATTAAGTGTCCTAAGATCCAGCCCCCATCTTCACAATGCGCATACAAACCTTTTTTACAATTTTCGCATCTTCCACAGGAGGTAATACAAGAAATCAATACTCTGTCACCTTTTTTAAAATTTTTTACACCCGAACCAACTTCTTCAATAATTCCTACACCTTCATGTCCTAAAATTCGACCTTCTTCTACAGTAGGAACATCCCCTGAAAGAATATGTAAGTCCGTTCCGCAAATCGTTGTTTTTGTAATTCTAACAATGACATCTGTCTCCTTTTCAATTTTTGGTTTTGGCTTTTCCATTAGTTCCTTTTTTCCTGGCCCCAGATAAGTAACGGCTTTCATTTTTAGTCCCTCCTTGACATTCTCACCATCTAGTGTGAGCAATTCGAAACAAACTATGCATAGTATTTAGTGTAATTGTAAAGGATGTATCACTATGAGCCTCGATATTTTCCACAATACGCAGAGGGTTCTTAAAACGTGATTTAGGATGTTCTAAACAAGTATCGTACGTAAACTTAACGTCTGCAGCAGTTAGCGTTTGTCTTCAGGCAATTAAGACATTATCATACAACGTAAATTCATAAACTAGTCCGTCATCGCTGACTGTATAATGGCTGAAGAATATTTTGCTCGTCCAATTGAAAAAGTGTATCGTACTGTTTCTTTGATTACAGGAATCACCTCTTTAGTTATTAGCCCAGCCTATTTTACTCCGTTCATCTCAAACCATACTTCGTACTCCCTACGGTCGTGAAAACCAACGATACGGGACAGCTCTTCTCCCTCTTTGTAATGGACAACAGCAGGAACAGCATCCAAACCATAGGTCTCCCAACTTTCAGGGAACTCTCTCAAGTTGTGTAAATATAACTCGAAGCTCTTCTCTTTCGCAAGCCCAACCAAATTTGGCGTCACTTCCTGGCAATAGGGGCAATCCGGCTGGTAGTAATAGATAAACAGCTCCTCTCCATTCTGGATTCTTTCTGCTAATGCTTCGGGTAAGATCTGATTATGATACAACGGATTATCTAACTGCTTAACGGTCTCAGGGTGAAGACGGTCCTTGCCATATGGATTTCCTCCTATCGCCTTCTGTTGTTGAAAATAAGTGACAATGCCCAAGGCGCTAAACAATCCAAAGATAATGACTCCAAACAAGATGACTTTTTTCATTTGCTTGCGCTCCTTTGTACATAGAATAATGACAGGTGAATGATTGTGATCAGTATAAAAGCAACAAGTGCCAAAAAGGGAATAGTCACAAACCCAAACCAGTTAATATACTCAATGTTACATGGTATGGGGCCACATGCTGCACCTTGTTCACGTAAAAATGTCACTTTTTGAGTTAAATAATGAAATAAAGAAATGCTTCCACCCATGATGGACAAGGGCAAGACATATACAGCCACCCCAGTATCCTTCTTCACTGTGGCGATAACCAAAATAATAGCTAACGGATACATCAATATGCGCTGATACCAACAATACTCGCAGGGAATAAATCCTATTATCTCTGAAAAATATAAACTGCCGAGTGTTGCTGTGAAAGCGATTATCCAAGAAACAAACAATCCTTGTTCAAGTAAGATACGTCTTAACCACGGTTTTGATAGCATATAGCTCGTCCTCCAATATGCTCTTCTCCTAAGCTCGTGTTTGGACATTTCTACTATACCAAACGAAGAGCTATTTTTCTAAGGACATGCTTTTGGCCCATAAACGCCTTCAAGTAAACGAAAAACCCCTTTTGTCCCTCATGACATAAATGTTAGCAAATTTTTGTCATTATTATCATTCTATACATCCCATTTAACATAACAGGTTTATCTTCTTCAATTCTTAAATTTTGATTATTTTTTAACAATAATTCCTCAAAGTTAACACCAATATCAGTTCCTAATACACGAATAATGGGTCTCAGAAACTTTTTAGGTAATGAAAGATCTTTATTTTTTGGAGAAAATTTATCAAAAATAATCATTTGCCCTCCCTTCTTTAGAACTCTAGTCATTTCCCTGAGACATGTATCTGGTTCAGGTACTACTGACAGGGTTAGACTGGCAATAATACAATCAAATGAATCTTTACTAAATTTCATATTCTGTGCATCCATCTCTAAAAACTTAATAGAGGAATGTTCAAATTTAGCTTTTGCTTTTTTAAGCATGTCTGGGGAAATATCAATTGCAGTTATGTCTAAATAAGAGTGGTCAATTAACTCCAAATCTGCTCCCGTTCCTACGCCTACAAAAAGTATTTTTTGTTCTCTCTTAATTGATATTTCTTTAAAAATTTGCTTTCGTGTTGCTAAAAATACACCAGTATGTTCTGCCTCGGCATAGGATTCAGGGTGAATGGGGGTTTGGTCAAAAATTTTGTCATAAATTGGAGACCAGATTTATAGATTACTTTATTCCAAGAATTATTCATTACTCTACCCACCTACTTGATTATTGTTTAAAACAGTTTTTTTAGGAGTATACAACAATTATTCTATTATACTGGACGCTCACAATACCAGCCAACTTGCCTTTTGCCTGGGACATTTCTCACTAACAAACCATTTAAAGTGAAGTCGTCACCATCAGTTGATTGAAGACGGTAAAATTAAGTAGTTTCCAATCGCTTCAGTTCTCGGGCACCGCCATGATCAGAAGTGTATTGATCGTTTATTATTTTATTTTGAGGCTTCCGTTTATTGAATAAGTTGTTTGACATATACTATAATAAAATTAGTTAGCGAAACTAACTAATTAGCACAGGTTTGTAAAACCAATCACTTTCGGGGGAGGGACAGACTGATTGGAACCACAGCACATATTTATCAGCTATGAGTTAAAACGGATTGTCCAATCGTTGGGTCAAGCCTTTCAAATGGAGTTAAATTCTTTTGGACTGACAAACGCTCAAGTTTCAGTTTTGTTATGTCTGATCAGTCAAGATGGTCAATCTCAAAAAGATATCGGGAATCACTTAAATATCAAAGCCCCTTCATTGACATCATTGGTTGACCAATTAGAACGCAAAGAACTGATAGTCCGCTACGTAGACTCAACTGATGCACGTGCCAAGCGGATCTTTTTGACCGAAAGTGGAAAAAAATTTTTAAACCAACACTTTTGGCCACTAGCTAACCAGTTGGAGGATCAGTTGTTAGCTGGTTTCACACCTGAAGAAAAAGCAATGCTTATGACGATGCTTAACCGCATGCGTCACAACCTGCACAAGTACGAACATAAGTGTACTTAAAGTACTAGTTTGAATTTGGGATAAAGGAAGTGATGATGGTGGCAGAGCTGTTAAAGCGTTTTTTTGATCAGTTTAAGCTACCTGAAGGTTTTTGGGGACATGTAGCGGGGAAAATAATGGCTGTCTCTAACCGGGAGCTTAACGCCTGGACTGTTTCCATCTTATCTATTCAGCCTGATGACAGAGTGCTGGAAGTAGGCTTTGGCCCCGGAGTTGCTATTGAACTGGTCAGCAAGCAGCTTGACACAGGAATGGTTGTTGGAATTGACGCTTCACCAATCATGATGCAGCAAGCATCTAAACGAAATGCCACAGCGATCAGCTTAGGAAAAGTGGAGCTAAAGCAGGCGTCCATTGAGCACCTCCCTGCTTTTCATGAGCCCTTCGATAAAATATTTACCGTTAATTCACTCATGTTTTGGCCAGAACCGGTTACGCACTTGCGCCAATTAGGTCAACATCTGAAACCCGGTGGAATACTGGCGGTTACTTTCCAACCCCGCAATAAAGGGGCCACGGATCAGACAGCACTAGAGGAAGGGAAAACTTATACACAATATTTGAAAGAAGCTGGTTTTACTGATATCCACATGCAATCCATTAAGTTGAAGCCTGTTCTAGCTGTATGTGTGACTGGGTATAAACCTGAACTAACATATAAACCTTGAATCGTATTCCATGGTTTGTGATGTCCTCTTAGCTACTTCACTGCCCAACAACCTTGCTATCACATGAAAAGCCATATCAATTCCCGCAGAGACGCCTTGTGAAGTGACAACATTCCCATCATCCACAACCCTTTGATTGCGGACAACCTTTACTTTCGGAAACATATGTACTGACTTCTTCGTTAAGTAATATCCGCTGAATGCAGGAAAACGGGCCTCCGGGAACAACCACAATATCAAAACAAGGGGCTTTTTCGAAGTTATAGTCCGGCTCAACACGTAATCCGTTGTGAGTCACCACTCTCCTTCCATCTTGCGTAAGAGTTGAAACAAGAAACGGCCTGTTAACCTCCTCCCCTGAAGACCGATTGGTCTTTTTTGATTCAAAAAAAATATAAATATCAATCATGCAATTAACTGTTTATAAAATTAAATAATTTTTGATGTGCTCTATCACTTGCCTCTTTGTCCGCTGCAGATGACTGCTGTCATTGTAAAGCTTGCTCAACATAATGGCCCCTTCAAACGATGAAGTGATAAATGAGGCTATCTCTTCAACTTCCAAATCAGGACGAAGTTCCTTCCGCTTTATCCCCCTTAATAATATGTAACGTATAAGAGAGAGCCAGCGATCCATGGCTTGCTGAACACGTTTAAGTAATACCTGGTGAGCGTCATCACTTTCAATTGCTGTATTTAACAGGGGACAGCCGCCTTCAATCGGCGGATTTTCTATGTCTTCATACACTGAAAATAAAGCCTCAATTTGTTCCAAGACAGTTGTTTTTCCTTGTAGTGCTTGCGCATAGTGCCGGCTCATCTCTTCAACAGCATAATCAAAAGCTTTCAGTGCCAATTCATCTTTGCTTTTAAAGTGATTATAAATGCCACCCTTTTTAAGTCCCGTAGCAGCCATGATGTCTGAAACGGAGGAACCAAAATAACCGTAACGATTAAACAGGGGCACTGTTTTTTTAATAATCATCTCACGAGTTATATCACCTTTGCGCATATTTGTTCCCCCTTCAAAAAGAAACCATTCGGTCTGTTTCCACTATAAATGAGACTGAAGATTTTGTCAAATTCTTTGGAATGATTACGTTAGGTGAGAAGATATGCCATGGTGTTACCGTATTAAAATCTTGGTTTTAATAACTTTGATTTTGTTTCCCGGTCGCGGGCATACGGAGAATTATTATGATGATATTTCATTATATGATGATCGTATTCAAATATATATTGATCTATGGCATAACGAGTTCTGGAAGCATCATCCGACTGGATATCCACATAAGGCTGGAACCAGGTGTAATTTTTGTTTCCTTTGGCAACATTGATGTCTCCTTTTTCAGCAGCCAAGATATTACTTAGTTCAAAGGTACGTTGCTGTTCACGAAGCGTACAAAAAGCAATGACCTTTTCTTAAGTTATTTTCTTTACGAATATGGTTCGGTATGTGATGTGGCCTTTTTTATCCATATAGATAATGTCCACAGGATGATTCATCATCTTCTGTTTCAATAGGAACTTTTTCATAAGCCGCCCACCCAAAAAGAACATTTGTTCTCATTATACACGAATATATGTTCATTATTCTGCAAGTAATTAATTCCAAACAATCGAAGTTAGTAATAAAACAGGCTGCGCACAAAGCGGTGCCGCCGGTCTGCGTTAAAATGGCTTGTGGTCGTATGGGCCATAAAACCATAATACGGCTAAAACGCGGCAGATAAGGCAATGGCAGCAATAGTGGTATGAAACATCAATAATCCTGACAAAATTCCATCGCTAACCTGGGTAATACGCCCTTACAACTATTCACGATGGACGTATATTAATGTAACCGTACTGAGAGGAGGGTAGCCAATGTCTGACGGAAGAGTCCTGCCTTTCCGGCCTTTCGATGACTTTGCGTTAATCGTTGTGTTGTTCGTCCTACTTATCATTGTCGGCTGTTTCTGTTTCTTGCCCGTTCATAGACCCTTCTGCTCCTAATCCAGGTGTAATCCCATTAAGGTAACAAGACACGCGTTCCTCTATTGTAACTCCCCTGTTGATACAAGGGCCAAATTGATGACAAACAAGCACTGTCAGAAGGGCAGTGCTTTTACTTTTACGGCTTGTCATGTTGGACATTATTACGTTCCGTCCAGAATTTAATCCACCCCTTTACATCATTATCGGTATCTAACTCCGTACATAGGGGGTTGGGGAAAGTCCAGCATTTTCTACATAAATACCGATTTGATTTAAGGCATGTTCTGCAAGTGCCAGTTTATATTGAGTCAGCTCTTGCCAATAAATTATGGTTTCAATATA
This sequence comes from Caldalkalibacillus uzonensis, assembly GCF_030814135.1. Taxonomy (NCBI): domain Bacteria; kingdom Bacillati; phylum Bacillota; class Bacilli; order Caryophanales; family Bacillaceae; genus Caldalkalibacillus; species Caldalkalibacillus uzonensis. The sequence goes on along the minus strand of NZ_JAUSUQ010000001.1, from coordinate 1,594 downwards.
TGGTTTTACATCAGAATCTGCCGCTTCTTTCATAACATATAACCATTCCATAACGCCTCTGTCTTCCATTTTCGCATTTTGAATACAGGAAGATAAGGTCTTGATAATGGATTCATGATATTCTCCGTGCTGTAACCGCTGAGCCGAGCCGATGGCAGTTACTCGATGATAAGAGGCCGGAACCAGATGCTGATGCATTTCAGGGTTCCCTTCCAAATCTTGAGTTCGCGGGATATGAAATAGTTGCGTACTCATCGAACAAACCATTTGTTCAGCAAATAAGCTCCGTTGCAGGTTATCTAAGACCTGTGACCAATTATAACCAGTAAGCATGTGATTCAACTTCTATCCCCCACTTCACTGCAGACATAGGTTTTCATCACAGCTTATGTTTAGTTTTTAATTTTGTGCGTGTCACATCTACCTAATTTAACAAATCCCAAGATATACACCCTGCTTCTTTATAAGCGTCCGGCATAGTATAAATTGAATTTTTTAAACTTAAGATTTTCTAAAGGAGGATCGAAAACCATGTCCAGATATTATGCTCTTTGCCGGGCGAACATTGGACGAGTGGCCAGAATTGGCACCCGAGATGGAAGAATTTTCGACGGAAGAATATCCCGCGTAACCCCAACACACGTTTATCTTACACCGGTAGCCGGAGGAATTGCATCCGATCAACTATCACAAGCGATTGGTCAGACAGCCGATTGGACAAAAACAAAAGAAAAAGGCTCTCAAGTCCAATTCTTCTTCTTCCCGTTTGCCATTCCTTTTTTCAGCATCGCCTTTTTATCATTTTTCCCATTCAGAAGACGCTTCAGAAGACGTCCATTTTTCTTTTAAACAACTTCATGTATCACCCATTTCCATCGTCCAGCAATGACCGGACAACACAATAAAGAGCAGCGCTTATGCTGCTTTTTTTCGTTCCTTATCCTCTTATCAAAAAGAGCGGGGACCGTGCCTTTAATTTTTTTAAAACCAATATTCTGGTTTCAATGTATCCTATGAATCACCACAATCAAAAGCAAAAGACCTTTATACTGTATTGACATAAAAATACACGATTAACCATTTTTAAGTCTGAAAAAGTAACTAAGACTTACAAAAAAGAAGCCCTAAGGGCATTTTCGCGGCATATCCTCGCTGTTGCTTTGGTATTCCACGTTCCCTTGACAGCCCAGTGGCATATTCTGCCTGCATGACGTAAATGCTCATGCTCAGATATCATCTGATCATGTTCCTGTGCTTTGCGCCACCCCCAGTATTCAGTCGTTAAGATTACAAACGACGTGTAATCCAATTTTTCATCGATCTCTAGCAAAACAGCCCCAATCAACCGGGTAGCTGACTCACGGTTTGGAAAGATACGAATGATCCGTTCATGGACCGTGGAGCCTTGTCAATATAATCTTTAATTACTTGATTTAACAAAGTGTGTGCAGCCTTAAGATCTGGAGCATGAAGAATTGCTCTACTGCTTAATAATATACCGAGGAAATTTTGTTAATCTTCAATCTCCACTTTAAGAACTTGGCCAACATATGCATCAACTTTAACCTCATATATGTGCTGAGGAGTTCTTATA